>NZ_JBMDKO010000019.1:0-108215 GCF_057809755.1 Pseudomonas sp. FG13
TCACCCCAGAGTTTATTCCCTTACTCAGACACAAGCGGGCTTGCTCGCGAAGACGACTTTACATTCACCATTGATGCAAGCTGACCCGGCGCTTTCGCGAGCAGGCTCGCTCCCACATTTTCAGAGGTGTATGAGAAGTTTGTGTCCGTCGCACATCCCCCTGTGGGAGCGAGCCTGCTCGCGATGAGGCCCGCAAATCCACGACATGACCCGAGTGCGACACCCCACCACGCCTCGACCTTGGTCGACACTGACGAACCCGAGCAGGCATGCGAGACTGTCTTGCCGGGCCCAAGCCCGGTGTTCTTCGTTCGGGAGTTTCCATGTCGTTGTCCAGCGGGCTGATCGCCGTTGTTGCCCTGGCCTATATGGCCATCATGTTCGCCATCGCCTTCTACGGTGACCGGCGCAGCACGCCGTTGCCGCCACGGGTACGGGCCTGGGTCTACAGCCTGTCGCTGGCGGTGTATTGCACCAGCTGGACCTTCTTCGGCGCGGTGGGCCAGGCGGCCGAACAGCTCTGGTCATTCCTGCCGATCTACCTCGGACCGATCCTGTTGCTGGTGCTGGCGCCATGGGTCCTGCAAAAAATGGTGATGATCAGTAAACAGGAGAACATCACCTCCATCGCCGACTTCATCGCCGCCCGCTATGGCAAGTCCCAGTCGCTGGCGGTGGTGGTCGCGCTGATCTGCCTGGTGGGCGTGCTGCCGTACATTGCCTTGCAACTCAAGGGTATCGTGCTCGGGGTGAACCTTTTGATCGGCGCCGGTGCCGATGCCATGGGCACCCGCGCCCAGGACACCGCGCTGATCGTCTCGCTGATCCTGGCCTTGTTCACCATCGTGTTCGGCACCCGCAACCTCGACGCCACCGAACACCACCGCGGCATGGTGCTGGCCATTGCCTTCGAGTCCCTGGTCAAGCTGTTCGCCTTCCTCGCGGTCGGCGCCTTCGTGACATTCGGCCTCTACGACGGCTTCGACGACTTGTTCGACCAGGCGATGCTCGCACCGCGCCTGGAGCAGTACTGGAAAGAAACCATCAACTGGCCGTCCATGGTGGTGCAGACCGGGGTGGCGATGATGGCGATCATCTGCCTGCCGCGCCAATTTCATGTGACGGTAGTGGAGAACATCGAGCCCCAGGACCTGCGCCTGGCCAAGTGGGTGTTCCCCGCCTACCTGGCCCTGGCCGCGCTGTTCGTGGTGCCCATCGCCCTCGCCGGACAAATGCTGTTGCCCAGCTCGGTGCTGCCGGACTCATTCGTCATCAGCCTGCCGCTGGCACAAGCCCATCCGGCGCTGGCATTGCTGGCGTTCATTGGCGGCGCCTCGGCGGCCACCGGCATGGTGATTGTCGCGAGCGTCGCCCTGTCCACCATGGTGTCCAACGACATGCTGCTGCCCTGGCTGTTGCGTCGCAACAACGCCGAGCGGCCGTTTGAAGTGTTCCGCCAGTGGATGCTCTCGGTGCGTCGGGTAAGCATCGTGGTGATCCTGCTGCTGGCCTACGTCAGCTACCGACTGCTGGGTTCCACCGCGAGCCTGGCCACCATCGGCCAGATCGCCTTCGCCGCGGTCACCCAATTGGCGCCCGCCATGCTCGGTGCGCTGTACTGGAAACAGGCGAACCGCCGCGGTGTATTCGCCGGCCTCGCCGCGGGGATTTTCCTCTGGTTCTACACCCTGGTGCTGCCGATCGCTGCCCACAGCCTGGGCTGGTCCCTGAGCGCGTTCCCGGGCCTGGCCTGGCTGCACGGCAACCCCTTGCATTTGCCGATCAGCCCACTGACCCAAGGCGTCGTCCTGTCCCTGGCCGGTAACTTCACGCTGTTTGCCTGGATCTCGGTGCTGTCGCGCACCCGTGTGTCAGAGCACTGGCAGGCCGGACGTTTCATCGGCCAGGAAATCAGCGCCCGCCCCAGCGCTCGGTCGATGCTGGCGGTGCACATCGAAGACCTGCTGCAACTGGCGGCACGTTTCGTCGGCGAGGAACGGGCGCGCCAGAGTTTCATCCGCTTTGCCTACCGCCAGGGCAAAGGCTTCAACCCGAACCAGAACGCCGACAGCGAATGGATCGCCCACACCGAACGCCTGCTGGCCGGCGTGCTCGGGGCCTCGTCGACGCGAGCCGTGGTCAAAGCCGCGATCGAAGGTCGGGAGATGCAACTGGAAGATGTGGTCCGGATCGCTGACGAAGCCTCGGAAGTGCTGCAGTTCAACCGTGCCCTGCTGCAAGGCGCCATCGAGAACATCACCCAGGGCATCAGCGTGGTCGACCAGTCTCTCCGGTTGGTGGCGTGGAACCGTCGATACCTGGAACTGTTCAACTACCCCGACGGCCTGATCAGTGTCGGCCGGCCCATTGCCGACATCATCCGCTACAACGCCGAACGCGGCCTCTGCGGTCCTGGCGAGGCCGAAGTCCATGTCGCCCGGCGCCTGCACTGGATGCGCCAGGGACGCGCCCACACGTCCGAGCGGCTGTTTCCGAACGGCCGGGTGATCGAGCTGATCGGCAACCCGATGCCCGGCGGCGGTTTCGTCATGAGTTTCACCGACATCACCGCCTTCCGCGAAGCCGCACAGGCCCTGACCGAAGCCAATGAAGGACTGGAGCAACGGGTGGCCGAACGCACCCGGGAATTGTCGCAACTGAACGAAGCCCTGACCGAAGCCAAAAGCACCGCCGAAGCGGCCTACCAATCCAAGACCCGCTTCCTGGCCGCCGTCAGCCATGACCTGATGCAACCCCTCAACGCCGCTCGACTGTTCTCCGCCGCACTGTCCCATCAACACGACGGTTTGCCAGGCGAAGCCCGGCAACTGGTACAGCACCTGGACAGTTCATTGCGCTCGGCCGAAGACCTGATCACCGACCTGCTGGACATTTCCCGCCTGGAAAACGGCAAGATCAACCCCGACCGCAAATCCTTCGCCCTCAATGACCTGCTCGATACCCTCGGCGCCGAGTTCACGGTGCTGGCACGGGAACAGGGCCTGAAATTCCGCGTTCGAGGCTCGCGTCTGCGAGTCGACAGCGACATCAAACTGCTGCGGCGCATCCTGCAGAATTTCCTCACCAATGCCTTCCGCTATGCCAAGGGCCCCGTTCTGCTGGGCGTGCGTCGGCGCAACGGCGAGTTATGCCTGGAGGTCTGGGACCGCGGACCGGGCATCGCCGAAGATAAGCAACAGGTGATTTTCGAAGAATTCAAACGCCTGGACAGCCATCAGACCCGTGCCGAAAAAGGCCTGGGCCTGGGCCTGGCCATTGCCGACGGGCTGTGCCGCGTACTCGGCCACACCTTGCGCGTGCGCTCCTGGCCGGGACGCGGCAGTGTGTTCAGCGTCAGCGTGCCACTGGCCCATACGCAGATTGCCGCGCCCAGCATCGTGGCCGAACCCAACGGGCATTTACCCAGCGGCGCGCAGGTTTTGTGTGTCGATAACGAAGACAGCATCCTGATCGGCATGAACAGCTTGCTGACTCGCTGGGGTTGCCAGGTGTGGACAGCGCGCAACCGTGAAGAATGCGAGCGCTGGCTCGCCGAGGGCGGACGCCCGCAACTCGCCTTGGTGGATTTTCACCTCGACGACGGCGAAACCGGCACCGAGCTGATGGCCTGGTTGCGTACCCGCATGGGTGAACCGGTGCCGGGGGTCGTGATCAGCGCCGACGGCCGCCCCGAGACGGTGGCCCAGGTGCACGCCGCCGGGCTGGATTACCTGGCCAAACCGGTGAAGCCAGCGGCGTTGAGGGCGTTGTTGAGCCGGCATTTGCCGTTGTAGGAGCAACGCCACTCCGGCCAGGCATCGAACCTGTGGCGAGGGGATTTATCCCCGTCAGGCTGCGCGGCAGCCTCCGTTGTGAGTGCTGCGCACTCAAGCGGGGATAAATCCCATCGCCACAGGGCTTGCACCAACCACAAGGTTTGCATCAGCCATAGGATCCGCATCAATCACGGGGCTTGCATTAGTGCCTGATCAAGCGTCGGGTTTGGCATCGGCTTCTTCCGGCAACTCGGGCAGCCCATCCTCATCGGTCATCGCCCGCTCAAGCAGTTCACCCGGCAGCCGCTTGCTCGCCCGAGCGCCGAGCAGCTTGAGTTGTTCGGTGCGACTGACCAGGTTGCCGCGCCCTTCTGTCAGCTTGTTGCGCGCGGCACTGTAGGCCTTGTCCAGTTGTTGCAGGCGGCTGCCGATTTCGTCCAGGTCCTGGATGAACAGCACGAACTTGTCGTACAGCCACCCGGCCCGCTCGGCGATCTCCCGAGCGTTCTGGCTCTGGCGCTCCTGCTTCCACAAGCTGTCGATCACCCGCAACGTCGCCAGCAACGTGGTCGGGCTGACGATCACAATGTTGCGGTCAAAGGCTTCCTGGAACAGATTCGGCTCGGCTTGCAGGGCAGCGGAAAACGCCGCTTCGATCGGTACGAACAACAAGACGAAATCCAGGCTGTGCAAACCGTCCAGGCGTTTGTAGTCCTTGCCGGCCAGTCCTTTGACATGGGCCCGCAGCGACACGATGTGTTGCCTGAGGGCAAGCTGGCCGATGGCGTCATCTTCAGCGGCCACATACTGCTGATAGGCAGTGAGACTGACCTTGGAATCGACCACCACCTGCTTGTCGCCGGGCAGGTAAATCAACACGTCAGGCTGGAACCGCTCGCCATCCGGACCCTTGAGGCTGACCTGGGTCTGATACTCACGGCCTTTCTCCAGGCCAGCGTGCTCAAGCACCCGTTCCAGAATCAACTCGCCCCAGTTACCCTGGGTCTTCTGGCCCTTGAGCGCACGAGTGAGGTTGGTGGCTTCATCGCTCAGGCGCAGGTTCAGCTGTTGCAGTCGCTCCAGCTCCTTGCCCAGGGAAAAACGCTCACGGGCTTCGGCCTGATAGCTTTCTTCGACGCGCTTTTCGAAAGACTGGATGCGCTCTTTCAACGGATCGAGCAACTGCCCCAGGCGTTGCTGGCTGGTTTCGGCAAAACGTTGCTCACGCTCATCGAAGATTTTTCCGGCCAGCTCGGCGAACTGCGCCCGCAGCGCGTCCCGTGAACCTTGCAGGTCATCCAGGCGTTGCTGATGGTTTTCCTGCTGCTCGCGCAGTTCGGCATGCAGCGACGCCGCCTGGGCATCGAGCCGCCGCAGTTCCGCCTCTTTGCTGGCACGCTCCAGATTCCAGGCATGGGCCGCGTCCCGAGCGTTATCGCGCTCGATCTGCAACAGTTCGACTTCCCGACAGGCCGCCGCGAGTTCGGCTTGCTTGGCTCCGTTGGCTTGGCTCAGGTCACTGATTTCGTCGCGGCAGGCATCGAGTTGGGCATTCAGGCCATCATGGGCCATGTGCGCGGTGGCCAGGCGCTCTTCCAGCAGCGCCACGTCGGTCTGCGCGGCACTGGCCTGGCGCTGCAGGTGCCAGGCCAGTGCGAGCAACGGCACCGCAGCGCCCGCCAGGCCCAACAACAGGCTGGTCAAATCCATAGCCATGACAAATCCTGTCGATCAGATGAAAGCCCGAAGGTTAACCAAGCCGCTGGAGGTTGCCCAGCTCAGCCCTTCTATTTCAGTCTTCTATTTCAAGAAGGGCCTGCCGGGCCCGATGATCCCCTGCCCGGGCGGCCTGGCGCAGCAGATCCTGACCGATGCGCCGGTCCCGGGCGTTACCGCACTCACGGCACATCAACCGACCCAGGCGACTTTGCGCAGCCACGACACCTTCCCGTGCCGGTTGCTTGAGCAGGCGCCCGGCCAGGTGCTTGACGCTGGGGCTTTCTCCGAGCCGCGGGCTGTCGAGCAACCACTCGGCGACCCGCATCGACATGCGCTTGGGCGGGGTAACACTTGGGGGTGTGGAAGTAACAGGATTTGATACTGAGCGAAACTTCATAACGCACTATGGGGCAGATCGAAAGGCGCGCCACTCTACTCCTTTTTTCGTGTGGGTAAAGCCGAAAAAAACCGGCACGCCCGTGCTAGAGCAAGTGCTTGGGACAATCCACAGAAGCTGTGGATAACTCAGTGGACAACCCCCCCTGAAGAGGGCGAAAGCCCTATGGGACGGGGGCTGCGCTCAAACTGACGATTTTTTCACCAGTAAAAAAAAGCGATGTTTTTCATTGACTTAAATTTTGGATACAGGCACCCACCCCGGATTGTTGCGACATGACAGTTCGGTGACAAAGTCCCTGGGGAGTGTGCACAAGTAACACCCAGAGCGGTTATATCGGTGCGCTTTCTTGATGCATTTGGCGGTAAGCCTGGGGATAACCCGACCCAATATGGCACGACGCCCTACCCAGATCATCCGACCAAACGCAGCGGATCTGGATATTTTTTGAACAACAGACTTCCCTTCTGCAACTCGATCCGTTAACATCCGCGCCGTTAGTACCAAGCTGAAAGTCAATTCCGGGTCGAACACATCTCCACGGTCAGCCATCCCCAAGGGATGCCTCACCGATAACAGAGACCGACCCCCTCGATGGTTTCCAGGTAAATCTTGCGCCAACACAGCCTTTGAC
The DNA here is from genome assembly GCF_057809755.1 of Pseudomonas sp. FG13. Lineage (NCBI taxonomy): Bacteria > Pseudomonadati > Pseudomonadota > Gammaproteobacteria > Pseudomonadales > Pseudomonadaceae > Pseudomonas > Pseudomonas sp. FG13. Next base: position 6,527 of record NZ_JBMDKO010000019.1, read on the forward strand.
TGAATACAAAGGGTGTTGCCAAGCTCGTTACTCTGACCGAACCAACCTGCAAAATTGATCAGGATCTTCACCCTGGGCCCAGAACCTTTGCCCCTGCTGTGTCGCCTGCCCTCCTAAGTACCTACCTGCCAGCCCAAGCGCGCACATTCATATAGCGCTCAAACTGGCTGCTTTGTTCCAGTCGGGTTCTTCGTTCGACCAATGGTGGTCGACGTTACTGGAACGTTTTAACGTTGCACGGTTCTTAACCGTGTCATTTGTAGGAACACCCATAACATGTCGACTCAAATCCAGACACAGGATGCCATCCGCACCCTAACCAACGCTTTTGCTCCAATGAACTGCCTGATCATGGCCGCTCGCAAAGGCTGCTTCAGCTTCACGCTGGTCAACGAACACGGCATCGCTCGTCACAGCGAACGCCTGTACCCCGATCAATACTCCAGCGCAGAACCGCTGCAGGCCGTGATCGAGCGTACCCGTCAGGCACTGGTTGCCTGAAACGCCAGAACGCTGAAAACCCAAAGGCCCCGCCCGAAAAGCGGGGCTTTTTATTGCCTGAAGTTTCTCGATAAAGCGAAACGGCTTAAGCACCAACGGATATAACAGTTATAACCACTGGCGGAAGATGATTTAAAAACAGTCCTTTACAACGGGAATATGACACTACACTTCAAGTCAAGCGGCATGATCCGCTGTCGGCGGAGCCTGGACCGATCCACCGCTGCCAAGCCCCACGCTTCCAGGCTCCGCCCCTCTTACGCTTCGAGGGTGTTATGGGTATCGCTGCCAGCGAACTGTGTCGATATGTGATCCGCCCGACGCTCCTTTACCTGGGGCGCCACAGCGCAACGGCGGAGTCCTTGTTACTGGGCATTGCCGCCAGCCAATCCGGCCTGGGCTCAGCCTTGCACGACCGTCGCGGCCATGGCCTGTATCGCATCACCGAACCCCGCCACAAAGCACTCTGGGATCATTACCTGGCGCTGGATCCGGAGCGCGCCAGCCTCGTGCGCGGCCTGGCCAGCCAACATGCCTTTCTCAGCGGTCCGCACCTGGAACTGACCGTCAACCTGCGTTACGCCACTGCCATCGCCTGGCTGCTGGTGGAGGAACAAAACACCCCGCTTCCCGATGCCGATGATCTGCTGGGCATGGCCCGGATCTGGCGCCAGACATTTCACCCCCAAGGGCGCCTGCGGGACTTCACCTGCGCCTGGCAACAATGTGTTTCATCGCTGAATCAGGTCGCCTGTTGAAGAGGATGTTTGGAAACTTCCTACAACGGCCGCGAATCTGGTCGGATTGTCCTACAAAACCGCTCTAACTCACGCAAAACAGGCTATAGCGCTTGAGCAAAAATGTTGGTAGTTTTCGCCTCGGTGACCACACGGAGTTCTAACAATGAAAAAAATGATGCTCAAAACCACCCTTGGCCTCGCCGTAACTTTGGCCTCCACTCAATTGTTCGCCAGCGGCTTCGCCCTGAACGAACAGAGTATCAGTGGCATGGGCACTGGTTTCGCGGGTCGTTCCTCCTCTGCCGATGATGCAAGTACCGTGTTTGGCAACCCTGCCGGCATGTCGCGCCTCAAGCGCCAGCAAGTGACGGGTGGCCTGGCGGCCATCGATGCTTCGACCGACATCAACGATGCCAGCGGCAGCCGCACCGGTAGCAACGACGGCGACATGGTGCCGTTCACTGCCGTACCCATGGGCTATTACGTCAAGCCTATCGATGATCAATGGGCGTTCGGCCTGGGTGTCTACGCCCCATTCGGCCTGATCACCGACTATGAAAACAGCTTCCAGGGACGCAACTTCGGCAGCAAGAGCGAAGTGAAGGTCATCACCTTCCAGCCTACTGTCAGCTATGCCTTCAACGACAAGGTGTCGATTGGTTTTGGTCCGACGATCAACCGTATTTCCGGTCAGCTGGAATCGGCGCTGACCCTACCGGCGCCTTTGCCCGGCACCGATGGCAACGTGAAGATCAAAGGTGATGACATTGGCTACGGCTACAACATCGGCCTCCTGGTCCAGGCAACCGACACCACTCGCGTCGGCCTGACCTACCACTCCAAGGTCAAGTACAAACTCGAAGGCCACACCGAGGTCACCCCGGGCGCAGGCGTTCCAGCCGCTTTCCTGAGAAACGGACGCTATGACGCCTCGCTGGATATCACCACGCCTGAATCGGCCGACTTCTCCGTCACCCAGCAAATCAACGATGCCTGGACAGTCTATGCAGGCAGTACCTGGACTCGCTGGAGCCGACTGAAAGACATCACGGTCAATAACGACGGCGTGACAGCGGCAGCCGGCGGCGGGTTGGCTCCAGCTCTCGTGGGCACTATCACCGAAGAACAGAACTGGCATGACACCTGGGCTTACGCCCTCGGTACCTCCTACCAGTTGAACAAACAGTGGGTACTGCGTACCGGCCTGACCTTCGACCAGTCCCCTGCCAACAACACCGACCGCTCGCCACGTATCCCGACTGGCGACCGGACCATCTTCAGCCTGGGGGCCGGCTGGAGTCCGACCGACGACCTGACCATCGACGTGGCTTACTCCTACCTCAAGGAAGAAAAAGTCAACGTCAACCGTACCAACCGACTGGGTCAATCCTACAACGCTGAGTACGAAAACAGCGCAAACGGCTTCGGCGTTGGTGCAACCTACCGCTTCTGATGACTCACGGCGAGCCTGACCCGCTCGCCATCCGAGGCGAAAAAAAGCCCCGTGCTCTGCAAAGAGCCGGGGCTTTTTCGTTATTGACGATCAGGGCCTGGAAGCAATCGCCGCTTCCACCGCCTTGAGGAATTCAGGATCGTCCGGTTTGATCCGGCTGGAGAAACTGGCAACAACCTTACCCTGGCGATCCACGACGTACTTATAGAAATTCCATTTCGGCGCGCCGGATTGTTCTGCCAGGTGCTTGAACAACGGTATGGCGTCGGCCCCACGTACCGGTTGCGGCTCGGTCATGGTGAAGGTCACGCCATAATTGACGTAACAGACCTTGGCCGTCTCGGCGCCATCCTTGGACTCTTGCTTGAAGTCGTTGGACGGCACGCCCAGCACTTGCAGGTCTTGATCCTTATAGCGCTGGTTCAGGGCTTCGAGGCCTTTGAACTGCGGCGCGAACCCGCAGAAGCTGGCGGTGTTGACCACCACCAGCGGCTTGCCGGCGAAGCGCTGGCACAGATCGATGGTTTCCTTGGCCCGCAGCTTGGGCAACGAACCCTCCAGCAACGGTGGGCAGTCGGCTGCCCAGGCTTGCCCGGTCGCAACCAGTAACAGAGCGGGAACAGCTAGCCAGCGCATCAGCATGTAGGCACTTCCTTGAAGACATGTCAGACCACGACGTTACTCGTCATGGCCTGAAGCGTCCACCGCTCAGCAGTTGCCCATGCCCAGTTGCATCAAGGCCAACCCGCCCCGATGCCAACCCCACCAGGCAAACGCCAGCAGCAGGATGGCGCCGGCAATCACCAACCAGGGGCCGACGCGACTCATGCCGCACCGGCCTGAACCTGCAGGCGCGCCACCGGGCGCTCGCGCACCGGCCAGTTCAACGCCGCCGCCAGCAGACTGAGCAGGATGGAGACCTGCCAGATCAAGTCGTAACTGCCGGTGCGGTCATACACCACGCCGCCCAACCAACCGCCCAGGAACGATCCCAACTGGTGGAACAGGAACACGATCCCACCCAGCATCGAGAGATTTCGCACACCGAACAGGGTGGCCACGGTGCCGTTGGTCAAAGGCACGGTGGAAAGCCATAAGAACCCCATCGCCATGCCGAATGCATAGGCCGTGGTGGTGGTGACAGGTAGCCAGAGGAACACGCCGATCACCACCGCCCGCGCCAGGTACAACCCTGTCAGCAGCCGTGGCTTGGACATACGTCCGCCGAGCCAGCCGGCGGTGTAGGTGCCGAAGATATTGAACAGCCCGACCAGGGCCAGCACCGTGGTGCCGACGGTGGCTGGCAAGTGTTGGTCCACCAGGTACGCCGGCAGATGCACACCGATGAACACCACCTGGAAACCGCAGACGAAAAAGCCGAACGCCAGCAACCAGAACCCGGAATGGCTGCACGCTTCGCGCAACGCTTCGGACAAGGTCTGCTCATGGCTAGCCAAGGGCATCGGCGTGTCCTTGAGCATGCTCACCAGCGGTACGATCAGCGCCACCAGCAAGCCCAAGGCCAGCAGTGCGGCGGACCAGCCGAGCCAGCCGATCAGGCCCAAAGTACCCGGCAACATGGCGAACTGACCGAAGGAGCCGGCTGCACTGGCGATACCCATGCCCAGGCTGCGTTTTTCCGGCGGCACAGCCCGACCGACCACCCCGAGGATCACCGAGAAAGAGGTGCCGGACAGACCAAGGCCAATCAGCAGCCCTGCACTCAATGACAGTGACCAGGCGGAATCCGCCAGTCCCATGAACACCAGGCCCAAGGTGTAGAGCGCACCGCCGATCAGCACCACTTTCGCCGCACCGAAGCGGTCGGCCAGCGCCCCGGTAAATGGCTGCGCCAGGCCCCAGATCAGGTTTTGCAGGGCGATGGCGAAGGCGAATACCTCGCGGCCCCAGCCGAACTCGGCGCTCATGGGTGCCAGGAACAGCCCGAAGCCATGCCGCACACCCAGAGACAACGCCAGAATCAGCGCGCTGCCCACCAGGACCCAACCACAGGTACGCCACATCGATACCATTTTTATTCTCCGCTCGCGGGTATATACCCGCTTATTATCGAACGAACCGGCTTCACGCCAGTTCATCCAGCAAGGCCAGCAGTGCCGTGCGCTTCTCGGCGCCCAGTTTATCGATCAATCGTTGTTGCGCCGCTTCCCAGGCGGGCAACGCCGCCGCCAGTCGGTCACGTCCGGCGGGGGTCAGCACGACGATGCGGTTACGCATGTCTTCACCTTCCGCAAGCGCCACCAGCCCCTCGCCTTCCAGCACCCGAAGATTGCGCCCCAGGGTGCTGCGGTCCAGGCCCATGGCCTCGGCCAGGGACGAAATGCTCGGCTGATCCAGGCGCTCCAGGTTGCTCAGCAAAGAATACTGGGCAACGTTGATCCCGAAGCCATCGAGAGCGCCGTCGTAATACCTGCTGACGCCTCGAGCGGCGCGACGCAGGTTGATGCACAGACATTGGGAAGGAAGCATGATGCGTGTATATACCCGTTAACTGGATGAATGCAAATTTAAATGTATCGCCTAACCAGGAACATCTCTGGGAGTAACTTGTGGGAGTAAGGCTTGCCCGCGATGAAGTCAACGCGGTGAGGCTTGATATCGAGGTGTCTTCATCGCGGGCAAGCCTTGCTCCCACGGACCTCCGCATGGCGTCAGACCAATGCCACCCCCACCAACACTGCCATCTCAAGAAGCTCCAACAAGGCCCCGGCCGTGTCGCCCGTGCACCCACCCAGCCGGCGCAACATCATCTGCCGCAAGGCGATGAACACCACCGCGGCGATGATCAGCGCCGAGATCCCGGTCCAGCCCGCCACCAGCACGCACCCCAGCGCACAGGCCGACAAGACCTGCCACCCCGCGGGTCGCGGCAGGTGGTCGGCGAGTGCCTGGCCCAACCCGCCGGCACGCACATAAGGCGTGGTCAGGAACAGACCCAGCAGCGCCGCACGCCCCAATACCGGCACGATGAGCAACACCAGGGCCTGCCCTTGTTCGAGCAGCGCCAGCAACGCCGCGAACTTGAGCAGCAGCACCAATACCAAAGTGATCACGGCAATCGGTCCGCTGCGCGGGTCCTTCATGATCAGCAGCGTGCGTTCGCGGTCGCCAAAACCTCCGAGCCAGGCGTCGGCACTGTCGGCCAGGCCATCCAGGTGCAGACCGCCACTGAGCAGCACCCATGCCGTCAGCAACAGCGCGCCATGCAGCAGCAACGGCGTACCGAGCAGCAAGGTGTTGAAGCCCCAGAGCAATGCACCGAACAACAACCCCACCAGCGGGTAGAACAACAGCGAACGGCCAAGCTCCTCAGGCTCCGGCATGCCCGGCAGGCGAACCGGCAAACTGCTGAGAAATTGCAGGGCGATCCAGAACGGCAGCATCTTCAGCTTATCTCCGTAAAGACCGGACCGGACGACACCCGAAGGGAGAATCGCGCACCGTGGGCTACTTCAACGTTGAGCAGTTGCTCCCGAGGCAGGCCTCGGGCCTGGGCCAGCAGCAACTTCATCACGCCGCCATGGCTGACCAATAACACCCGCTGCCCCGCGTAAGCCGCGTGCAGGCGCTCCACCGCCGCCAGGACCCGCGTCGAAAACGCCAGCACCGGCTCACCGTCGGGGGGCGTGAAAGCATAAGGATCGGCCCAGAACCGGCCCAAGGCCTCGGCGTCCGTGTCCATCAGCGCCGCTGCGCTGCGACCCTCCCAAGCGCCGAAATGCAGCTCTTGCAGATCCGCGTCCACGTGCACCGGCAGGTTGAGTCGGCTACCAAGCTGCTCGGCAAAACGCGCACACCGCTGCAACGGCGAACTCACCAGCCGATCCCAGGGGCTATCCGTTGCCACAGCGGCGTGCATTTGCTCCCAGCCCCTGGCCGTCAACGCATCGTCGAGGCTGCCACGCAAGCCGCCGCCCAGCTCGGTTTCGCCATGGCGCAGCAGGTCCAGACGCAAGGTCATGCCGGGCGATCCGCCACGGCCGCTTCGGCAAACGTCGCCATTTGCCCGTGCAGGTCACAGGCCAGGCGCAACAGCGGTACCGCCAGCGCGGCGCCACTGCCCTCGCCCAGGCGCAGGCCCAGGTCGAGCAGCGGTTCGGCACCGAGTGTTTCCAGGACGTGGCGATGCCCCGGTTCGGCGCCACGATGGCCGAACAGCAGCCATGGCCGGCACCCGGAATTGAGGCGCACCGCCACCAATGCCGCAACGCTGCAGATAAAACCGTCCACCAGTACTGCGATGCCTTGCTGCGCGCAGGCCAGGTAGGCACCGGCCAGCGCGGCGATTTCAAACCCACCCAGGCTGAACAGTGTCTGCAACGGATCACTGCTCTGGGCTCGATGCAGCGTCAGGGCACGCTCAATCACTTGGGCTTTGTGACTGACCCCTGCCGCGTCCAACCCCGTGCCCGGCCCGACCAGGTGAGCCACCGGGCAATCGAGCAAGGCGCAGGCCAGGGCACTGGCCGCCGTGGTGTTGCCGATGCCCATCTCACCCCCGATGAACAACTGCGTGCCGCTGGCAGTCGCGCGAGCAACGCTGTCGCGTCCGGCTTGCAGGGCCTGCTCGCCCTGGGTCACGGTCATCGCCGGACCCTGGACGAAATTCGCCGTGCCGGGACCGACCTGCAGATGCCGTACACCGGGCAGGTCCAGCGACGGCGTCACGGTTCCCAGGTCCACGACCTCCAACGCAGCGCCCAATTGCCGCGCCAGGACGCTGATGGCCGCGCCGCCGCTGACGAAGTTGAGCAGCATCTGCCCGGTGACCTCCTGGGGATAGGCCGACACGCCCTCGGCCACCACCCCATGGTCGCCGGCAAAAATCGCGATCCACAGTCGATCCAGGCTTGGCTTGACCTGCCCTTGCAGACCCGCCAGTTGCACCGCCACCGATTCGAGCCGCCCCAGGGAACCGGCTGGCTTGGTCAGTTGTTGCTGACGGGCCGCAGCCTGTTCCAGGGCCTGGGTATCGAGGGACTTGCACGGGTCCAGCCACCAGCGGTGATTCATAACGCAGTACCTTTGAGGGTCAGGGGCAGGCCGGCAACGGTCAGCACAACACGCTGACAACGTTCGGCCAGGGCTTGATGCAGCCAACCGGCTTCATCGACATAACGGCGAGTCAACTCGCCCAGCGGCACGACACCCATTCCGGTCTCGTTGCTGACAAAAATGATTTCACCGGGCAGTGCGGCCACACAGTCCAGCAGTGCGTCGCGCTCCTTGCCCAGTCGCGGGGCGTCATCGAGCATCAGCAGGTTGGTCAGCCACAAGGTCAGGCAATCCACCAGCAGGCACTGTCCTGGCGCGGCGTTGTCCCGCAACACCTGGGCCAGGGCCAGCGGCTCTTCCACCAGCGCCCATTCGGCCGGACGACGCGCGCGATGCAGGGCGACTCGCTCGTTCATCTCGCCGTCCAGAGGTTGGCTGGTGGCGATGTAGGTCACCGGCAAGCGAGTGCCCACTGCGAGTTTTTCAGCCAGGCGACTCTTGCCGGAGCGGGCGCCGCCGAGGATCAGTTGGAGCATGGTGTATTACCTTTCAAATAGGCGGTGTTGCTGCCAGCCCCATCGCGAGCGGGCTCGCTCCCACATTGGCCCGGTGTCCGCAATCCCCTGCTCGCGATAGGGCCAGTCCAGCCACCCTAGATCCCACAAAGTTGGCGCAACAACCCGGTATCCAGATGCTTTTCCACCAAATCCGCCAGCCGCTCGATGTCCCGCTCGCGCAAGCCGTGATAATCCACCGCTTGCACGTCCGCCAACCCGGCCCAACGCAACAAGGCGCTGCTGGACTCGGGCGACTCGAACAGGCCGTGCAGGTAGGTGCCGAGAATCTGTCCGTCGAGGCTCCGGGCCCCGTCGCAGCGGCCGTCATCCAATTGCACCAAGGGCTGTTCCAGCGCCGGGCCGACGGTCACGCCAGCATGGATCTCGTAGCCACTGACCTCGGCATTCTCCAGGGTCAATCGTCCTCGGACATTGCGCAGCTGCTTCTCGTGCTCCAGGGTCGTTTCGAACGCCAGGAGCCCCAGTCCGTCGCTGGAGCCCGGCGCGCCTTCCAGTCCCAGCGGATCGTGAACCTGTTGGCCGAGCATCTGCAAGCCGCCGCAGATCCCCAGCAGCTTGCCGCCATAGCGCAGATGCCGCTGGATGGCCGCTTCCCAGCCGTGGGCCCGTAGATGGGCCAGGTCGCTGCGCACGCTCTTCGACCCCGGCAGGATAATCAGGTCGGCTGGCGCGATGGCCTGGCCAGGGCCGATGAATTGCAGGTCAACCTGCGGGTGCAGGCGCAACGGATCGAAATCGGTGTGATTGCTGATGCGTGGCAGCACCGGCACCACCACCTTGAGCACCTGCTCTGCCTTGTCAATCTGACGCCGATCCAGGCCGTCCTCGGCCTCCAGATGCAGGTCCGTCACGTAGGGCAGCACGCCCACCACCGGCTTGCCGGTGCGCGCTTCCAACCAGTCCAGGCCCGGTTGCAACAAGGCGATGTCGCCGCGAAAACGGTTGATGATGAAGCCCTTGACCCGCGCCTGTTCGCTGGGCGAAAGCAACTCCAGAGTGCCCACCAGATGGGCGAATACCCCGCCGCGATTGATATCGGCGATCAGCAGCACGGGGCAGTCCACCGCTTCGGCAAACCCCATGTTGGCGATGTCACCGGCTCGCAGATTGATCTCGGCCGGCGACCCCGCGCCTTCCACCATCACCACCGGATACGCCGCGCTCAACCGCTGGTGGGAAGCCAGCACGGCCTGCATCGCGATGGCCTTGTAGTCGTGATAGGCCACGGCATTCATGGTGGTGACCGCACGGCCGTGGATGATGACCTGAGCCCCCGTGTCGCTGTTGGGCTTGAGCAAAACCGGGTTCATGTCGGTATGCGGCTCGAGACCGGCCGCCTGGGCCTGCACGGCCTGGGCACGACCGATTTCGCCACCGTCAGTGGTCACGGCGCTGTTGAGGGCCATGTTCTGCGGCTTGAATGGCACCACACTCACACCCTGGCGCCGGACCCAGCGGCACAGCGCCGTAACCAGGGTACTTTTACCGGCATCGGACGTGGTGCCTTGCACCATCACTGTGGTCATTGGAAGTCCTTGGCGTAGGCCTCGAAAGCCTGTTCGAGGCGCAGGAATTCGGCCTCATCGGCCGGCAACCCGAAGCGCAGGCTGCTGTTGTTCGTGAACAGCCGCAAGAGAATGCCGCGATGGGCCATGAAGTCATGAAGCACCTGCGCGTGTTCGGTGATCAACCACTGGAACAACCCGCAACCACCCTGGGGTTTGAAACCGTAACGGGCCAGCAGCAGCGCCAGGCGTTGACTGGCGACTTCGCAACGCTCTCGCTGACGGCTGTGAGCGGCGGTGTCGAGCAAACAAGCCTGGCCCAGGACCCGAGTCGGCCCGCTGACCGCCCACGGCCCGACCTGTTCGGCGAGCAACCTGAGCAAATGCTGCTCGGCCAGGACAAACCCCAGGCGAACCCCGGCCAGGCCAAAGAACTTGCCGAACGAACGCAGCACGATCAGCCCGACCTGATGGGCATGGGCGGCCAGGCTCAGTTGCGGGGTGACATCCATGAAAGCCTCGTCCACCACCAGCCAGCCGCCGCGTTGGGCCAACCGGGCGTGCCAATCCAGCAAACGTTCAGGGCTCAGGTTCAGGCCCGTGGGATTGTTCGGGTTGACCACCACCAGCACATCGAGACTGTCGAGGAAGAAATCCACCTCCGGCTCCAGCATCTCACGCACGATGTAACCGCTGCGGCGCCAGGCTTCGGCGTGCTCGGCGTAACAGGGCGACAGGACGCCGACCTTGCCGCTGCGACGCAAGCGTGGCAACAACTGGATCGCCATTTGCGAACCGGCCACCGGCAGTACCTGGGCCGCACCATAATAAGTGCGGGCAGCCTGCTCCAGCCCGTCATCGGTTTCAGGCAGGCGCGCCCAGGCCCGCAATGGAATCGTCGGGACGTCGAACGGCCACGGCGCCAGACCGCTGGACAGGTCGAGCCAATCCACCTCGGCAATGCCATATTGCCGGGCCGCCTTGCGCAGGCGTCCGCCGTGCTCAAGCATAGAACTCAGCTCCCAGGCAGAGAATCAGCAACCACAACCATACGCCGCGCTGCACCAGTTGCCAGCCGCGATCAATGGAATCCGCGCTCGCCGGCACGCCTTCGCCCAGCGGTGGACGCTGGTGCAGTTCGCCGTGATAGACAGCCACGCCCCCCAGCTCGACGCCCAGCGCACCGGCACCGGCGGCCATGACGGGCCCGGCGTTGGGGCTGTCCCAGGTCGGGCCCTGGCTGCGCCAGCACCGGAGCGCCAGGCGGGTTTTGCCAAGCAGCGCATAGGTCAACGCCACCAGCCGAGCCGGAATGTAGTTGAGTACATCGTCGATTTTTGCCGCCGCCCAGCCAAAGCGCTCGAAGCGTTCGTTGCGATAGCCCCACATGGCGTCGAGGGTATTGCTCAAGCGATACAACACCACGCCGGGAACCCCCGCCACGGCGAACCAGAACAGTGCGGCGAATACCGCGTCGCTGCCGTTCTCCAGCACCGACTCGGTGGCCGCGCGGGCGACGGCGGTTTCGTCCAGCTCACGGGTTTCGCGGCTGACCAGATAGCCGACACGCTTGCGCGCTTCGTCCAGATCGCCGCTGCGCAGCGCCCGGGCCACCGGCTCGACATGCTCGCCGAGGCTGCGCAGGCCGAGGGCGCAGTACAACGCCAGGATATCCACCAGCCACCCCACCAGCGGCGTCCAGGACAGGGCCGTGGCGAGCAGGGTCAACGGCACGACCGCAATGACCCACGCCGTGACCCCATGGCTGCGCCAGCCACGCCCGCCGGAATTGAAACGTTGTTCGATGCGATCGGCAAAGCGGCCGAACGCCACCAACGGATGCCCACGCCGGGGCTCACCCAGTAGTGCATCTAGCGCTACGGCGGCGGCACTGAGCAGCGCGACACTCATGGGTTCACTCCCCAATGGTTTTCATAGAGCAATTCATTGAGTGACCGCGGTTGTGCCCAGCCCTCCAGGGCGAGCATCGGTGCCGGATAAAAACTCTCCACCGGACCGAGGCAGAGTATCGCCAGGGGCTTGGCGCCCGCAGGCAGGCCCAGCAGATCGGCCAGGGCCTGGGGCTCGAACAGCGAAACCCAGCCCATCCCCAGCCCTTCGGCGCGGGACGCCAGCCACAGATTCTGGATCGCGCAGGACAGCGAGGCGAGGTCCATTTCCGGCAAGGTCCGACGGCCGAAGATGTGCCGCTCGCGGTCATCCATCAACGCCGCTACCAGTATTTCGGCACAGTCATTGATGCCCTCGACCTTGAGCTTCATGAACTCATCGCTGCGTTCGCCCAGGGCCTCGGCGGTGCGGATGCGCTCCTGTTCCACCAATTCCCGGATAGCTGCCCGCAGGGCGCGGTCACTGATGCGGATGAACCGCCAAGGTTGCATCAGGCCCACACTGGGTGCCTGGTGGGCGGCTTCCAACAGCCGGCGCAGCAACTGGGGTTCCACGGTGCCACCGGTGAAATGCCGCATGTCGCGGCGTTCGGCGATGGCGCGGTAGATGGCGTCGCGTTCGGCCTGGGGGAATGCGTTGTCAGTCATGGCCTCTTCGCGAGCAGGCTCGCTCCCACATTGGGTTGGTGTTCACAGTTGGATGGGTATTCACCATTCCCTGTGGGAGCGAGCCTGCTCGCGAAAGCGGCTTCAGGGTCCGGCGCCAACAGCGCGGCGATGGCCCTCGGATTCGATGGAAAATAGAAATGCACATAGGAAGCCGTCATCCGCCCCTGCCGGAACACCGCCTCCGCGCCACGCCCACCGTTAGGGCTATGACCACGGGCGATCGGCTCCAGGTCGGTGCTGGTCAGCGAATGATGGTAGGTGTGTCCGCGCAGATTGCCTTCCGGCAGTTCCACCGATTGCAGCGCAAGGGCGGCCAGGCGCTTCTGCATCTGCGCGTCACCGGCGAGCAAACCGAGCAGCTCGGCGCGATTGCCCTCGACATCGGTCAGTGAATCCAGCAGATACAGCATGCCGCCGCACTCCGCCAACAACGGCTTGCCAGCGTCGTGGTGAGCGCGGATCGCCGCCAGCATCGGCGCATTCTGCGCCAGGGCAAGGTGATGCAGTTCGGGATAACCGCCAGGCAGGTACAGGCTGTCCGCCTCGGGCAGCTCGCGGTCATGGATCGGTGAAAAAAAGCGCAACTGCGCGCCCATGGCCCGCAGCAGATCGAGGCTCGCCCCATAAGTGAAGGCAAACGCTTCGTCCCTGGCCACAGCGATGCGGACCCCGTCGAGCCACGGCTGGGCGGCACTCACCTCGGGAGCGGCGAACGTCACCGCCGGCGGAAGCGTCACTTCGCAACTGCCGGCCAGGGCCTCGGCTGCGGCGTCGAGGCGCAGGTCCAGGTCGTTCAGCTCGCTGGCCTGGACCAGCCCGAGGTGACGACTCGGCAGTTCGATCCCGGTTTCCCGGGACAACGCGCCGTACCAGCGCAGGCCTTCGGTGAGACTGCCTTCAAGCAATTGTGCATGACGCAAGGTGCCGACACGGTTGGCCAGCACGCCGGCGAAGGGCAGGTCCGGCTGATAGCGCGCCAGCCCGAGGGCCAGGGCGCCAAAGGTCTGGGCCATGGCCGTGCCGTCGATCACCGCCAGCACCGGCACACCGAAATGCCGCGCCAGGTCGGCGCTGGACGGCGTGCCGTCGAACAACCCCATCACCCCTTCGATCAGGATCAGGTCCGCTTCGGCGGCAGCTTCCCACAACAACCGTCGACTTTCCTGCTCGCCGACCATCCACATGTCCAATTGATAGACCGGCGCGCCACTGGCACGCTCCAGGATCATCGGGTCGAGGAAATCGGGGCCGCATTTGAATACGCGCACCTTGCGCCCCTGGTTGCGATGCAACCGGGCCAGGGCGGCGGTGACGGTGGTCTTGCCCTGCCCCGACGCCGGGGCGGCAATCAGCACCGCCGGGCATTGGCGGTCCGGAAACGAAGCGTCACTCACAGTTCGACGCCTTTCTGTGCCTTGATGCCGGCCTGGAAGGCGTGCTTGATCATGCCCATTTCGGTGACGGTGTCCGCCAGCTCGATCATTTCCGGCTTGGCGCCGCGACCGGTCACCACGACATGCTGCATGGGAGGACGCGCCTGCAGATCGCTCAGGACCTGATCGAGATCGAGGTAACCATGCTTGAGGGCAATGTTCAGTTCGTCGAGCACCACCAGGCCAATGGACGGATCGCTCAGCAACTGACGCGACACCGCCCAGGCCGCTTCGGCGGCTGCGATGTCGCGCTGTCGATCCTGGGTTTCCCAGGTAAACCCTTCGCCCATGACATGAAAGCGCACCTGCTCCGGGAAGCGCCGGAAGAACAACTCCTCACCAGTGCTGTTGCGGCCCTTGATGAACTGCACCACGCCACATTGCATCCCATGCCCCATGGCCCGGGCCAGCATGCCGAAGGCCGAACTGCTCTTGCCCTTGCCGTTGCCGGTCAGCACCAGCAGCAAGCCGCATTCGTTCGGGGCATTGGCGATACGCTCGTCGATCACGGCTTTTTTGCGCAGCATGCGCGCCAGGTGACGCTCGTCGCGGTCGGACGCATCTGTATTGGGGGAGCCGGTCATGGGGAAGCCTCCGTTGGGGACTGGGTAACGGCAGGCGGGCACAGGAAAAGACGGCAACAAGCCTGGCATCGCCCACCGTGATGCCGTTGGATGAATCAGGCCGGTCTCCGGGCTCATGAGCGGCGTGATGCCGGGCTGCGCGCCTTCCCATGTCGAGACACAGTGGCTTGCTGGCAGCTTTGACTCATTTACCGTTGCGGGGGCAGCGCCGGGTTCTCACCGGTTTCCCTGTTTCACTCTGTCGACCCGGGCCACAGAGCACCTGAAACAAGTCGCGAAGGTTAGAGGGTTGGGGATGGAGCGTCAATTAAAGCCGCCACGAGCCCAGCACTGATCATGGGCCTGGATCAATAAAGTGACGCCAATCTTGTGTCACGCTGCGGCAAGTGATATCAAATAGGCATTACGACCCGATATCACAAAAACAAGAGGGCAAAAAACATGCAAGGCATGATCATCAGCAATCCAAGGCTGGAATTTCTGCGCCCGGTGCTGGAACGCTGGTTTGACTGTATCGATCGCTACAACGCCGTGCGCGGCGATAACGACACGCCTTACTGGTTCGATGAAAAAGCCAACCTCGGCCTGCTCTCGGCCGCCGCCTGGATGGCCGAGATGGTCACGCTGCAACACACCGCAACCCGCAAACAGAATGAAGAAGGCGAACGCAACGTCAGTGCCGACCTGTTCATTGCCGGGGCCGAGGACCGCGCGTTCATCCAGGCCACCCAACGCTGGCCTAAGGTCAAGAGCCTCAACCTGACCCAACCCCTGCTGGATGTCACCAGCGATGCCAAGCGCATCAGCTACGCCACTGACCTGAAGCTGGGCTGCCTGTTCGTCGCCCCGCAAAAAGCCCAGCAAAGCACTACGCCCGAAGAACTCCAGGACATGATCGAAGACCTGCAAAAGGAAAACACCTGCGCCGTGGCCTGGTACTTTCCTTACAACTATCGCAAGTTGCGCAACGAGGCCGGTCATTACCATCCGGGCATCGCCGTGCTGTTCAAGCAGGCCCACGGCTGACCGGTTGAACCATCGCCGGTATATGCTTCTCTATGAATAACCACATGCATTCATAGGGAAGCCAGCATGCTCAAGCCACCGCACCTCCTGATCGTCGCCCTCGCCGCAGGGCTTGTCGCTTGTGGCGAGTCTTCCACACTGCAAGTCTCCGACGGCACTGGCCCATCGCCAAAACTGCCCGAACCGAACAAGACCCTGGTCCCCACCGTCAACATCGCCGAAGCCGTCGGCTGGCCCCAGGGCGCCAAGCCAACCGCGGCCGAAGGCCTGCAAGTAGGGGCGTTCGCTGAGGGACTGGACCATCCGCGCTGGCTCTACGTGCTGCCCAATGGCGACGTGCTGGTGGCGGAAACCAACGCCCCGCCCAAGCCCGACGACGCCAAGGGCATCCGTGGCTGGGTGATGAAAAAAGTCATGGGCCGCGCCGGCGCCGGCGTCCCCAGCCCCAATCGCATTACGTTGTTGCGCGACGCCAACCATGATGGCATCGCCGAAACCCGCACGGTCTTCCTGGAAAACCTCAACTCGCCATTCGGCATGGCGTTGGTGGGCAATGACCTGTACGTGGCCGACACCGATCGACTGATCCGCTTCCCCTACAAGGAAGGCGACACACAAATCAAGGCTCAGCCGACCAAGGTCGTCGACTTGCCGGCCGGCACCATCAATCATCACTGGACCAAGAACGTGATCGCCAGCCGTGACGGCAGCAAGCTCTACGTCACCACCGGTTCGAACAGCAACGTCGCGGAAAATGGCATGGAGGCGGAGGAAGGCCGCGCGGCGATCTGGGAAGTGGACCGCGCCACCGGCAATCACCGCATTTTCGCTTCGGGCCTGCGCAACCCTAACGGCCTGGCCTGGGAACCGCGCAATGGTGCCTTGTGGACAGCGGTGAACGAGCGGGATGAGATCGGCAGCGACCTGGTGCCGGACTACATCACCTCGGTCAAGGACGGCGCCTTCTATGGGTGGCCCTACAGCTATTACGGACAGCATGTTGACGTGCGGGTCGAGCCACAGAACCCGGCGCTGGTGGCGAAGGCCATCGCCCCGGATTACGCGGTCGGCCCACACACGGCCTCATTGGGCCTGACTTTCGCCGAAGGCAGCGCCCTGCCTGCGCCCTTCACCGAAGGCGCATTCATTGGCCAGCATGGTTCCTGGAATCGTAAGCCCCACAGCGGCTACAAAGTGATATTCGTACCGTTCAACGGCGGCAAACCGGCGGGAAAACCCGTGGATGTGCTGACCGGGTTCCTGAATGCAGATGAAAAAGCCCAGGGCCGGCCGGTGGGCGTGGTGATCGACAAGCAAGGCGGCTTGCTGGTGGCCGATGACGTGGGAAACAAGGTGTGGCGGGTGTCGGGTAAATAAGCTGCCAATGGCCTGCAGAGAACTTTGTGGCGAGGGGATTTATCCCCGCTGGGCTGCGCAGCAGCCCCAAAGCAGTCAACTCAATCTGCCTGATACACCGAATGGTCTGGTTTTAGGGCTGCTGCGCAGCCCAACGGGGATAAATCCCCTCGCCACAAATGTCATTCCAATCAGGAACTGCGCTTAAAGCTTGCGACACAAGGTCAAGCCATCCCCCAACGGCAACAGCGACAGATCCACCCGTCGGTCATCCTTCAAGGCGCGGTTCAGGGCCTGGATGGCGCGGGTGTCCTCGCTCTGGGGCTGGGCTTCCAGCACCCGTCCGCTCCACAGCGTGTTATCGAACATCACCAGCCCACCTCTGCGCAGCAACCGTAGCGCACGCTCCAGGTAAGCCGGGTAGTTGGCCTTGTCGGCATCGATAAAGATCAGGTCGAACGTGCCGCCCTGCCCTTGGCGCTCAAGGTCGTCGAGGGTTTCCAGGGCCGGCGCCAGGCGCAGCTCGATCCGCTCAGCCAGCCCGGCTTCGCGCCAATATCGCAGCGCCACGGCGTTGTAGTCGCCGGGAATATCGCAACAGATCAACGAACCATCCTGCGGCAAGGCGGAGGCCAGGCACAACGCGCTGTAGCCGGTGAACGTACCGACTTCCAGCAAGCGTCGGGCGCCGGTGAGCTTCACCAGCAATGCCAGGAATTGACCCTGCTCGGGCGCTATCTGCCAGCGCGCCATGGGCAGCGCCTGGGTTTCGTCCCGCAAACGTCGCTGCAAGGGCGTCTCCCGCAGGGAAACGTCCAGCAGATACTGGTAAAGGGCATCATCGAGATTGAGGGTGCGAGCGGTCATGACAACCTCCGCGAATCAGGGATAACGCGCCAGGTGCTCCGGTTGCAGCACCCGCTTGGCGCTCAGATAGGCTTTCTGCCAATAGGCCTTGGACAAGCTGTCGAGCTTGACCGTACCACCGGTGGCCGGCGCATGAACGAAGCGCCCCTCACCGACGTAGATCCCCGCATGGCTGACCTGGGAGCCACCGTTGGTGGCGAAGAAAATCAGGTCACCACTCTGCAGCGCGTCCTTGCCGACATCCGGGGCGCGCATGCCGATCATCTCGCGGGTCGAACGTGGCAGGGAAATACCGGCGGCATCACGGTAGACGTAACCGATCAGGCCGCTGCAATCGAAACCCGAATCCGGCGTATTGCCGCCCCAGCGGTAGGGCGTCCCAACCAGGCCCAACGCCCGGAAGAGCACATCTTCGGCAGCCGGAGGCAGGGGCTGCGAGGGAGCAAAGACCACTGGAGCCCGAACAGGCGCGGGTGGTGGCGTACGGCTTGCGCACGCGCTGAGCAGTGCGGCAAGGCAGATAAGAGCGAGGCGGGCCGACGTCGACATATGCAGAACAATCCTGATCTGGATGCGGCTTTTCTGCCGTGGACATGAAAACAAATCCGCCTGCGGAGTACGCAGGCGGATTGCCATCAATCAATGATCAAGGATTCTAGCGGCTATGAGGCAAACTTCAAGTAAGACTTTAAGTTTGCCTTACAAACTGTGCGCTTACTTGCGAGCGGTGACCACGGTCGGAGCCATGGCGAGGGCGCGCTTGGCTTCGATGAAAGTCTTGTTCCAGTAGGTGTCACCCAGGCTGTCGATCCGCACACCACCGCTACGGCGGCTGCTGGAATGGATGAACTGGTTGTCGCCCAGGTAGATACCGGCGTGGCTGACGCGTCCGCGACGACCGCTGGTGCTGAAGAACAGCAGGTCACCGGGTTCCAGTTGATTACGTGCCACCAGGGGGGCGTTCACGTTGATCATTTCCCGCGTGGAGCGTGGCAGGCTCATGCCGGCCTCTTCGCGGAACAGGTAGCCGATGAAACCGCTGCAATCGAAGCCGGCTTCAGAGGTGCCACCAAAACGGTAACGGGTGCCGATCAACGACATGCCGCGTTCCAGGATGCTGTCGGCCAGCACCGGAAGCTGGTAAGGCTTGTTGCCGGCGAAGGCTGCCAGCTCTTTGTCGTTGGCCATTTCTTCCTGGAAGGAGACGGAGGAAGACTGGGCGGTAACGGTGTTCTGAACCTGTGGTTGTTGTACTTGCTGGGACACTGGGGAGTGGGCAGCGCAACCGAACAACAGGGTAACGAGTGCGAGAGGCACGAGGGGTGCGAAGCGATTTAGCATGGGCACGACCGTGGCTGAAGTAGTAAAGATGGCGAGACTATGCCTTCTATCGACTTCATTTGCAAATTCAATCGATGCAAATGTGACTTCTCGGTTTTACGTTTACATCTAAGCGCTTAAGCCCATTTTGAAAGTCATGTGGCCTGCCGCCCAGCAGGACCGCGGGTTTCGCCGTGTCCGTACAAGGCCAGGAGCCACTACTGGCAACGGTTCTACCAGCCCAAGGTTTCTTTCAAAAAAGGAATAGTCAGCTTGCGCTGGGCCTGAAGGGAAGCCTGGTCGAGGCGTTCGAGCAATTCGAACAGCGCACTCATGCTGCGGGTGCCACGGGTGAGGATGAAATGCCCGACTTCGTCGGTCAGATGCAGGCCACGGCGGGAAGCACGCAGCTGCAGGGCACGGAGCTTGTCTTCATCGGACAGCGGACGCATCTGGAAAATCAGCGCCAGAGTGAGACGGGACTTGAGATCAGCCAGTTTCACCGGCAGCTCCCGTGGCGACGTCGAGGCAGCGATCAGCAAGCGCCGACCGCTGTCCCGCAGCCGGTTGAACAGATGGAACAGCGCCTCTTCCCAATCAGCCTTGCCGGCAACGGCCTGGAGATCGTCCAGGCAGACCAGTTCGTACTGTTCAAGGTTGTCGAGGATTTCCACGCCGCGATCCAGCAACTCGGCCAGCGGCAGGTACACCGCCGGCTCGCCCAACTGCTCGAACCGCAGGCAAGCGGCCTGCAACAGGTGCGTGCGCCCTACCCCGTCCTTGCCCCACAGATAGATCAGACTCTCGGTCCAGCCAGCGTCGGCTTCGCAAAGCCGCTCGACATAGCCGAGTGCAGCGGCATTGGCGCCTGGGTAGTAGTTGATAAAGGTGGCGTCATCACGCAGACGCACACCTAGGGGCAGCTGAATCGGTTTCATGCTGGCTGGACAGCTCCAAAGGAACCGTGAGTGGCCTCTGTGTAAAGTTGGCAAAGTCTATACCCGTGGCGCGGACCGCACAATGCGCCGGACCACGAGCAAAATCAAAGGTTTGCAGCGACAACGCCAGGGAGCGACGGTTTTCCTGACATTCACCCTACAGCTCGGGGTCTTCGGCGCCGCTGTAGATGTCCGAATCCTTGTACAAATCATGCATGTGCCGCACCAGCACCATGATGACGGCTGCCACCGGCAGCGCCAGCAGGATCCCGGTGAAGCCGAACAACTCGCCGCCCGCCAGGATCGCGAAGATCACCGCCACTGGATGCAAGCCAATGCGATCCCCCACCAGCAACGGCGTCAGCAACATGCCTTCCAGAGCCTGGCCCACCATGAACACCGCCACGATGCCCACCATGGGGTAGAGATCGCCGCCAAACTGGAACAACCCGGCGATCAATGCCGCGCCAATGCCGATCACGAACCCCATGTACGGAACGATGGCGGCCAACCCGGCGATCATGCCGATCAGGAGCCCCAGCTCCAGCCCCACCAGCATCAACCCCGCCGCATAGATGAAGCCCAGCGCCACCATCACCAGCAACTGCCCACGCACAAAGGCGCCCAGCACTTCGTGGCATTCACCGGCCAGGGTCATGATGCGCTCTTCGCGATGACGGGGCAGCAGGCTGCGGACCTTGGCCATCATCAAGTCCCAATCCCGCAACAGGTAGAAGCTCACGACCGGAATCAGCACCAGGTTGGCCAGCCAACCGATCAGCGCCAGGCCCGAGGCGGTGGCCTGGCTCAGCACGACGCCAACAATGTCGGTGGTCTGGCCCATGTGAGCGCTGATGGCCTCCTTGACCTTGTCGAACTTCCAGAAACCATCCGCCAACCCCAGTTTCGACTGCACCCACGGCACCGCCGTGTGCTGCAACCAGTCGAGCATCTGTGGCGCCAGTTCGTACAGACGCACCAATTGCTTGGCGAGCATCGGTATCAAGACCAGCAACAGGGCGCTGACAATCAAGGTGAACAGCGTAAATACCGCCACTACGCCCCAGGTTCTCGACAGGCCGAGCTTTTCCAGGCGATCCACCACCGGGTCAAACAGATAAGCCAGCAGCAACGCAACCAGGAACGGCGTCAGAATCGGATGCAGCAGATAGATAAACGCGAACAGCAGGGCAATCCCGCCCAACCAGAACCAACGCCGCGTATCGCCCATGAACCACTCCCAGCTATATAAAGAAAGAAAATCTACCAGCGGAACCGCAGACTGGCCGTCGGCGCGGGCGCCGGTGCTGCTGCCGGAACCGTTCCATCTGTAGCCGGCGGAACCGCAGGCGTCGGGGCAACCGCTTCACCGGCGGGAATTTCCTGCAGCTTCGCCAGGGCCAGTTGCGCCTTCAGTTGCTCCGCGCTGCCGTTGACCCGATAGACGATCCGGTCACCTTCGACCCGCTGCACCTGCCCACCGAACGGTTCGAGCAAACGCCCAAGGGCGGCATAACGCTCAAGATTCATGCCCTGCACTTCCAACGACTGCTCGGTGGCCACACCCGGCTTGGCCACGAAGCGCGGCGCCAGGCGCTGACTCACCGCCAGCATCACCGCATCGGCCAGCGCAGCCTGATCGGCGCCCTGGACAGTGCCTTGCTCGCGTTGATCACCCAGCCACAGGCGCCAGGTCCCGTGCCACTGACCGCCCTCTTCCTTGGCATGGACCGCCAGCAGGGCATCCGCCGCGTATCGCTCCGAGGCATCGTGCAACGGCGCCGGATCGCTGCCTTCCAGGTTCGGTGCGGTGGCAACGATCTGCTCGCTCAAGTCCGCCAGCGGCAAGTGCAGCGCCAGGCCCCGGTGCTGGGCGGCACGGCGCAACGGCGTGGCGCTGGCCTGACCATCGCCCACCAGGCTGGAGCCTTCAGCCGAGTCGTTGAGCCACCAGCCCAGGATCGATGGTCGGTTCACGCCCCACAGCGACAGCCCTGCCGAGCGCAAGGCCCGGTCGGTGCTCGCCGGATCGAAGTCGACCTTGAGGCTTTCCGGAGGACCAGCGTCGTAGCCATATTGAAGAATGATCTGCTGCGGGTCCTTGCGGATCGCCGCCAGCCCCGGGTTCTGGGCGGCCTTGACGTCACCGGTCAGGCGCAGCACCAGCGTATCCAGGGCGCGCAACGTCGCCTGGTCACGCTCTTCCGGCGTCTGGCTGCTCACCGGTTCGAGCACTTGATAGAGGCCGTTGAGGGTTTCGGCATGGCTCGCCAGACTGATCAGCGACAAGCAGCCCACGGACAAGAATTTGAACAAACGCATGGAATATTCCCGGACATAAACGACTGGAACAAGCCGTGTGAAGAAACGGAGCATGGCTGTGACCACAGCACCTGGCAAAACATTCACACACCCGATGGAAGTTTCGCACCGCGTAACCATAGCCGGTTACCGCTACACCTTATACAGGCGCACCGCGCAGCACCAACAGAAGAAATATCGGTTTTTTTCCTCGGATATGTCCCTGCCCGTCGGCGCGAGGATGGCCGCTGCCCCACAAGCCTGATAAAATCGCGCGCCTTCGCAGACCGGCAATGGCTGGGCACCCGGAATAATTCGTACAACGGTTATTCAAAGGCCCCGGCGATCGGTCGTTACCCAGAAATCCCCCCTAAAGGCCTGGATCATGAGCAAGCAACCCTCCCTGAGCTACAAGGACGCCGGTGTAGACATCGACGCCGGTGAAGCATTGGTCGAACGCATCAAGAGCGTCGCCAAGCGCACTGCGCGCCCGGAAGTCATGGGCGGCCTGGGCGGTTTCGGCGCCCTCTGCGAGATCCCGGCCGGCTACAAGCAACCGGTGCTGGTCTCGGGCACCGACGGTGTGGGCACCAAGCTGCGCCTGGCGCTGAACCTGAACAAACACGACAGCATCGGCATCGACCTGGTGGCCATGTGCGTGAACGACCTGGTGGTCTGCGGTGCCGAGCCGTTGTTCTTCCTCGACTACTACGCCACCGGCAAGCTGAACGTCGACACCGCCGCCCAGGTCGTGACTGGCATCGGTGCCGGCTGTGAACTGTCCGGCTGCTCCCTGGTCGGCGGCGAAACCGCTGAAATGCCAGGCATGTACGAGGGCGAAGACTACGACCTGGCCGGCTTCTGCGTCGGCGTCGTGGAAAAAGCCGAGATCATCGACGGCTCGAAAGTCGCCACCGGCGATGCCCTGCTCGCCCTGCCGTCTTCCGGCCCGCACTCCAACGGCTACTCGCTGATCCGTAAGATCATCGAAGTGTCCGGCGCCGACATCGAAAACATCCAGCTCGACGGCAAGCCACTGACCGACCTGCTGATGGCCCCGACCCGCATCTACGTCAAGCCGCTGCTCAAGCTGATCAAGGACACCGGCGCCGTCAAGGCCATGGCCCACATCACCGGCGGCGGCCTGCTGGACAACATCCCGCGCGTCCTGCCAAAAGGCGCCCAGGCGGTGGTCGACGTGGCAAGCTGGACCCGCCCGGCGGTGTTCGACTGGCTGCAAGAGAAAGGCAACGTCGACGAAACCGAAATGCACCGCGTGCTGAACTGCGGCGTGGGCATGGTGATCTGCGTGGCTCAGGAGCACGTCGAGACCGCCTTGAACGTGCTGCGTGAAGCGGGCGAACAGCCTTGGGTCATCGGCCAGATCGCAACCGCGGCCGAAGGCGCTGCCCAGGTCGAGCTGAAAAACCTCAAGGCTCACTGATGCAGGAAAACATGCCTGCAACCTGTGACGTCGTGGTGCTACTGTCCGGCACCGGCAGTAACTTGCAGGCGCTGATCGACAGCACACGGACCGGCGACAGCCCGGTCCGTATTCGCGCGGTGATTTCCAACCGCGCCGATGCCTACGGCCTGCAACGTGCCAAGGACGCGGGTATCGACACCCGTGTCCTGGATCACAAGGCGTTCGACGGCCGCGAGGCCTTCGACGCCGCACTGATCGAACAGATCGACGCCTTCACTCCCCACCTGGTGGTCCTGGCTGGCTTCATGCGCATCCTCAGCGCTGGCTTCGTGCGCCACTATCAGGGCCGCCTGTTCAATATCCACCCATCGCTGCTGCCCAAATACAAAGGGTTACA
This sequence comes from Pseudomonas sp. FG13, assembly GCF_057809755.1. NCBI lineage: Bacteria > Pseudomonadati > Pseudomonadota > Gammaproteobacteria > Pseudomonadales > Pseudomonadaceae > Pseudomonas > Pseudomonas sp. FG13. Next base: position 30,547 of record NZ_JBMDKO010000019.1, read on the forward strand.
CACTCACCAGCGCGTGCTGGAGGCCGGAGAGACCGAGCACGGCTGCTCGGTGCACTTTGTCACCGAGGAACTCGATGGCGGACCACTGGTCGTACAGGCAGTAATACCGGTAGAGTTGCACGACACGCCGCAAAGCCTGGCAGAACGGGTTCACGCCCGGGAACACCAGATCTACCCGATGGCCGTGCGTTGGTTTGCCGAAGGACGGCTGACCCTCGACGATCGTGGTGCCTCACTGGACGGCCAGTTGCTCGCCGCCAGCGGCCATTTGATTCGACACTAGGAGATTTTATGCGTCGCGCCCTGCTCTTCGCCTGTGCTCTGCTTGCCTTGCCCCTGGCACAGGCTTCAGACCTTCAACCGTTCTCCGCCAGCTACACCGCCGACTGGAAGCAGCTGCCGATGAGCGGCACCGCCGAGCGCAGCCTGACCAAGGAGGCCAATGGTACCTGGAAGCTGAGCTTCAAGGCGTCGATGATGATCGCCAGCCTGACGGAAGAAAGCACACTGACCCTGGACAAGGACACGCTGCTGCCGCAGTCCTACCACTTCGAACGCGGTGGCCTGGGCAAGGCCAAGAAGGCCGACCTGGACTTCGACTGGAGCACGAAGATGGTCACCGGCACCGATCGCGGTGATGCGGTGAAGCTGCCGCTGAACCGTGGCATGGTCGATAAATCCACTTATCAGTTGGCCCTGCAGCACGACGTCGCGGCCGGCAAGAAGAGCATGAGCTACCAGGTCGTCGATGACGGCGAAGTCGATACCTACGACTTCCGCGTGCTGGGCTCGGAAAAGGTCGACACCAAGGCCGGCCAGATCGACGCGATCAAGGTCGAGCGCGTACGCGATCCGACACAGAGCAAACGCACCACCGTACTCTGGTTCGCCAAGGACTGGGACTACCTGCTGGTCCGCCTGCAACAGGTCGAGACTGACGGCAAGGAGTACAACATCATGCTCCTGGACGGCACGGTCAACGGCAAGCCTGTGAAAGGCAGCTGATCGACGCGAACACCATGAAGCCCCGCCGATGCGGGGCTTTTTTTTGCCTGGATTTCGACTCTGTGGGAGCTTTGTGGGAACAAGGCTTGCCCGCGATGCAGGCGCCTCGGTTTCTGCCGACCGCGTTATCGTTTATCGCGAGCAAGCTTTGCTCCCACGGGGTCTGCATCACTCAAGCGTGGTTTCTGCCACATGAAACCTTTTTCATGAACCACCCGCCTGCGACCAAACGCCGCGCCCTGCCCGGCCTGCGGGATTAGTGCGCTTTTCATGAAAACTTCTTAATCGGCCAGGGCATTTACTTAGCAGGCTATCCAAATCTATAACAAAGTCCTGCACACGCCTTGCTGCAGATGACAGAGATTGGAGTTTGCAAGATGACTGTGAAAGTAAATGAACGCGATGATGCCCATATGTCCCACGAAGCCATTGCCGCCGGCATTCAGATCTGGGATGTGCGCCAACAGGATCTGCTGGTGGGGATGTTCCACTCCGAGACGGAGGCCTACCGCTACAAGGCCGAGTTGGAGCGCGAGGAAAGTCAGCGTGCCCATGAGGCAACAGAATCCCAAGAACAACTCTGACCCTGTAGGAGCCCCTCTGTGGGAGCCGAGCTTGCTCGCGATGGCGGTATGTCAGTCGATACGTTTGCTGACTGATACGCCGCCATCGCGAGCAAGCTCGGCTCCCACAGGATTTTGGGTTTAGCTCACCGGCAGTGCGCCAGGCTTACCACATCAAATCATCAGGGATCTGATATGCCGCGTACGGATCGTCGGCATCCACTTCTTCGGTCTGGGTGTTGAGCTGGACGATGCGCTTGGGGTCGCGCTCCTGGATCTTCAGGGCGGCCTCGCGCGGGATCACTTCATAGCCGCCGGCATGGTGGACGATCGCCAGCGAGCCGCTGCTCAGCTTGTTACGCATCAGGGTGTTCACCGAGATGCGCTTGACCTTCTTGTCGTCGACGAAGTTGTAGTAATCCTCGGTGGTCAGCTTCGGCAGGCGCGAGACTTCGATCAATTGCTTGATCTGCGCGGCACGGGCCTTCTGCTCGGCCTTCTCCTGCTGCTGCCGGTTGAGTTCCTGGTCGCGCCGGGCCTTCTCGGCCATGGCTTCCTGGGCGGCGCGCTGCTGGGAATCATCCAGCTCGATCTGGCCTTTGTGGGCCAGGCGCTGCTGCTTCTGCTTGTCTTTGCCGACCTGCTTGACCTGCTTTTGGTTGACCAGTCCTGCTTTGAGCAACTGGTCGCGAAGGGAAAGGCTCATGGTGCTTACTCACTTAGGCAACGGCCTCAGCCGCAGCTGGGCAAATTCTTTTCCTGACGTTTGGCTTCGCCCCACAAGGCGTCCAACTCTTCGAGGGTGCAATCTTCCATGGGACGGTGGGTGTCGCGCAATGCCTGTTCGATAAAACGGAAGCGTCGCTCGAACTTGGCGTTGGCTCCGCGCAGCGCGCCTTCCGGATCGACCTTGAGGTGCCGAGCCAGGTTGACGACCGAAAACAGCAGATCGCCGATCTCGTCGGCCACTGCCGCCTGATCGTTTTCCGACATGGCTTCGAGCACTTCGTCCAGTTCCTCCCGGACCTTGTCGAGCACCGGCAAGGCGTCCGGCCAGTCGAAACCAACCTGCCCGGCACGCTTTTGCAATTTGGCCGAACGGGACAGTGCCGGCAATGCGCCAGGTACATCGTCGAGCAGCGAGAGCTGCTGCGGCGCGGCGGACTTCTCGGCACGTTCCTCGGCCTTGATTTCCTCCCAGCGCTGCTTGACCTGCTCTTCGCTCAGGCGCGGCACATCCAGCGGCGCATAGAGGTCGCCGGTGGGAAATACGTGGGGATGGCGACGGATCAGCTTGCGGGTGATGCTGTCGACCACACCGGCAAACTCGAAGCGGTTTTCTTCCCGGGCCAGTTGGCTGTAATACACCACCTGGAACAGCAGGTCGCCCAGCTCACCCTGCACATGATCGAAGTCACCCCGTTCGATCGCATCGGCCACTTCGTAGGCTTCTTCCAGGGTATGGGGGACGATCGTCTCCCAGGTCTGCTTGATGTCCCACGGGCAACCGTACTGCGGATCCCGCAGGCGGTTCATCAGATGGAGCAGGTCTTCAAGGCTATACATAAATCCATCTCGTCACACAAAACCCTGTGGGAGCGAGCCTGTGGAAGCAAAGCTCGCTCGCGATGGCGGTCTGGCCAACAACAGAATGCTGACCGAAACCCCGTTATCGCGAACAAGCTTTGCTCCCACCCGCTTGCTCCCACATTTTTTGACTGCGCTTAACCCGGTGTCCGGTTACGCCGGGTCTCGATGATGTTCGGCAACTGGGAGATCCGCCCCAACAACCGTCCCAGCGCATCCAGCCCCGGAATCTCGATGGTCAGGGACATCAGCGCGGTGTTGTCTTCCTTGTTCGAGCGGGTGTTGACCGCCAACACGTTGATGCGCTCGTTCAGCAGCACCTGGGACACGTCACGCAGCAGCCCGGAGCGGTCGTAGGCGCGAATGACGATGTCCACCGGATAGGTGAGCACCGGCACCGGCCCCCAACTGACCTGGATGATCCGCTCGGGTTCGCGACCGGCCAGTTGCAACACCGAGGCACAGTCCTGGCGGTGAATGCTCACGCCACGCCCCTGAGTGATGTAGCCGACGATCGCATCCCCCGGCAACGGCTGGCAGCAGCCCGCCATCTGGGTCATCAGGTTGCCCACGCCCTGGATCTGGATATCGCCGCGCTTGCCCGGTTTGTAGCCGGTGGCCTTGCGCGGGATCAGCTCCAGTTGTTCGTTGCCCCGCTCCGGCTCCACCAGTTGCTGGGCCAGGTTGACCAGTTGCGCCAGGCGCAGGTCGCCGGCCCCGAGGGCGGCAAACATGTCCTCGGCGGTTTTCATGTTGGCCTTTTCGGCCAGCTTGTCGAAATCCACCTGCGGCAGACCCAGGCGACTGAGTTCGCGCTCGATCAGGGTCTTGCCAGCGGCGACGTTCTGGTCGCGGGCCTGCAACTTGAACCAATGGACGATTTTCGCCCGCGCCCGGGAGGTGGTGATGTAGCCCAGGTTCGGGTTCAGCCAGTCGCGGCTCGGCGTGCCGTGCTTGCTGGTGATGATCTCGACCTGCTCACCGGTCTGCAGGCTGTAGTTGAGCGGCACGATCCGCCCGTTGATCTTGGCACCACGGCAGTTGTGGCCGATCTCGGTGTGGACCCGGTAGGCGAAGTCCAGCGGCGTCGCGCCCTTGGGCAGGTCGATGGCATGGCCGTCAGGAGTGAAGATATAGACCCGGTCCGGCTCGATATCCACCCGCAGCTGTTCCGCCAGGCCACCGATGTCGCCCAGTTCCTCATGCCATTCGAGCACCTGGCGCAGCCAGGAGATTTTCTCTTCGTAGTGGTTGGACCCGGACTTGACGTCGGTGCCCTTGTATTTCCAGTGGGCGCAGACACCCAGCTCGGCTTCCTCGTGCATGGCGTGGGTGCGGATCTGCACTTCCAGCACCTTGCCCTCGGGACCGATCACCGCGGTGTGCAGCGAGCGATAGCCATTTTCCTTGGGGTTGGCGATGTAGTCGTCGAACTCCTTCGGAATGTGCCGCCACAAGGTATGGACGATCCCCAGCGCGGTGTAGCAGTCGCGCATTTCCGGGACCAGCACGCGAACGGCGCGCACGTCATAGATCTGGCTGAACTCCAGCCCCTTGCGCTGCATTTTGCGCCAGATCGAATAGATGTGCTTGGCCCGGCCGCTGATGTCGGCCTCCACGCCCGTGGCCTGCAGTTCTTCCCGCAGTTGGGTCATCACGTCGGTGATGAAGCGCTCGCGGTCCAGGCGCCGCTCATGCAGCAGCTTGGCGATTTGTTTGTACTGATCCGGCTCCAGGTAGCGAAAGGACAAATCCTCCAGCTCCCACTTGATATGACCGATGCCCAAACGGTGAGCCAGGGGGGCATAGATGTCGAACACTTCCCGGGCGACACGATTGCGTTTTTCGTCGTCGGCGGCTTTCACCGCGCGGATCGCGCAAGTGCGCTCGGCCAGCTTGATCAGCGCGACGCGCACGTCGTCGACCATGGCCACGAGCATCTTGCGCAGGTTTTCCACCTGGCCCTGGGTACCCAGGACCATGGAATGACGCGGGCTGAGGCTGGCGCTGATGGCCGCCATGCGCAGCACGCCATCGATCAGCTTGGCGACCACCGCGCCGAAGCGCTGGCTGACCACCGACAGCTGGATCTGGCCTTCGCGCACGCCACGGTACAGCACGGCAGCCACCAGCGAATCCTGGTCGAGCTTGAGGTCGGCGAGGATCTCGGCGATCTCCAGGCCCGTCTGGAAACTCGACGTGCCTTCGGACCAGAGGTTCTTCGCCGCGTTGTGTTGCTGTTCCGCCTCACGAGCGAACTCGCAGGCTTCCTTCAAGGCTTCGCGATCCAGTGCCATGTCGATACTGACCGCGTGATCGAGCCAAGCCTCGAGATTGATACTGCCGTCGGTGTTGATCGGCTGGTGTGCTCTCACCTGTACCATCTTTGCTTACCTTCCCTACGACGCAGATTCAATGCGTCAACATCGCTGACCTTCGTTGCCCGTGTTTCCGCCCAGGACTGTGGCGGGGTGACACGAACGGGTCAGTCGGACAAGCCATCCTGGCTCGCTTCAAATAACGCCATGGCCTCGACATGCGCCGTTTGAGGAAACATATCGAGAATCCCGGCACGTTTTAACCGGTAGCCCTGCTTGATCAATTCGACCGTATCCCGGGCCAAAGTTGCCGGGTTGCACGATACATAAACCAACCGTTTGGCGCCCAGGGACGCCAGCTTGCGCACCACCTCGAAAGCACCGTCACGGGGTGGGTCCAAGAGTACCGCAGAAAAGCCTTCGCCGATCCACTCGGCACCCGCCAGTGGCTGGGATAAATCGGCCTGAAAAAAGGCAGTGTTATTCAAATTATTGCTGACGGCATTGGCCGCCGCCCGATCCACCATGGTCTGCACGCCTTCCACGGCCACCACCTCACGCACGCACCGCGCCAACGGCAAGGCAAAGTTGCCCAGGCCGCAGAACAGGTCCAGCACCCGCTCCTCGGATCGCGGCGCCAGCCATTGCAGGGCCTGGGCGATCATCGCCTCGTTGACCCCGGCGTTCACCTGGATGAAATCCCCCGGCCGATAAGCCAGGTCCAGGTCCCAGGTGTCCAGGCGATAACCCAAGGTCAATCCAGCTTCGACCGGTTGCGGCTCACCTTCGCCGTGCAGCCACAGTTGGGCGCCATGGAATGCGCAGAAATCCTTGAGGATCGTCAGGTCGGCTTCCGACAGCGGCGTCATGTGCCGCAGCAATACCGCCAGGGACGAGCCGGCGAACAATTCCACATGGCCCAGTGCCTGGGGTTTGCTCAAGCGGCGGAGCATGTCCGGCAAGCGGCTCATGATCGGTTGCAAAGGCTGTACCAGCACCGGGCAATCGCCGATGGCGACAATGTCCTGGCTGCCGACGGCACGGAATCCGACCTCAAGTTTCTTCGCTTTCTGGTCCCAGCGTACTGCCACGCGGGCGCGGCGCCGGTAAGCGAATTCCGGCCCGCTCAGCGGTGCAGCCCATTCGTCCGGCGCCACACCGGCGACCCGCGACAATTGCTCGGCGAGCATGCGCTGTTTCAGGGCGAGCTGTTCGTCGTGGGGCAGGTGTTGAACGCTGCAACCGCCACATCGACCGGCATGAATGCACGGCGCAGCGCGGCGCAGTTCACTGGCCTGAAACACCCGCTCGGTGCGTGCCTCGACCACCTTGCCATGGGCACCCAGCACCCGCGCCTCGACCTCTTCGCCGGCCAGGGCACCGATGACGAACCAGGTGCGCCCGTCGACAAAAGCGATGCCCCGGCCATCATTGGCCAGGCGCTCGATGGTCAGACGCTGTTTCTTGCCGGTCGGCACTTGTGGGGCCCGGCTTCCGCCGCTGGGCTGGAAGCGCAAGCCTCTTTCATGCTTGGCCATCAGTTGGGCGCGTCGAAAATGCCGGTGGACAGGTAGCGGTCGCCGCGGTCGCAGATGATCGCGACGATCACCGCGTTTTCAACTTCCTTCGACAAACGCAGCATGCCCGCCACGGCACCACCGGACGACACGCCGCAGAAAATACCTTCTTCGCGGGCCAGGCGACGGGTCACGTCCTCGGCTTCGCTCTGGGCCATGTCGATGATGCGGTCCACACGGTCAGCCTGGTAGATCTTCGGCAGATACTCCTCGGGCCAGCGACGAATGCCGGGGATGGACGCGCCTTCCATCGGTTGCAGGCCGATGATCTGCACGTTTGGATTCTGTTCTTTCAGATAGCGCGAAGTGCCCATGATGGTCCCGGTGGTGCCCATCGAGCTGACGAAATGGGTGATGGTGCCGTCGGTCTGGCGCCAGATCTCGGGGCCGGTGCTGGTGTAGTGGGCCTCGGGATTGTCGCCGTTGGCGAATTGGTCGAGCACCTTGCCGCGCCCCTCGGCCTGCATCCGCTCGGCCAGGTCACGGGCGCCCTCCATGCCTTCGTCCTTGGTGACGAGGATCAACTCGGCGCCGTAGGCGGTCATCGCCGCCTTGCGCTCGGCGCTGGAATTGTCAGGCATGATCAGGATCATCTTGTAGCCCTTGATCGCCGCCGCCATCGCCAGGGCAATCCCGGTGTTGCCGGAGGTCGCCTCGATCAGCGTGTCACCGGGCTGGATCTGCCCGCGCAACTCGCCACGGGTGATCATCGACAGCGCCGGCCGGTCCTTGACCGAACCCGCCGGGTTGTTCCCTTCGAGCTTGAGCAAAAGCGTGTTGCTGGTCACGCCGGGCAGGCGCTGCAAACGAACCAGCGGGGTGTTGCCGACGCAATCGGCGATGGTGGGGTATTGCACAGTCATGGCGTATTCGCAATCCGGGCTGCGGGGGCGCCTATCATACCGGCAAACCCTGCCCGGCCATATCACGCAAAGTGCGGAGGTTATGGCTTAAAGGAATAAGCGAGGCATAAGCCGAGGGCACTGCTTTTGAAGTAATCCCTTTCCTACACAGCCGAGAGTTCAGATCATGCATGCATACCCGATGTAAGCACCGTCTGTCAGCATTCCTTCCGCCTGCTTGTGGGTTCGTTCTTTTTTACATGGAGAGCAAGCATCCAAGGCTATCTAGCTTTGGATCGTGTTTCTTTACAGTTGTAGCGCTAAACGTACGAGCAGGATGCAAGGAAATAACGATGGTCAACGTTTGGTCGAAACAAAGAGATCTGCAGCCCAGCGCCCGGCTGGCCTGCGGGCAACGCTTGCGCAACCTATTGGAAGAGTACGACATCACCCCCTCGGCTTTTGCTGAGGTGCTGCGTATCAGTCCTCAATCCCTGACGAATTGGAGCAGGCGGGGTGTACCACGATTGCGGATGGCGCAATTGGCACGTTTGCTGAGTGTCAGTGAAGTGTGGCTGGCAACTGGAAGGGGCGAACGGACACGTGACGTACATCGGGAAGTAGAACAGGATCAAACAGGTTAGCGGGATTAAGAGTGGAGCGTAGCTTCGACGAAAGTACCCTCTCAACTTGCGTCGCCTATTGGAACGCGAGTTGGCTACAGGCACCTCCGAGCTGCAATCAATTTTCTAGTTAGGTACTCCTGCGCCAAGGCATGTGAGATCAACACTTAAAACCTTCGGGATTGCTTCATAAGCACTTCATGAATTCTGTGCGCTCCCGACACCTTCCTGGAGCCCATTTGACATGATTTGCCCCCAACACCAAAGTCGAACAAGTCCATCTCTCCCTCCAAACCGATCGACGTTCGAAAATCCATTGACGGCGCGGGTGGGCCGGTCGAACTGAGTGTAGGTCGCCGCAGTTGATCGGAAGAAGAATTTGAATGTTCAGCGATATGCCTAAAGGCTTCACGGTGAGTGCCCAGCCCATAGATGATCGAGAAACTGCCTGGAGCCTTCTGCGCGCCCATATCAAGCACTGGCGCGGTGCCACGAGCGTCAAACTACGAAATCCCGTCAATCTGGAGCTGCATGTCTCAGTGTATAAATAAATGCTCTCTCTACGCTTTGACTGGGAGGAGTCGTGAAACGCCTGGTTTTTGGGACCATTTCGCGCCCCGGCGAGAGCAAGCTCCCCTGCAATAGGGTCCACGCTCGATGATCTACGGAGCGTTACCTGTCCCAAAGCAGCGGCAAGACGACAGGAGCGTATCCGAACGGGACGAGTTATAAGACGTAGCCTGCCTGCAACCTCCTTCATATTCGCTCCATCTAACTATTACCCCCGTCACCTTCTGTAGTACTTCTTACCCTGCAAGGAACGTCATTTCCTCGCTCCATATAAAAATCTGTAGGAATACAATTTTTTATCGGATATTTCCGGCGACTAATCGAGACATCCATGAACTAGCAAATTTTCAAACACACCGATAACATCACTATCCAACAACAAAAAAATCCAACCAAGGAACAACCAATTGAACAAGAACACTAAAGACTTAACAAAACGAGAGCATGAAGTCCTACAACTGCTTTTACTAGGTGAAACAAACAAAAAAATAGCCTTAATGCTCGGCATTAGCGATTTCACAGTGCGAGAATACGTTTCTTCAATTTTACGAAAAAAAGGGGTAAAATCTAGAGCGAAGCTATTTGCAGAGAAATTTAAAAAAAATTGAAATCGTCACACATCCTTCAAACTCGCGTGTTACCCCAACGACATGGACAACACTCCTGCTTCCAAATCAATACCAAATACCCCTCAACAAAAGAGCTAGACTCCCATGAATGAATATTTAAAACATGTTTATTTTTTTCAATAAAAAAATCTTTCACTCCAAACCAAACTTCCAAGCCACCCATTAAGTATAAATCATGACAAAGAACCGCTCTCGCACCCAGCGCAATCAAATAACCTCAACCAATTTAAATATGCAGTTTTACAAGCCAACTTCAGCGAACGCCTGATCAAATGACATCACTCTAATTTATGGCTAAAGCAAGCATCTTCTCTACCCAACCAAAGTGATCCACACCTCTTAGGACATGCCAACAAGACAGAACTAAATCACAACCAGAGACCAGCCAACTCACAAGCCAAACGTAAAAACTAAAAGATAGGAAATAAATATACCCACAATAAAAGCATCTAAAAACATGCAACAAAGAAGCTCACGAAAAACACATAAATTAAACCTCCTCCCAGCCGACTACATCCAATACCCCAGAATAAAAATCAATAGCTTTAAGCACTTCCGGATTTTGCGCGGCCAACCTCAGCAAACACTTCTCTGAATACAAATCCTGACCAGCTTGCCTTAGGATATAAAAACCACTTTCAAAATCGAACCAAATCTCTAATGACCGGCTTATCCAACATGGAATTCGAACATCATCCTCATTGTAAAATTGAAGACACGCCGCACCTACAACGTCCTCAACCAAACGACCAACATCATTATTTAAGTCCTTACCGCCGCCAACAACATCATCAATTTTATCTTCAAGTCCAGCCAAAGCAGCATCTATATGATTAACCCTGACTACATTTATTGCCATGCCAGCAACCCAATTTCGAAAACTCACTCCAACCGAATCAGCTTTACAATGTAAAAAATCAAAAAAACGATCGTAAGCTATAATCAGCTTTTTTAGTAGCGCCGGATTTATCTTCAAGATTAGAAGATCTGACTCTATGCCAAGCACCTTTTTTCTCAATAGAGCGATATATAATCGAAATCCCCAACACTCATACCCTTCCCACCCAGCGTCATTTGCAACAAACCTAGTTGAAAAATCATCAAAAGCCAGCAACTCTTTGACAATATCGGTAAACTCAAAAAAAACATCACTTTCAACTATATGTTTCAGCAAAATAACCGGAAACCCCATACGCATCGCACAATGCAATCTGCTTTGACAATCATACTCCTGAATAAACGCATTTAGCGCACCTTCCGCAATTTCATTTGCATCATCCAAACTAACAATCTTATGCTTGCTTAAGTAATAGCATATATTTCTAATGCTTTCGATAGCTAAAATATGCTCCCCAACAAATTGTTCATAGTCGACTCTATCAATTGGAATTAAATCAGAAAAAATTCGCACACTACTAAAGTCTATCCACGCCCCACTCAAGGTTAAGTTTGATGGAGTTACATTATAATGGATTATTTGTTTCGCTCTCGCAGCAGCAAACTGTTTTGCATAACGTCTTGCAAGCTCACAAAGACCTAAATTCAGTCGTTCATGCAAGGATCCTGACAAGCACTCCTCTCGATCCAAGGGTAAGAATTCAACGAGCTTTTTTATTACAACACGAACACGCCTAGCGTCATTACTCAGTGCACCGATATGTCTCTCTCTAAAATATACCGCACTAATAAAATGCGCCGGACGTACCGCAGGCATCCTAACCAACAACCCACGAAGATACGATTTATTATTAAACTCAAACTTCAACCCCGTATCTATTACAGCGACAGACCTTACCGCTCCGTAGGGAAGCGCTATATTTATAATTTCCGACCAGAGAGTTTCGTAGATGGCAGAGTTAAGGCTCATCAAGCCATTTCCATCAGCAAAATCAGCATCTTTCGCCACTAATTGGTTTGGCCCGATTCCTTTCAGTTGAAAATCACCATCAAATCCACAGCGACCACCTCCCCCATTTCTTAAAATTCCATCACCACCGTATCTTTCGGCGAAAAAAATTTTGCCGCGCTGCTCCTTCTGCTCGCCTCCACTGCCTCCCACAACATAGCTGTACCTAGAAAGAACGCCCTCTTCGTCTAGGTCAATTTTCAGGCCTTTATTAAAGAATGCGATGGAAGCACTTTCAATTTTCTCTGCCTTGAAACTCACAAAAACCTCATGCAGATCTGATAACTTTTTCATAGGTCGCTCACCAATCACTGTTCCGAACAGTACATATACCTCAACAATAAGGAGCAAAACTGATATTTTGTACCCTACACATGTAGGGGTGACCTCGACGAACATCCATGTAAACCTTCAACACCGCAGTGACGGTAGCTGGAAATCCATACCGTTCTTGCGACCTAGAGGAGACCTTGGACAGAAAGTACCAACAGCCATATATAATTCATAATGAAAGCGGAGGAAATATTGTGAAAATCCCAGCCAAACTACATACCTATTGCCGGAGTGATTACTCATCAAACAGGGCGAAACTAATAGGCTTTGCCTGCATGATCATTTGCACGAACAGTAACTACTCACTTTTTGAAATCATGAATCTGCGGCTTTGGATAGCTCCGGCTATAGACCACAAACAAATTTTATTCTTTTTCGATAAAAATGATTCACCCGTTGGGTACGTCACTTGGGCGAATTTAGCCCCAGACAGCGAAGCTAGGCTACTGAAAGATCCAAATTTTTTACTTCATGCATCTGAATGGAACGAAGGAGGTAAAACTTGGATTATTGACTTCTGCTTCCCCTCAGGGCATACAGCGGAAGCAATCAAATCTCTAAAAAAGCATTTTCAATCGCTTGGGATAGACAGGGTGTTTTGGGGTCGGCGGAACAGCGATAACTCAATCAGAAGGGTAGGAAACTTTGTTATCCCCCATCGGGAATACGCAACGCATTCGATAAATCTTAAGTAAGATGCGAACCTCCAACTCACGAATGCTGATTGCATATAAATGCCAATGTTAACAATTTGTCATAGGGTCCAATAAAGATTACCAACCCGCTTTGCGGGGTATATGTTATAGCTTCCGACTTGCAATAAAAAAAGAAGCTAAAGATTTTTTTGGACCAATACACATTAACTTTTTTCTCTGAATAACCGATGGATAGCATCGCGCATCGCAATACATCTCGCTCCACCTCAACATCCATTCTTAGCTCAGAAAGCGCTTCATCATAGTACATTTTCTTTATAACAATCGCTAAATACCCTGTCAGTCCGCTTAACACCTCCCAACCCAAAGGCCCATTCATTAGAGACATTCGACTCATAAAAATAAATACCAGTAAAATTAAAATAGAAGCCACTATAGCTCTTTCAATCAAAGCAAAAACTTTTAAAAGATCATTCGACAACTGATCTTTAAGCCTCAACCTTTTTAATTTAATTTTGGTCATACTTCAATCTCTTACCCTCTCTTTTTCAACCCACTAGATATGTCTGCAATTATTCACAGTATATCTAGCATCCTGTTCCGGAAATAAGCTGTTCACTTTTGGCGGCGTCTTGGGCGCCCGGCCGGCGTTGCCATACCTCGCCATAGCCCAGCAATGACTCGTCGCGACGCCGGACACCCAAGCCACTCGCCAAAAGAGAACGTATTTCTGAAAACAGGACACCAGTAGACAATCTAATAGTTAACTTCCCCTATTTCCGGGCACTTGGGGGAAAAAAGAGGTTCCATGAAAAGCACTTGGATTCCAAGAGTTAGCTGCGTCTTTCACAGCATTGTAAGCCGCGTCCCCTCCCAAAGCTCCCAGCCCACTCCCAACGGCCGCACCTGGCGTGCCAAGCCCGAATCGTCCCCCTATTGCTGCGCCCGCTGCCGCGCCCAAAGTGGCTCCAGCATTTCCGAAAAACGTAGAGCCCGAGTCGCCTGAGCCAGCGCCAGACACTAATAATATTTCTATAGGTGACAACTTTCTCATGGAAACTTCTCCTTTCTCTAAAAATAAAAAACTAAAGCGGCATAGTGATTACTTTCTTACTTCCTTCGAATCATTAAAAGGTTACAAAGCGCAATCCACGATAGCGATCAAATTCGATGATTTGTACCCTACACATGTAGGGGTGACCCAAACGGGCATACATGGGAATCTTTACTGCCTCGCCGCGATGCGGCCTCCTTTCCAAGAGATTCCAATTTATTGTCAGCAAGGAGTGCTCACATTGATCCAGGACACGTCGCTATTCAGAGCAGAGGCTTTGGAAGCTCAGCACACGCACTGGTTGGGCAGCATCGTCCTGATTCGTCCAGTCTCGTTCACCTTTCTCACAGTCTTCGCTACGATCCTTGCATCAATTGTAATTATTTTTTTCATATGGGGAAGTTACACCAAGCGAAGCACCGTAGTTGGACAGCTACTGCCCTCATCAGGACAAATTAAAATTTATGCTCCACAACAAGGGCGGGTACTTGAAAGCTTTATTCATGAGGGGCAGTACGTTAAGACTGGCACTCATCTTCTCACGTTGTCCAGTGAACACTATAGCGAAAATGCCAATCCGATCCAGGAAAGTATCAGCAACAGTCTCAAACAGAGAAGATTGTCCCTACTTGATGAACGGAAAAAAATAAAAATATTGCAGATCGATGAAAGAAAAAGTCTCACAACCCACTTAAGCAGCTTAAAAAATGAATTGGAGATGTTAAACAGACAAATTTTCAGTCAACAACAGCTGATTGCCTTGGCTTCCAATGCCACCAGCCGCTATTCGGGATTAATGGAAAAGGGATATATCGCCATGGATCAGCTACAGCAGCGCCAGGCAGAGTTACTCAATCATCAGCAGAAATTAAATACCCTTGAGCGTGACCGCTCCGCGATGCGACAGCAGGTAACCGAGCGCCATAACGAACTTTCTGGCTTATCCGCTCGACATGAAAATCAACTTGCCATTGTTCATAGAGCACTATCGGAAATTGACCAAGAGCTCATTGAGAGTGAGGCGCGACGCATACTGGTTATCAAGGCTCCTCAGGAAGGTGTGGTGACTGCAATTTTCGCGGAACCCGGACAAACTACAGGTACAGCCAGATCTCTTTTAAGTATTGTTCCAAATAACTCCTCATTGCAGGCCGAGCTTTATGCTCCGAGCAAATCCATTGGTTTCATTCGGGTTGGCGACAAAGTGCGCATTCGCTATCAACCCTATCCCTATCAGAAATTCGGGCAACATAACGGTACAGTTGAATCCATCTCCAAGACCTCGGTTTCTGCCGTAGAGCTTGCAAACGCGTCCGGAGAAATACCCGGGATTGGCCTGGATGGCGAACGCTATTACCGAATACGCGTCGGTCTGGACCAGCAGCATGTCCTAGCCTATGGCGAATTAAGGCCGTTGCAAACCGGTATGTTAATTGAAGCGGACATAACGCAAGAAACTCGCCATCTTTACGAATGGGTACTTGAGCCTCTTTATAGTTTGACGGGCAAGCTTTAGGAGAAATACCGTTGAATTATACGAATGCAATTTCACTCCATTGGAGGCGCCAGCTTCCGCTATTATTGCAAACCGAAACCGCTGAATGCGGCCTGGCATGTTTAGCCATGATACTCGGTTATCATGGACATAATTCAAGCCTGCATGAACTCCGAAATAAATTCCAAATCACATTAAAAGGCATGACATTAAAGCATATCATTCAAATAGCCGATCAATTGAAGCTAGGAACACGCGCCGTCAGGCTCGACATGAAAGATCTTCTACAACTTAGACTACCCTGCATTCTTCACTGGAATTTTAATCATTTTGTAGTCTTGAAGTCCATACATCAAGGTCACCTTATCCTTCACGATCCAGCACGAGGCATTCGCCACATATCACTTACCGAAAGCAGTGATTTCTTTACTGGAATAGCCCTAGAATTATGGCCAGAATTTGACTTTGAAGAAAAGAAAAAGAAGTCAAGCATCAAGCCTTCCAAAATGCTTGGGAAAACGTCAGGTCTGTATCGATCGCTATTACAAGTACTTCTACTGGCGCTCGCGCTGGAAATATTTTCTCTCGTCAGCCCGTTTCTTCTCCAGTGGACGATCGACAATGTCCTTCTCAGCGAGGATAGCGAATTACTAAAAACCCTTATATTAGGTTTTGGGTTATTATTGCTAATGCAGCAGGGAATAACAGCCATTCGTACATGGGTGTTGATTCACATGAATACGATGATTAGTGTGCAATGGCGCGCCAATGTGTTCACTCATTTATTGAGATTGCCTATTCACTTTTTTGAAAGGCGACATCTAGCGGATGTCGTATCGCGTTTTAGCGCAGTGGACCATATTCAACGAACACTTACCGCCGCTTTTTTTTCCAGTATTCTTGACGGCCTGATGAGCATCGCTACATTAGCGCTGATGTTTATGTACAGTCCCACTCTAGCCTTAATTTCTCTCATCGCCATGGTGCTTTATATACTAGGCCGCTGCGTCTGGCACTCCCCTTTCCGCAGGGCAACGGAAGAACAGATAATCCACGCGGCGCGTCAAGAGGGCCACTTTTTAGAGACCGTCAGAGGTATTCGGGCGATCAAACTATTCAGACGATCCCACGAACGAAGTTCCGTTTGGTTAGGGCTGTTGATCGAGCAAATTAATGCAGATATTCGTTCTCAAAAGATGCAACTTTTTTATACACAACTGAACGGTTTGCTTTTCGGCATCGAAAATCTGCTTGCGGTGTGGTTTGGCGCCAGCATGGTAATGAGTGGGCATTTTAGTGTTGGCGTATTAATAGCCTTCACCGCTTATAAGACACAATTCGTCAGTAGGGCATCAAACTTGGTAGACCTTTTTTTTGAATTGCGTGTGCTCCAGCTCCATGGTGAGCGCTTGGCCGATATTGTTCTTCATCCGCCGGAAGATAATCACGAAAAAATCAACTTAGTTACCCCCTACACATGTAGCACAAATATTGAAATAAAAGATTTGAGGTACCGCTATTCCGATCAAGAGTCTTACATTATTGACAAACTGAATTTATCTATAGCAGAGGGCGAATCGATAGCCATCACGGGCGCGTCTGGCGCTGGAAAAAGTACATTACTGAATTTGATATTAGGGATTCTCCCTCCTAGCGAAGGGCAAATCAAAATTGCTGGAATGGAAGTAAAAGACATGGGCGTTAACACCCTCCGAGACATGGTCGGCACGGTGATGCAGGATGATATCTTGTTTGCCGGCTCACTGGCGGAAAACATTTCTTTTTTCGACCAGAATGCTGATATATCCTGGATAATCCAATGCGCACAAATGGCAGCGATACATAATAGTATCCAATCAATGCCTATGGGATACAACACATTGGTTGGGGATATGGGGACGGTGCTCTCAGGCGGGCAGAAACAACGCATCCTCTTGGCTCGTGCGCTTTATAAAAGAGCTAGAATTTTATTCCTTGATGAAGCCACCAGCCATCTTGACCTGCAATGTGAGCAATTAGTCAACGATGCCATACGTTCACTAAAAATAACCCGCATAATTATCGCACATCGGCCTGAGACTATCGCGTCGGCGGACCGGGTTTTCAGACTGGAATCTGGGAAGCTAGGACCTTCTCCCATCCAAGCAAATATGGATGCGATTAAATGACGGGCTATTCCGTCTGTGCGCTGTCCATACTTACCGCGGGCATAACATTATCAGCTATAGGTGCTGAATTTGTTGCACTTAACCACGTTACATTCGCCTCTTCAAAAACAAGTTCCTATACGAGTCATCCATGCATTTTTGGAAGCACTCCAACAAAGTTGTCCCTACAGGAGAGCATAGAGCGAATACTTTGTAATGACCCAAAAACACGCTCGGCTTGGGTGCACGCAAAGGCGCAGGCCGCTCAAATCGGAGTCGGTCGATCCGCGTATTTTCCGAAGGTCACCGGCAGCATCGGCATGACTACGGGTCGGACCGTTACTGATTATGATCAGCGCAGTGAACTTTCCGGCGAGGGAAGCCGACGGCAGATATCCAATAGATTGCATTTCAGCTGGGTATTGTTCGATTTTGGACAGAGGGAAGCCGAGCTACGAAGATCCATGCAACTCTTAGTGGCTGCTAACGCCAATCAAGATGTCGTACTGCAAAAATCTTTCGCTTCCGCAGCAGAGCTTTACTATCGAGCTCTTGCCGCTCAGCGAAGCTTGATCATCTCAACAAAAGTTACATCGTTTGCAGCAGAAAACCTTGATGCCGCAGAAGCCAGGTATCATTCTGGAGCCGCGGCACTTTCTGATTTGTTGCAAGCGAAAACCGCCTTTTCCCAAGCCAGTCTGAATCAGATTCGCGATACGGGGGCACTTCGTAATACCGTAGGGATGCTTGCACTGCGTATGGGACTCTCTCCTGAGACGCCATTCGAATTGGAGGGCAATCTTATGTCGTTACCCGATGCGCAACTCATTAAGACAATTGCCGAGCTATTTCAACAGGCCCAACAAAATCACCCTGCCTTGGTAGCTGTTAGAGCCCGGATCAAAGCCGCTGAGGCGAAAATTGATGCGAGTCGCGCCGCTGGGAAACCAACCCTTTCATTGACGGCCGATATTTCCCATACCCGAATTGATCAATCCCATATGCTTAACGGCGACAGACGCGACCGAAATAGAGCCATTGGCCTGCAATTAAACATCCCTTTGTTTGATGGTTTCAGCCAAAAATATCAGATACGTAGTGATCTCGCGCATCTTGAGATAAGCAAGGAGGAGCTTCTGGAAGAAGAGTTGAAGTTGTCGCTTGAGCTTTGGGAAAATTACCAAACCCTTAGCAGTGAACTTCAGCGACTTAGCCATACAAACAAATTAATCACTCAATCACAGCAATCCCTGGAGGTGGTGCAAGGTCGCTATCGATCCGGGGTGGGTAGCATGGTTGAATTGTTGAGCGCTTTAAATGCCTACGCAAGTGCCGAAGATCAATATATTAATACCTTGACTACCTGGCATATCACACGACTACGCTTTTCTGAAAATTTGGGACTGCTTGGTTTTTGGAACTCGTATTAAACAATAATTTATCGTATAGGACCAGCATACAAACGCCTTGAGCAACTGGCGGGTAACGCTGTCAAAAATTGGTGCACATTTGGGCCGCTTTGACTTCTGGAAAACAGACTGATTCAGGTTTGAGGGCTGCTGCGCAGCCCAGCGGGAGCAAGCTCCCTCGCCACAAGAATCTCGTTCGACTGGCCTTTGTCGGCGCTCTCGCCGGCTATCAACCACAGACTCAACCGCAGCCCTCTCCCCGTATTTTCCGCCCACATCCGCCCGCCCTGGCGCTGCACCGCGTTGCGCGCGATGCTCAGGCCCAGGCCGAAACCGCCATCGCCGGGACGGGAGCCGTCGAGGCGGGTGAAAGGATCGAAGATGCGCCGCAGATCCTGCTCAGCCACCCCGCCGCCTTCGTCCTCCAGCCACAGATGCCAGAACGTGCCTTCGCGTCGGCCATCCAGGCGCACGATGCCATCGGGCGGTGAATGGCGGATGGCGTTGCGCAGGATATTTTCCAAGGCCTGGGCCAGGGTATTGAGGTTGCCCTGCACCCAACAGTCGGCCGCTACGGCGCAATGCAGTTGGCTGGCGGGCCAGCCGCTTTCGTAGCAGGCATTTTCCGTGAGCATTTCCCACAGCGCCTGGACCTGGATGGTTTCCCCAGGCAGCGGCGTACGGTCGGTGTCGAGCCAGGCCAGTTGCAATGTGTCTTCCACCAGCCGCTGCATGCCCTCGACTTCCCGGGCGACCCGCTCACGCAATGGCTCGAACGCCTGCTCGCTTTCGCTGGCGACTTGCAGGCGACTCAGAGGTGTACGCAGTTCATGGGACAGGTCGCGCAGCAATTGCTGTTGCAGGATGACGGTCGATTGCAGCCGTTCGGCCATGTGATCGAACGCACGCCCCAGCTCACCCAACTCATCGCTCCGGTCGGTGGTGCGGCTGGGCAGGCGCACATTCAACTGATCGACGCGCCAGGCATTGGCCTGCTCGCGCAGTTGATTGAGCGGCACCACCAGCAAGCGATACAGGCCAACGCACAGCAACAAGGTGAACAGCCCGGGAATCACGCCATTGGTAATCACTCGCCAGAACACCCGGTATCGCCCCGGCAGGAAACGCTCGGGCAGCTCGATCACCAGGCTGCCTGCGGACGGATCATCGGGAAATGGCACCCGCAGCCACGGCCGGCCTTTGCGGTGAATGGGCCAATCGAGACCCCGTAGGAACGTCAGGCGCTCGATCTCTTTGTCCGTCAGCGGGTGCTCACTCAGGGACTGCAAGTCTGCGCCAATGACGCCGACCCAACTGGCTTCGCGCTGCTGCATGCCCTGCAACCACTGATCGACACCCGCCTGACTGCCCCCGAGCCAAGCCTGCTCGGCCTCGGCGGCATAGCGCGTGAGGGTGCCTCGGGCCTCGTCCGAGAGGAACTGGTTGCGCTGTTCCATGTAGCGGCCCCAGGACCAGCTCAACCAGATCATCAGCAGACAGAACGCTACCAGCAGACACGCCAGTTTCCAGAACAACGAATGCCGCGAGGGCAGATCAGACCATTTCATCGGCGGCACTCAAGACATACCCCTTGCCCCATACGGTGCGCACTTCCCGCGCGGTGTAGCCGATGGCCTTGAGCTTGCGGCGAATCTGGCTGACGTGCATATCCAGGCTACGGTCGTGGGGAGCATAGCCACGCTGCAAGACGTGCTGATAAAGGAAGGCCTTGCTCAGCACTTCGTCGCCGCTGCGGTGCAGAACGTCCAGCAGGCGGTACTCGCTGCGGGTCAGCCCGGCATATTGTCCGGCGACCTGTACGTCACTGCGTTCTTCGTCGAAATCCAGCCCTTGGACCTGATGGACGGGGAATGTCGGGGCCGGACGCCGGTCCAGGGCCACCCGGCGCAGAATGGCCTCTATACGCACGTGCAGCTCAGCCATGCTGAAGGGCTTGGGCAGGTAATCGTCGGCACCGAGGCGAAAACCACTGATGCGGTCGGCTTCGGCGCCCAGGGCAGACATCAACACCACCGGGGTCGAATGGCTCTGGCGCAAACGGGTCAGCACCGCGAGCCCATCAATACCAGGCAGCAGGATGTCCATGAGCACCACGTCGAAAGCCTGGCGGCAGGCAATTTCCAACCCTTCCCGGCCGTTCTGGCACCAGGTCACGTCGAACCCGCTGCGGCCGAGTTGCTCGTGGACATAGGCGCCCAGCACGGGATCGTCTTCAATGGAGAGGATACGGGGATGAACAGCAGAAGTGGGATTCATGATTATCTGCAAATAATTCTCAGTTGCCGGATTATTCAAGATCACCCCTCTGGAGGCAACCGCCACGCATCGCGACACCGGTACAGCCAGCGTTACGGATGCACGGCGACATGAATTTTACGGAGATTGCCCGCCTGCAAATCGCTACACTGCGCAGGTATTGCGTGCCGGATGCGCGCAAAGTCGATCAGACCGCTGGATGCAGGAGACAAGTGTGCTGAAGAAACTGGGAATCAAAGGCCGCGTGTTGTTGCTGACCCTATTGCCGACCAGCCTGATGGCGCTGGTCCTGGGCGGCTATTTCACTTGGATGCAGCAATCGGACCTGCATGCCCAGTTGCTGCAGCGTGGCGAGATGATCGCCGAACAGCTTGCTCCGCTGGTCGCCCCGGCCATGAGTCGCCAGGACAGCGACCTGCTGGAGCGCATCGCCACCCAGTCCCTCGAGCAGACGGACGTGCGCGCCGTGACGTTCCTCGCCCCTGACCGCACGCCGCTGGCCCACGCCGGCCCGACCATGCTCAACCGCGCACCGGAGGGCAACAGCGCCCAGCTGCTGCAACGCACCGGCAACGACGCCACGCGCTACCTGCTGCCGGTGTTCGGCAAGCACCGCAACCTCGCCGGCGAATTGATCCCCGAAGAAGCCGACCGCTTGCTGGGCTGGGTCGAGCTGGAGTTGTCCCACAGCGGCATGTTGCTGCGCGGTTACCGCAGTCTGTTTGCCAGCCTCTTGCTGATTACCGCCGGCCTGGGACTGACCGGGTTGCTGGCCTTGCGCATGGGCCGCACGATCAACCGACCGCTGAGCCAGATCAAGCTGGCCGTGACGCAACTCAAGGACGGTCACCTGGAAACGCGCCTGCCTCCACTGGGCAGCCAGGAACTGGATGAGCTGGCGTCGGGCATCAACCGCATGGCCGGTACCTTGCAGAACGCCCAGGAAGAATTGCAGCACAGCATCGACCAGGCCACGGAAGACGTGCGCCAGAACCTGGAAACCATCGAGATCCAGAACATCGAGCTGGACCTGGCCCGCAAGGAGGCCCTGGAGGCAAGCCGGATCAAGTCCGAATTCCTGGCGAACATGAGCCATGAAATCCGTACGCCTCTCAATGGCATCCTCGGCTTCACGCACTTGTTGCAGAAAAGCGAACTGACCCCGCGCCAGCTCGATTACCTGGGCACCATCGAAAAGTCCGCCGACAGCCTGCTGGGCATCATCAATGAGATCCTGGATTTTTCGAAGATCGAGGCCGGCAAGCTGGTGCTCGATAGCATTCCGTTCAACCTGCGGGACCTGTTGCAGGACACCCTGACCATCCTCGCCCCAGCAGCTCACGCCAAACAGCTGGAACTGGTAAGCCTGGTCTACCGCGACACCCCGTTGTCATTGGTGGGCGACCCGCTGCGACTCAAGCAGATTCTCACCAACCTGGTGAGCAACGCCATCAAGTTCACCCGCGAAGGCACCATCGTCGCCCGGGCCATGCTCGAAGACGAACACGAAGACAGCGTGCAACTGCGCATCAGCATCCAGGACACCGGTATCGGCCTGTCGAACCAGGACGTGCGGGCGCTGTTCCAGGCATTCAGCCAGGCCGACAATTCGCTGTCGCGGCAACCGGGCGGCACCGGGTTGGGCCTGGTGATTTCCAAGCGCCTGGTGGAGCAGATGGGCGGCGAGATCGGGGTCGACAGCACACCGGGCGAAGGTTCGGAGTTCTGGATCAGCCTGCGCCTGCCCAAGACCCGTGACGACGCCGAGGACCAGCCCGGCCCACCGTTGCTGGGTCGTCATGTGGCCCTGCTGGAGAACCATGAACTGGCTCGCCAGGCCTTGCAGCATCAGCTCGAAGATTGCGGCTTGCAGGTGACGCCGTTCAATACCCTGGAAAACCTGACCAATGGCGTGACCCTCGCCCACCAGACCGATCAGGCCATCGACCTGGCCGTGCTGGGGATCACCAGCAACGACATGCCGCCGGAGCGCCTCAACCAGCACGTCTGGGACCTTGAGCACCTCGGCTGCAAGGTCCTGGTACTGTGCCCGACCACCGAGCAGACCCTGTACCACCTCTCGGTGCCCAACCCCCACAGCCAGTTGCAGGCCAAGCCGGCCTGCACCCGCAAGTTGCGCCGCTCGCTGTCCGATCTGGTCAACCCGCGCCCGCCGCGCAACGAACCCAACGAGCCGGTGGCCAGCCGCGCGCCCAAGGTCCTGTGCGTGGACGACAACCCGGCCAACCTGTTGCTGGTGCAAACCCTGCTCGAAGACATGGGTGCCAAGGTGCTGGCGGTGGAAAGCGGCTATGCCGCGGTCCAGGCCGTGCAAAAGGAAACCTTCGACCTGGTCCTGATGGATGTGCAGATGCCCGGCATGGACGGTCGCCAGAGCACCGAGGCCATCCGTCAGTGGGAAAGCGAGCGCCATTGCACGCCGCTGCCGATCGTCGCCCTAACCGCCCACGCCATGGCCAACGAAAAACGCGCCCTGCTGCAAAGCGGCATGGACGACTACCTGACCAAACCCATCAGCGAGCGGCAACTGGCCCAGGTGGTGCTCAAATGGACCGGCCTGGCCCTACGCAATCAATCCCCGGAGCGAGGCTTCGATGCTCAGGGCGGCAGTGAACTGCTGGTGCTCGATCATGAAGAAGGCCTGCGCCTGGCCGCCGGCAAGGCCGACCTGGCCGCAGACATGCTGGCGATGCTACTGGCCTCCCTGGAAGCCGACCGCGAAGCGATTCGCCAGGCCAGCGAGGCCAACGACCATAATGCCCTGATCGAGCGGGTCCATCGCCTGCATGGCGCCACACGCTACTGCGGCGTCCCGCAATTGCGCGCCGCCTGCCAGCGCAGCGAAACCTTGCTCAAGCAACAGGATCCCAAGGCCAGCATCGCCCTGGAAGACCTGGATCGCGCCATCGATAGGCTGGCCAGCGAGGCACGCATCAGCGCCTGATCCAAGGCAATAAACCCAAGCTCGATGGCGGCTAAGCTGACACGATTCAAAGTGCCAGGAGGCCGCCATGCGCGCGATTCTTTTCAGCAGCCAGACCTACGATCGAGACAGTTTCACCAAAGCCCCGCTCCCCGCCGGCCTTGAACTGCAATTCCAGCCCGCCCGCTTGAACCTGGACACCGTGGCCCTGGCCGAACGGCACGAGGTGGTGTGCGCATTCATCAACGATGACCTGAGCGCTCCAGTGCTGGAACGGCTGGCGAATGGTGGGACCCGGTTGATCGCCCTGCGCTCGGCCGGCTACAACCATGTCGACCTGACCGCCGCCAGGGGCCTGGGTTTGAGCATCGTCCGGGTTCCAGCCTATTCGCCCCATGCAGTGGCCGAACATGCGGTGGCATTGATCATGGCACTCAATCGCTGCCTGCACCGGGCCTATAACCGCACCCGCGACGGCAACTTCAGCCTCCATGGCCTGACCGGATTCGACCTGGTGGGCAAGACGGTCGGGGTGGTCGGCACCGGACAGATCGGCGCGACGTTCGCGCGGATCATGGCCGGTTTCGGTTGCCGCTTGCTGGCTTGCGACCCCTACCCCAACCCTCAGGTCGAAGCCCTGGGGGCTCGCTACCTGCCCCTGGCCGATCTGCTGGCGCAAGCGCAGATCATCAGCCTGCACTGCCCGCTGAACGAACACAGTCGGCACCTGATCAATGCCGATTCGCTGGCGACGATGCAGCCCGGCGCCATGCTGATCAATACCGGGCGCGGCGGCCTGGTGGACACACCGGCCCTGATCGAAGCGCTGAAAAGCGGCCAGTTGGGCTATCTGGGGCTGGATGTCTACGAGGAAGAGGCCCAGCTGTTTTTCAAGGACCGCTCCGACCAACCCTTGCAGGACGACGTGCTGGCGCGGCTGCTGACCTTTCCAAACGTGGTGGTCACCGCGCACCAGGCGTTCCTGACCCATGAAGCGCTGGATGCAATCGCCGCGACCACCCTGGACAACATCGCCGCCTGGGCGAACGGCACGCCGCAGAATCTGGTGAACGGCTAAAGCCAACCCAACACCAGTCCCCTGTGGGGGCGAGCCTGCTCGCGATAGCGGCAGATCAGCCGGCATTGATGTCAGCCGACAGACCGCCATCGCGAGCAGGTTCGCTCCCACAAAGAGAGGGGGGAGTTCGTCGCATCCGGGCCATGCCCACTCATGCCCGTGCTAGCATGTCGCGCCTATTTTGGAGGACCCATGGCCGAGCACGATTTCCGCTACACCCTGATGAACCCGCAGCACACCCTGACCGAAGTCCGCGCACTGGCGCCGGGCCGCTACCAGGTCACCGGCAACGGCGGTTCGATCCAGGCCAACGATGTTCTGCTGGTCACCCTCAAGGGCAGCAAGGATTTGTCCATGCGCCTGACCGTGGACACCGTTCGCCACCTGCTCAAGCCCATGGGCCAATGGACCGCCATGACCACCGGCCCGGTGTTCGGCGAGTTGGCAATCCACACCTGGCAGGTCAATTGCGACGGTTGCGCCAAGGAACTGAGCTTCGAGTTTGCTGTTGACGCCAAGCTCGGCGTCAAGGCCCAGAAACCCGCCGCCAGCGCGCGCATCGCCGAGTTGGGCTGGACCACCGTGGGTGAAAAACACCTGTGTCCGACGTGCCGGGAAGCCGCCTGATGAAACGTCTGGCCCTGTCCGCGTTGATCGGCATGAGCCTGATGGGCTGTGCCGCCGAACCTGTACAGTTGCAACAGAACCGCAGCTACATTCTTGAATGGATCGGTGAACGGCCGTTGATGGACTACAGCCACCTGACCATCACCCTGGGGGAAGATGGCCGGGCTTATGGCAATGCCGGCTGCAATCACTGGTTCGCCCCCTATACCCTGGAAGGCCACCGCCTGAGCTTCGGCAAGATCGGCAGCACCCGCAAACTCTGCGGGCCGGCGGTGATGGAGCAGGAGTCGCGGTTTTTGCAGGCGCTGGAAAAGGTCGAACGCTGGGACATCTCGCCCATCGAGCAGGTACGCTTCTGGCCGGCCCAGGGCAAGCCGCTGCGGTGGTGGCTGGAAGAGGGTTGAGGCCCTCAACCGTAAACCAGTGGCGAGGGGATAAATCCCCTCGCCACAACAGCCCTCACAACCTCCTCATCACAAAGTGCTATTTAAGCGCCTGCAACGCCTCAAGCTTCGCCATCACCCCCGCCGCCGTCTGCTCGCCCAGCAATTGCTCGCGCACCTTGCCCTCGTTGTCGATGATGTAGGTCACCGGCAACCCTTCGCTGCGCGGCAGGTCGAAGATCTCGGCCGGATCCCGGGCCAGCACGGTGAACCGGATACCCATCTTGTCGCTGGCGCTCTTGAGCTCCTCGCCTTGCACCTGATCGAAATTGACTCCGAACACACCGACACCGCGTCCCTTGAGCTGTTCGGCCAAGGCATTGAGTTCCGGGATCTCGGTGCGGCACGGCGCGCACCATTCGGCCCAGTAGTTGATGACCAGCCACTGCTTGTCCAGCCGTTGCGAGGCAATCGCCTGGCCGTTCTGGTCGACTCCGTAGTCGTTTCCGCAACCGGCGAGCAACAGAATGCCAATAAATGCCAGTGCCGCCGTCAATCGCCTTGCCATGTGCCAATCCTTGTCTGAATGTGAACGCTGCCACGACCCATCGTGGCACAGTAGAATAGCCGCCACCTTACGCAAGATGCGACCCGCTCATGACCGATCTGACGCTTTATCACAACCCGCGCTGCTCTAAATCCCGCGGTGCGCTGGAACTGTTGGAGGCCCGCGGCCTGACGCCCACCGTGGTCCGCTACCTGGAGACGCCGCTCGATGCAGCGCAGCTCGAACGGTTGCTGGGCAAGCTCGGCATCACGGCCCGGCAACTGCTGCGTACCGGCGAAGACGAATACACCAGCCTGAACCTGGCCGACGAAAGCCTGAGCCAGGCGCAATTGATCGCCGCCATTGCCGCCCACCCGAAACTGATGGAACGGCCGATTCTCGAAACCACCGACAAAGCCGTGATCGGCCGTCCGCCGGAGAAAATCCTGGAGATCCTGCCGTGAGCACACCGTACATCCTGGTGTTGTATTACAGCCGCAGTGGCTCCACTAACGAAATGGCCCGGCAGATCGCCCGCGGCATCGAACAGGCCGGGCTGGAAGCCAGGTTGCGCACGGTGCCGGCGATTTCCACCGAGTGCGAAGCGGTGGCCCCGGACATCCCCGAGCAGGGTCCGCTGTACGCCACCCTCGACGATCTGAAGAATTGTGCCGGCCTGGCCCTGGGCAGCCCGACCCGTTTCGGCAACATGGCCGCGCCGCTCAAGTACTTTCTCGACGGCACCAGCAACCTGTGGCTGACCGGTGCCCTGGTGGGCAAGCCGGCTGGGGTGTTCACCTCCACCGCGAGCCTGCACGGCGGCCAGGAAACCACCCTGCTGTCGATGATGCTGCCGCTGTTGCACCACGGCATGCTGATCACCGGCCTGCCCTACAGCGAGTCGGCCCTGATCGATACCGAGGGCGGCGGCACGCCTTACGGGCCGAGCCATCACGCCGGGAGTGACGGTAAAAGCGGCTTGAACGAGCATGAAGTCGCCCTGTGCCGGGCCCTGGGTTCGCGCCTGGCGAAAACCGCACAATTGCTGGAGAGCGGCCGTGGCTAAAAAGCCGAAGATCCTGCCCTCCATCCAATGGCTGGAGCCGCGCGTACGCATCGCCCGCGTCCTCAGTCTGCTGTGTTTTTTCGGCCTGGTGGGGGTGCTCAGCGTGTATTACCTGCTGATCGCCGATCTGCACGGCGCACGGCCCTGGGTGATCCTGCTGATCGAGTTGGTGCCGCTTTTGATATTGGCACCCGGGATGCTCACCGGCAGCGCTCGCGGCCATTCATGGATGTGCTTCGTGGTGAACCTGTATTTCATCAAGGGCGCATTGGCGGCCTATGACCCGAACCGGCAACTGTTCGGCGTGTTGGAGATGCTGGCGAGCGTGGCGGTGTTCTGTTCGGCGTTGTTGTATGTGCGCTGGCGGTTTCAGTTGAACCGGCGGTTGGCTGGCGAGGGAGACATCTCCGTCGCCTGATAGACCGCTATCGCGAGCAGGCTCGCTCCCACACTGGATTTATGAACACCGAAAATCCCCTGTGGGAGCGAGCCTGCTCGCGATGGATCCGACTCGGTCTCAATGATTCACGGTATACGCCAGCATCTTCGAAATATGGCTCATCGGCCGCCCGCCACTCTCTTCATGCCACTGGTTGAAGGCATTCTGCACCGTCGCCAGGTCCCGCAGGCTGGTGGGGACCTTGTCGATGATGCCCTGGGCATTGAGCGCCGCCACGACGTCGTAGCTGGTCACGAAGGTGTCCTTGCCCATCATCCGTAAAAAGTACGGAGCCGACAGACCGCCCAGTTGATGGCCATGCTTTTTCAGGTAGGTCCACAGGCCAACGATGTCGGTCACCGGCCAGTCGGCGACCAGCGCGCCGAAGCTGCCTTTTTCATGGGCCACGTCCACTATCAGTTGCGCGTTGCGGGGCACGCTCTTGAGCTTGCCCAGGTGCCGGATGATCCGCGCATCCTGCATCAGCCGCTCCAGGTGCTCGGCACTCATCAGCACGACTTTTTCCGGATCGAACTTGAAGAACACTTCCTCGAACGCCGGCCACTTGGCATCCACCAGGCTGTGCTTGAGCCCGGCGCGGAAGATCCGCAGCGACATGGTCGAGAGGTAACGGTCATCACCGATCTTGCGCAGTTGCGCCGGGGTCTTGGGAACAGGCAGGTGGGCTTCCAGTTCAGCCGTCGAACCAAAGCGGTTCAGGCAGTATTCATGCAGCCACTTGTAATCGCGCATTCCTGCTCCTTGGGTCCGGTGTAGCGGGTCAGAGGTTCACCACGTTGACGAAGCGCGAAGCAGCGCTTTCGTCGATACGCAGGTTGGTAAAGTCGAACAGGTTACGGTCCGCCAACTGCGAGGGAACGACGTTCTGCAAACCACGGAAGATGCTCTCGGTACGGCCTGGCGTCTTGCGTTCCCAGTCCTGAAGCATCTCCTTGACCACCTGGCGCTGCAGGTTCTCCTGGGAACCGCACAGGTTGCAGGGGATGATCGGGAATTGCTTGAGATCCGAATAGGCCTGGATGTCTTTCTCGCTGCAATAGGCCAGCGGGCGGATCACCACGTTGCGCCCGTCATCGGCGCGCAGCTTGGGCGGCATGGCCTTGAGCGAGCCGTTGAAGAACATGTTCAGGAAGAACGTCTCGACGATGTCGTCGCGGTGATGCCCCAGGGCCATCTTGGTTGCGCCGATCTCGTCGGCGAAGGTGTAGAGCGTGCCGCGACGCAGGCGTGAGCACAGCGAACAGGTGGTCTTGCCTTCTGGAATCAGTTCCTTGACCACCGAGTAGGTGTCTTTCTCGACGATGTGGTACTCCACGCCCAGCGACTTGAGGTACGTCGGCAGCACATCTTCGGGGAACCCCGGCTGCTTCTGGTCCATGTTCACCGCGACGATGTCGAACTTGATCGGCGCAACCTTCTGCAGGTGCATCAGCACATCGAGCATGGTGTAGCTGTCCTTGCCACCGGACAGGCAGACCATGACCTTGTCGCCGTCTTCAATCATGTTGAAATCGGCAACCGCCTCACCAGCCAGGCGGCGCAGGCGCTTTTGCAGTTTGTTCTGGTTGACCGTAAGAGTGCCCATGACGCGAAATCCGTGAGGTGTGACGAAGGGCCGGCATTTTACGCAAAAACAGGCCTGCGGCGAAGAGGCTGGCACACCCCTGTTGTGGCGAGGGGATTTATCCCCGCTGGGGCGTGTAGCGGCCCCAATATCTCAATGCAACCAACGGTGGAGCAGGCCGAACGTAGGGGCTGCTTCGCACCCCAGCGGGGCGGTGCGACGTTTCGCTAAATCCCCTCGCCACAGGGTTATTCACCCGTTTCAAGACTGTGTACACAGACCTATCGGCGATTAATCCGCCCACCTACAGCGCGATTTGCTCTAAGCCCCCCATCCCCCTCGGGATGAGTCCTTTCTATACTGCGTCATAAGGTCGCACACATATTCAGACCTTAACTTACTTGGCCATTTGGCCCGTAGGCGCTCCGTTGGGGGGCGATGGCAATAACAAAGGAGTGACTGACTATGATCCATCATGTCGTGGGGCTCTTTACCCACCCTGATCAAGAATGGAAAGACATCCGTGGCGATCAGGAGGAAAGCATCAGCCACATGTACCTCACCCACACGCTGATCCTGGCGGCGATTCCCGCTGTATCGGCGTTTATCGGCACGACGCAGGTAGGATGGGTCATAGGCAATCGTGCCCCGGTCATGCTCACCCATGAAAGCGCACTGTGGATGACCATCATGTCCTACCTGGCCATGCTGGGCGGTGTCGCGGTGATGGGTGCGTTCATCCACTGGATGGCCCGCACCTATGACGCCAACCCGAGCCTGGCCCGTTGCGTCGCGTTCGCCACCTACACCGCCACCCCCCTGTTCATCGGCGGCCTGGCAGCGCTCTATCCCCACATGTGGCTGGGAATGATCGTGGGTACGGCGGCGATCTGCTACACGGTCTACCTGTTGTATGTGGGCTTGCCGACCTTCATGAATATTCCCCAGGACGAAGGCTTCCTGTTTTCCAGTTCGGTACTTGCCGTCGGCCTGGTGGTGCTGGTTGCCATCATGGCGTTCACAGTGATTGTCTGGGGGTTGGGCGTCGGCCCGGTCTATACCAACTGAAAAACCAAGGCTCTCCTAAAAAAACAGGGTCTGCCGACACAGGCCGCCGCAAGGCGGCCTTCCTATGTCTGACGGTGAGACGACCGCTGGGCACCTGAGCGATTCGCAACGGCCGACGCTTGCGGCATACTCGGGTTTCTGGAGACCCGTAAAGCATGCTCGAGCAACTCAATACCCGCGTCGAAGAGTGTTACCAACAAGCCGAATCCTTTTTCAAACGTCCTTTCAAACGCCCGGTGGTCAGCTTCAAATTGCGTGGCCAGAAAGCCGGTGTCGCGCATTTGCATGAAAACCTGCTGCGCTTCAATCCGCAGCTGTACCGGGAAAATGCCGAGGACTTCCTCAAGCAGACCGTCGCCCACGAAGTCGCGCACCTGATCGCCCATCAATTGTTTGGCGAACGCATCCAGCCCCATGGCGAAGAATGGCAACTGATCATGCGCGGGGTGTACGAACTGCCGCCCAACCGCTGCCATACCTACGAAATCAAACGCCGCAGCGTCACCCGCTACATCTACAAATGCCCCTGCGAAGGCAGCGATTTCCCGTTCTCGGCCCAGCGCCATAGCCTGGTGCGCCAGGGACGGCGGTATCTGTGTCGCAGTTGTCGCGGGACATTGGTGTTCAGCGGGGAGACGCGGGTGGAGTAGCGGGATCTGGGGTGCCTGGGCCGGCCTCATCGCGAGCAGGCTCGCTACCACAGAGGGGGTGCAGCGCCCACAGAGCCAATGTGGGAGCGAGCCTGCTCGCGATGAGGCCGGCAACACCACTACACAACCACCCTGCCCTCCCGCAGTCGAGCAATCCGCTCGGCACTGAACCCCAACTCCGCCAACACCTGATCCGTATGCGCCCCCAGCCCGGCACCAATATGCCGGGGCTCGGGCAAGCCTTCCGAGAACTTCAACGGGCAAGCCATCTGCGCCTGACTCGAACCATCGCCGCGAGGCACTTGGGTGACCACTGCCCTGGCCTGCAATTGCGGATGCCCGAGCGCTTCTTCCAGGCTCAGCACCGGCTCGACGCAGGCATCGATATCGGCAAACAACCGGCAGAGTTCGGCGCAGTCATGCTTTTCGAACTCGGCTTGCAGGGCCTGCTTGAGCATCTGCTGTCGCTCGGGCTCGGGTGACAGCCCGTGAGTGGCCAGTTCCGGCCGCCCCAGGACCTCACACAACGCTTGCATGAAGGCCGGTTCCAGACTGCCCACCGACATCCAGCGGCCATCCCGGGTGCGGTAATAGTCATAGAAGCTGCCGCCATTGAGCAGGTGCTTTTCCCAGCCGGGTTCGACACCGCTGGCCAGGTAACCGGCGCCCGCCAGAGCGTTCAGGCTGAACACGCAATCGGCCATGCTCACATCCAGGTATTGGCCCTGCCCACTCTGCTGACGGGCAATCACCGCCGCCAACAACCCGATCACTCCGTGCAGCGACCCACCGGCGATGTCCGCCGCCTGGATGCCCAGCGGCAGCGGACCGCTGTCGGCACGCCCGGTATGGCTGGCCAGCCCTGTCAGGGCCAGGTAGTTGATGTCATGCCCGGCGCGGTCCCTGTAGGGGCCGGTCTGGCCGTAACCGGTGATCGACACATAGATGAGCCGGGGATTGATGGACCTCAACGCCTCATACCCGAGCCCCAGTCGCTCCATCACGCCGGGACGGAACTGCTCCAGCAGAATGTCGTAGTCGGCCAGCAACCGCTTGATCACCTCGAGCGCCTCCGGTTGCTTGAGGTCCAGGGCCAGGCTGCGCTTGTTGCGATTGAGGTAGGCATGGCTGGCGGAAACACCCCGGTCATGGGGCGGCAGAACCCGTAGCAGGTCCGGGCGGGTCGGTGATTCGATGCGCAGCACCTCGGCGCCCATGTCCGCCAGCAGCAGCGAGGCGAACGGACCGGGTAGCAGGGTCGAGAAATCCAGAACCTTGAGCGATGCCAATGGGCCTTGCATGAAAGGTCTCCGCAGGATGATGAGCAAAGACTAGGCAGGCGCTGGCGGCGGGGCAATTACCGCAGGTGTCGTTTGGGATGACCAATGCGCTCAAGACTTGCGCACCTCTGTTGTGGCGAGGGGATTTAGCCAACCTCTAGAAAGTGCCCATGAAAAAACCCGCCGAAGCGGGTTTTTTCATGGCTGCCTGATGATTACCTCACCGCGCCTGGCGCAGAGGTTTCAGCGGCCGCAATTTGAGCCGCAGCGATCTGCTCGTCGTCTTCACGGACGTCGGAGATACCGCGACCGCCGGAAGCCAGCTCGGTCTGCAACTGCTCCTCATCCAGCTCCTTGACCCACTTGGCAACCACGATGGTGGCAACGGCGTTGCCCACCAGGTTGGTCAGGGCGCGGGCTTCGGACATGAAGCGGTCGATACCCAGGATCAGCGCCAGGCCGGCGACCGGCAGGGTGCCTACGGCCGACAGGGTGGCCGCCAGTACGATGAAGCCGCTACCGGTCACGCCAGCAGCACCCTTGGAGGACAGCAACAGCACGGCCAGCAGGGTGATCTGGTGAGTCAGGTCCATCGGGGTGTCGGTGGCCTGGGCGATGAACACCGCAGCCATGGTCAGGTAGATCGAAGTACCGTCGAGGTTGAACGAGTAACCTGTCGGGATGACCAGGCCTACGACCGACTTCTTGGCCCCCAGGCGTTCCATCTTGATCAGCATGCGTGGCAGAGCCGATTCCGACGAGGAAGTACCCAGTACGATCAGCAGCTCTTCACGGATGTAGCGGACCAGCTTGATGACGCTGAAACCGTGAGCGCGGCAGATGGCGCCCAGCACCACCAGCACGAACACGACGCAGGTGATGTAGAAGCAGATCATCAGCTGACCCAACTGCACCAGCGAACCCACGCCGTAGGCGCCGATGGTGAACGCCATGGCACCGAACGCCCCCAGGGGAGCCAGCTTCATGATCATGTTGATGATGATGAACATCACGTGGGCGAAGCGATCGATGAAATCCAGCACCGGCTTGCCATAGGCGCCCAGGCGATGCAGGGCGAAACCGAAGAGCACCGAGAACATCAGCACTTGCAGGATGTCGCCGTTGGCGAATGCGCCGACGATGGTGTTCGGGATCACGTTGAGGATGAAGGCGATGATGCTCTGGTCTTTACCAGCCGAAATGAAGCCGGCGATCTTGCTGGTGTCCAGGGTCGTCACGTCGATGTGCATGCCGTTGCCCGGTTGCACGACGTTGACCACGACCAGGCCGATCAGC
Source organism: Pseudomonas sp. FG13 (assembly GCF_057809755.1). Taxonomy (NCBI): domain Bacteria; kingdom Pseudomonadati; phylum Pseudomonadota; class Gammaproteobacteria; order Pseudomonadales; family Pseudomonadaceae; genus Pseudomonas; species Pseudomonas sp. FG13. The sequence continues at coordinate 64,501 of NZ_JBMDKO010000019.1, forward strand.
AGGGCGATGGTGGAGACGATTTCGAAGTACAGCAGCGCGTAGCCGCCGGTCTTGCCCACCGACTTCATGTTCTGCATGCCGGCGATACCGCTGACAACAGTACAGAAGATGATTGGGGCGATGACCATTTTGATCAGTTTGATGAACCCGTCACCGAACGGTTTGAGGGCCACACCGGTCTGCGGGTAGAAGTGACCGAGCAAAATACCGATGGCAATGGCAACGATCACCTGGAAATACAGGGATTTGTACAAGGGCTGACGAGTCGTCATGGCAAACCTTCCTCAAGCGTCCCGTGTGACAACATCCATCTGTTGTCCACGACACCTCAACTTTGCGAACCCTCCTGCACTGGAGGGATTTGTTTTGTCGGCTGCACAGGGGCAGACCTACGTAACGCATCGCAAAGCCCGTGCCATTTCTCAGAAATGCCCTACAGCCGCCATGGCAGACAGGTTTTATGACTAATCAAAGGTTGAACGATAGCGTATAAGATGGCGGATTTCCGCCAACAGCTTGATTCCTGTTCCAGGATTTGGCGGATATCCGCCTTGTCGCGATGGAGCTCCCTGCTACCATCGGTCGCTTATCGAACGGATTGATGCCATGCGCCAACGCACGATCGCCAGTCACTTTGCCCGCGCAGCCTTGGGCGGCGCACGTCGGCAGGGATTCGACGCTCTTCCCCTGCTGCAACAACTGGGCATCAGCCCTGAGCTGTTGGACGAACCCCGCGCGCGTATCGCGCCGGAGCAGTTCGCCCGTCTGTTGCAATCGCTGTGGCTGGCATTGGGTGATGAATACCTTGGATTTGGCAGCGCCCCGAGTAAACCCGGGACGTTCGCCATGATGTGCCATACGCTGATCCACTGCCGGACCCTGGGCAAGGCTCTCCAACGTGGGCTGTTGTTCTACCGCCTGTTCCCCGACGCCCCGGACCTGACACTGGTCGCCGAAGGCGAACGGGTGCGCCTGGTGCTGAACGATTCGGCATTGTGGGACCCGGATCATTTCCTCGCCGAAAGCCTGCTGGTGGTATGGCATCGCCTCGCCAGTTGGCTGATAGGTCAGCGAATCGCCCTGGAGCAGGCCAGCTTCAGTTATGCCAGGCCCGCCCATGGCGCCGAGTACGATTTGCTGTTCCCCTGTCCGCTGGCGTTCGAGGCGCAACACAGCGGCCTGCTGTTCCACAGCCGCTACCTGGACATGCCGTTGCTTCAGGACGAACGGACCCTCAAGCGTTTTCTCGAGCACTCCCCCGCCGATCTGCTCTCGCGTCCGGACGATGGCCACAGCCTGAGCAGCCAACTGCGTCGGTTGCTCGGCCGCGATACCGCACGCTGGCCGGACCTGGAGGCTGCCGCCAATCACCTGCACCTGAGCCCCCAGACCCTGCGCCGCCATCTGCGGGAGGAAGGCACCAGCTTCCAGGAGCTCAAGGATCACCTGCGGCGGGATATCGCCATCTACCACTTGGGACGCGCGGACCTGTCGTTGCAGCAGATCGCCGAGCAGTTGGGGTTCTCGGAGCCGTCGGCGTTCCACCGGGCATTCAAGAAATGGACGGGGCTGACCCCAGGGGCTTATCGGGAGCAGGAGAACTGAGTAATAGCCCGGTCTATGACATCCCTGTGGGAGCAAGGCTTGCCCGCGATGACAATTTCAAGGACGCCATCGCGGGCAAGCCTTGCTCCCACAGGATTGATGAACATTCGAGTCACAGGTCTGCCTCCACTCCCGTCAAACCACCGGAAACAGCACCCTGAACGCCGCCCCACCCAGCTCCGAATCCCCTAGGGTCAAGCGTGCGCCATAGCTCTCGATGATGTCCTTGACCACCGCCAGGCCAATCCCCTGTCCCGGATGCTGGCGGTCCAGCCGCTCGCCGCGCTGCAGAATCCGCGCACGCTGGTCCGGCGGCACGCCCGGCCCGTCATCCTCGACGCACAGCTCGATCCCGCCGAGGGTCTGGTGCACGCTGACGCACACTTCGCCCAGGCACAGCCGATAGGCATTCTCCAGCAGGTTGCCGAGCATCTCGAGCAAGGCGCCCTGCTCGATCGGCACCTGGCAGTGCTCCGGCAGGTCGAAACGGACGTTGACCCGTTTATCGCGATAGACCTTGTCCAGGGTGTCGCAGAGACTTTGCAGCACCGGTCGCAGGCGCACCTGATGGCGCACCAGCCCACTCTTGCGCAAGCTGGCCCGCTGCAACTGGTAGCCGATCTGCTGGCTCATGCGCTCGATCTGGGTTTGCAGCACCCAGGCCTGCCCACGGTCTTCAGGGCGTCGGGCCATGTCTTCACTGACACCCTGCAACACCGCCAACGGCGTCTTCAAGCTGTGGGCCAGGTCGTCGAGGGAGTCGCGATAGCGGCTGCGCTGCTCCCGCTCGCTGTACAACAGTCGGTTGAGAGAGCCGGTCAGGCGCAGCAGTTCCCGGGGATGCTCGGTACTGAGGCTCTCCCGCGTGCCGCCTTCGATTTCATCCAGCTCCTGACTCAGGCGGCGCAACGCCCGCAGCCCCCAGGTCAGACCGATCCACAGCAACGCCAGCAACACCGCCAGCGCCGCCCCGAACCCCAGGTAGAGCTTGTCCCGCAACCCCTGCAGGGTCACTTCGTAATCGCGCACCGGCTGCAAGGTGACGATGCTGAACGCCGCGTTCTGGCCGGCGAGCAACTTGATCTCGACGTCATAGACAAAGAACTCCTCGCCGCTCTGCTCGCGAATGCGAGCAAACTCATTGCCCTGGCCGTCATAGCGAGGCGTGTAGTTGATGTTTTCTTCCCGGGTCGCCTTCGACCGCCATACCAGTTTCCCGTCACGATCATAGATGTAACCCAGCAGACGGGCGTCGGCGAGATTGAAACGTTCGTCGGGCAACTGTGCCGGCATCTTCAGGTGATTGTTTTCCACCCGGGCGGCGGAAATCAGCGTGGTCACGTCCGAGGCCAGGCGTTGCTGGATGGATTCCTGCAACGCCAGGCTGAACGCGCCTTGCATGGCAGGCAGCAGTGCCAGCATGAACAACACCGCCAGGATCGTGGCGGCCAGCATCAACCGCAGCCGCAGAGAACGAATCACTGGCAGCGCTCGTTGAACAGGTAGCCCAGGCCACGCACGGTATCGATCGGTTTGAAGCCGGAGGGGGCTTCGAGTTTACGGCGCAGGCGCCCGACCAGGACTTCGATGACATTGGGGTCGCGCTCGTCGTCATCGGGATACAGCTGCTCCATCAGGCGGTCCTTGGCCACCACCTGCTGGTGATGGCGCATCAGGTACTCGAGGATGCGGTATTCGTAGGCCGTCAGTGCCAGGGGCTCCTCGTCGAGGGAGGCTTGCTTGCGGTTGAGGTCCAACAGCAACGGACCGGCGACGATGGTCGACTGGGTAAAACCACTGGAACGGCGCAACAGGGCATTCAGCCGGGCCTCCAGTTCCTCGAACTGGAACGGCTTGACCACGTAGTCATCGGCCCCGGCGGCCAGGCCTTCGACCTTGTCCTGCCAGTTGCCACGGGCGGTGAGGATCAGGATCGGAAAGGTCTTGTCCTGGGCACGCAGCCGGCGGATCAGCTCCAGGCCGCTGATCCCGGGCAGACCAAGGTCGATCACCGCCAGGTCGTGGTTGAATTCCGCGACCTGGTACAGCGCCTCCTCGGCATTGGCGACGGCCTGCACCACATGGCCGCTGTCGGTGAGACGGGTTTGCAGGTGATGGCGCAACAGCGCTTCGTCTTCGACGACCAGTAACTTCATGGAGCCTCTCTCCAGGCAAATCAGACAATCCGATGCTGTGCAGCGCAACGAAAGCCGCCGGATCGTCTTGGGCCGATCCGGCGGGACACGCTCACCCTCCGACCGCTTAGAACGTGTAGTTGGCGGACAGGTAGGTCTGGGCACTGCTGGTCAGGTCCAGCGACCCCACCTTGTCGCCGCCGTGGGGGCTCATCTCGGTGCTGGCGTTGCTGCGCAGGTAACGGTAACCCAGTTCCACCGAGGTGTTCTGCGAAATTTGTTGCAGGACGCCGCCCTGCAGGCCTGCCGTGAAACCGATGTCGCTGTCGCGACTGAAGCCGGGGGAGTCCTGGGTGACTTTGGTCAGGCCCGCCGTCGCACCGCCGAACAGTTTGGTGCTGCCAGTGACGGGGTAGAACAGGTCGTAGCTGCCCAGCAGGTTTTCCTGGCGCAACTTGATGCCGTTGTGGGTCCCTGAAACGTTGTCGTAAGTGGCGTAGTAGCGGCCCTGGTCGTTCTGCTTGCCCAGGCGCAGGCCATAGGTGGTGTCCTTGCCGATCACGCCGTCGGCGTTCGGATTGTTCAGCGCCTGGTCCAGGGCACTGGACTTCTTGACCTTGTCGCTGGTTTGGCCAAGGGTCAGGCTGGCGAAGTTGTCATCGGCATGGGCCATGGCGCTGGCACCCAGCACAGTGAAAGCCAGCAGCAGTTTTTTCATGTGTGTCATGTTCAGGTTCCTTTGAAACGTGGGTGGTGTGTGAAGTCGTGGTCACGTTAACCAGCGGTCCCTGAACACCCCTTGAACGTTCTCTGAACCTGCGCTGAATGAATCGGCTAGAGTGTCCAGTCTCGAGCGAACCCATTCTTTCAAGGAGATTCCCCATGCGCAGGTTGCTTGCAGTTGTACTTCTGGCCTTGAGCGGCGCGGGCCACGCCGCCGTCCAGACCCAGGAAATCCCCTACACCAGTGCCGACGGCACGAAGCTGATCGGCTATTACGCCTACGACGATGCGATCAAGGGGCCGCGCCCGGGCGTGGTGGTGGTGCATGAATGGTGGGGGCTGAACGACTATGCCAAGCGCCGTGCCCGCGACCTCGCTGGCCTGGGCTACAGCGCCATGGCCATCGACATGTACGGCGATGGCAAGAACACCGAGCACCCCACGGACGCCATGGCGTTCATGCAAGCGGCGCTCAAGGACAGCAAAGCCGCCAGCGCGCGATTCCAGGCCGGGCTCGACCTGTTGAAGAAACAGCCCCAGACCGATCCGGACAAACTCGCCGCCATCGGCTACTGCTTCGGCGGCAAAGTGGTGCTGGATGCGGCTCGCCAGGGCGTTCCGCTGGCCGGCGTGGTGAGCTTCCACGGCGCCCTGGTGACCAACACCCCGGCCACGCCCGGCAGCGTCAAGGCGAAGGTACTGGTCGAACACGGCGCGCTGGATAGCATGGTCACCGAAGAAAACGTCAGCGCGTTCAAGAGCGAGATGGACAAGGCCGGCGCCGACTACAAGTTCGTCAGCCTGAAAGGCGCCAAGCACGGCTTCAGCAACCCCGATGCCGACCGCTTGAGCCACGGTGAACATGGCGGACCGGACATCGGCTACAACAAGGCGGCCGATGAGCAGTCGTGGGCGGATATGCAGAAGTTCTTCAAGAAGATCTTTGGTTGATCACTGAAGCTATCTGTGGCGAGGGGATTCATCCCCGCTGGGCTGCGCAGCAGCCCCAAAACCTGCTGACTCGGTATGTCAGACAGATCGAGTGTTCTGGGATGGGGCTGCTTCGCAGCCCAGCGGGGATAAATCCCCTCGCCACAACAGTGTTCACAACTCCCCGGCGTCACCCACTACCCAGCATCAAGCCAACCCGGCAAAATGCCCGGCATGAACCGACTTCCTGCCCTGCCCGCCTGCTGCTCGCCCCTGGATGAACATTGGCTGTTGCCCGACGCCCTGCCCGATACAATCCTGCTGAGCACCCGCTTCGATCCGCTGTTGCTGATCGGTGACGACTTTCCGAACAGTGCCATCGAGCCGCCCGCGAGCATCCAGCGTTCGGTGCCCAAGCGCCAGGCCGAATTCCTTGCCGGGCGGATCTGTGCCCGGGCAGCCCTTCATCAGCTGAACGGCCAGCACTGCGTACCGGCGATCGGCGAAGACCGTGCTCCCATCTGGCCGGCCCATGTCAGCGGCTCGATCACCCATAGCACCGGCCGGGCGGCGGCCATCGTCGCCAGCAAGGACCACTGGCAAGGGCTCGGCATGGATCTGGAGAACCTGCTCGACCCGGAGCGCGCCGAGCGGCTGGCGAGTGAAATCCTGACCCCACCGGAACTGCAACGCATGGCCACCACCCGGCGAGATGACCGGGCCTTGCTGGTGACGTTGACCTTTTCGGTGAAGGAAAGCCTGTTCAAGGCGTTGTACCCGATCGTCGGGCAGCGCTTCTATTTCGAACATGCCGAGATGCTGGAATGGACCCGCGACGGGCAGGTGCGATTGCGCTTGCTGACGGACCTGTCGGCCGAATGGCGCCATGGCAGTGAGTTGCAGGCGCGGTTTGGGGTGAAGGATGGGCAGTTGTTGAGTCTGGTGGGCGTCAAGGCCTGAAGCTTTCCTGTCGCTTTTGACGGCGCCATCGCGAGCAGGCTCGCTCCCACAGGGGGTATGCGTTCCCATGTGGGAGCGAGCCTGCTCGCGATGAGGACAATCCAGTCGCTATATCCTTCAACCTCTGTCCTGATGCCTCGGCCAGCTCAAGCTGAAACATGCCCCACCCAGACTCTTGCTCTTGGCGATCAACGCCCGGCCGCCATGCCAGTAAATGATCCGTCGCACGATCGACAGCCCCAACCCATGACCGCCCGAAGCCCGGGCACGGCTGTCGTCCAGGCGCAGGAAGGGCTTGAACACCCGCTCCCAGGCCGCCTCCGGCACACCGGGCCCGTCATCCTCGACGTCCACCCGGCAACGCAGTTGGCCCACCTGATAGCTGACGGTCACCCGGGACTTGGCATGGCGCATGGCGTTGCCCACCAGGTTCTGCAAGGCGCGATGCAGGAAGCGTGGCTCGGCCTCGACCCAGGCGCCGTCACAATCGACGGCAGACAGGCACAGCCCGCGCTCGACCGTGACCCCGGCCCGCAACGGGCCGAGTTCCTCGATTACCTGGTTGACCAGCGCATCCAGATCCACCCGCTGGAAGTTCAGCGCCGGTGAGCCTTGCTCCAGTCGCGCATAGGTCAGCATCTCGTCCACCAACCGATCCAGGTCTTCGATGTCATGGTCCATGCCCGCCAGGTATTTTTCCCGGGCCTGGGGGGTGGCAGCGCTGCCGAGCATTTCCAGGCCGAAACGCAGGCGCGCCACCGGGGTACGCAGTTCGTGGGAAACCGCCCGTACCAACTCACGCTGGATCGCCAACAGTTGTTGCAGGTGCTCGGCCATGCCGTTGAACGCGGCGGCCAACCGACCGACCGAGTCGGCACCACGAGCTGGCACGCGGGTTTCCAGACTGCCCTGGGCAATCTGGGTGGCGGCGGCCTCCAGGCCACTCAGGCGCCGTTCCAACTGACGCACCAACAGGTAGACGATCAACCCGATCAGGCTCAAGCCCAACGCGGCGATCAGCACCAGCCATTCGGGCGGGTAAGGATTCATCTGGTACAGCGGGCCGATTTCCAATACCCACGGCGTGCCCACCATGCCGGCGAACACTCGGATCGAATCGCCCCCCTTGCCCAAGGCCATCACCGTATCGCCCTCGGACACACGACGGCGCTGGTCTTCGTCCATGTCCGCCTGCTCGGCGGTCATCAACCGCAGATCGAAGCCGAAACCTTTTTCTTCCATGAGCTGGGCGAGTCGCCGGGGTTGCTCGCCCACCGGGTAGCGCACCAGTTCGTCGGCCAGCAGATAGATAGTTGCCCGGGCCAGTTGCTCGCTGATCTGCTGGACTTCCCCCACCAACATCAATTGCTCGCCATCGCTGACCAGTCGATAGACCTTCGCCGCATGGGGCCCGGTCTGTTCGACCAGCGCCTGGCCACGCAGCACGCGGGTGCGCTGCCTCAGGTCCAGGTCGGTCTGGGCGAAGGTCTGCAACGCCAGGGGGATCCCCAGCAGCCGCTCCCATAACAGCAGCGCCCGGTGACGCTCGGTGTCGTTCATCGGCCGCAGGTTTTCGGCCATCAGGGAAAACGTACCATGGGCCAGGCGCTCGCGGTATTGCTCGCTACGGGTCTGGTTGAGCAAGTGCAGGGCCAGCACTCCCAGCACCGCCACCAGCACCAGCGCCGCACACATGCCGCCATAGATGCGCAGAAAGATCGAATTCACGGTGCCGGGTCTACACAAGCTTCAGGCACGAACAGGTAACCTTTGCTGCGGATGGTCTTGATCAGCCGTGGATGCTCCGGGTCATCGCCGATCTTGGGCCGGATGCGCGAGATCCTTACGTCGATGGAGCGATCCTGGCCGTCATACCCGATACCACGCAGGGCGGTGAAGATTTCCTCCCGGGACAGGATGCGCCCGGCATTGGACACCAGCAGCCACAGCAGGTCGAACTCGGCGCTGGTCAGTTCGATGCCGTTGCCCTGCAACCAGGCCTCGCGCAGAGCGTCGTCCACCACCAAGGGGCCGAATTGCAGGCGCCGCGATTTCTGCGGGGAGGACGGCTCCGGCTCGCTACGCCGCAGCAGGGCCTGGATACGCGCCAACAACAAACGCGGGCGAACCGGCTTGCAGACATAATCGTCGGCGCCCAGGTCCAGGCCCTGGATCTGGTCGGCGTCGTCGGTGCGGGCCGTGAGCATCAGGATCGGCCCGTCGTACTGCGTGCGGACCTTGCGACAGATGCTCAGGCCGTCTTCGCCGGGCAGCATCAGGTCGAGGATCACCAGGTCCGGCTGCTCGGCGACGATCCGCTGCGCCGCCACCGCGCCGTCGCCTTCGATGGCGACACGCAGCCCGTTGCTTTCCAGGTAGTCACGGGTCAGCTCGGCCAGACGCTGGTCATCCTCGACGATCAATATATGCCAGGCTTCTTGTTCCACGGGGGACCTCGTCTGCTGTGAATATAAAAGGACAAATGCTCATCCCTTGTGGCGAGGGGATTTATCCCCGTTGGGTCGCGAAGCGACTCCTGTGTTCTGCCTGACACAGCTAAGCGACTGATTTGGGGCTGCTTTGCAGCCCAACGGGGATAAATCCCCTCGCCACAAGGATATTCGAGCTCGCCCCCTCGCTCTTTTGTCATGTCAAAGGAGGATAACCCTGTCCGACGCACGGGCCGATTGTATAAACGGCGCCTTGGGAGAAAACAAGCGGACAAATGCGTTCGGTCGAGCGGGATTTGTGTGGTAACGTCCGCGCCCGCAAAAACCGGCAGGCTGTTTTCAGCGCCTCGAAAACGATGAAAAAAGGCCCACTCCAGCAGGGTCGCGGCCTACAGCGCAGTTCCCTGTTTCGCACACAAATTACGCACAGGTTTATCCACAGGCAGTACGTTGCATTCATCCCCCAAAACGCATTATCTTGTAGCCCGCTGCAAAAAAAACCCTACATGTAGGGGTTGAAGCCAAAAACCAAACACAAGTCGGACAGAGAATTCAAGCGCTTTTCGTGCCTCTCTCCACTTGAAACATCGTGTTTTCCCAAGACCAGACCGCCCCTGCGGATGGCCACTGTTTCAAAGGTCGAAAACGACCGAAACGGTACGGGTGTTGCAGTCCATTGCTGCCACCCCTGCAACCCCGGTTTCGAGCCCAGGCTCGCAACCCATGAACTTCGGATGGACGCAGCCCCACAGGGCTGCTTCCTACTGTCCCGAAGTTGTTATACCCGGCGCCAGTCGGTTGTAGTGCTTCAGGACGGAACGGTGGGCACCGTGATGGTGCCCAAACAAACATAGAGAACGTGGAGACACCCATGCACACCGACACAACTCGCGAGAACCCGCAGGGCACCGCGCCGCTGGCCGCTGATTCGACTCCGGATCTGGCTGCCACCGCGCCTGGCCAACTGCGTGTGATCAAGCGTAACGGCACTGTCGTTCCTTACACCGATGACAAGATCACCGTCGCCATCACCAAAGCATTTCTCGCAGTTGAAGGTGGCACCGCTGCCGCTTCGTCGCGCATCCACGACACCGTGGCCCGCCTGACCGAACAGGTCACCGCGACCTTCAAGCGTCGCATGCCGTCGGGCGGTACCATCCACATCGAAGAAATCCAGGACCAGGTCGAACTGGCCCTGATGCGTGCCGGCGAGCAAAAGGTAGCGCGTGACTACGTGATCTACCGCGACTCCCGTGCCAAGGAACGCGCCACCCGCAACCCGGCCGACGCACCGGTCCAGGCCCACCCGTCGATCCGCATCGCTCGCGCCGATGGCAGCCTGGCGCCGCTGGACATGGGCCGCCTGAACACCATCGTCACCGAGGCCTGCGAAGGTCTGGAAGAAGTCGATGGCGACCTGATCCAGCGCGAAACCCTGAAGAACCTCTATGACGGCGTCGCGCTCAAGGACGTCAACACCGCTCTGGTGATGACTGCGCGGACCCTGGTGGAACGCGAGCCGAACTACTCCTTCGTGACCGCCCGTCTGCTGATGGACACCCTGCGCGCCGAAGGCCTGGGCTTCCTGGAAGTCGCCGAGAGCGCGACCCACCACGAAATGGCCGACCTGTACGCCAAGGCCCTGCCGGCCTATGTAGCCAAGGGTATCGAATTCGAATTGCTGAACCCGGTCCTGGCCTCTTTCGACCTGGAAAAACTCGGCAAGGCGATCAACCACGAGCGCGACCAGCAGTTCACGTACCTGGGCCTGCAAACCCTGTACGACCGTTACTTCATCCACAAGGACGGTATCCGCTTCGAACTGCCGCAGATCTTTTTCATGCGTGTGGCCATGGGCCTGGCCATCGAAGAGAAGCAGAAAGAAGAGCGTGCCATCGAGTTCTACAACCTGCTGTCGTCCTTCGACTACATGGCATCGACCCCGACCCTGTTCAACGCCGGCACCCTGCGTCCACAGTTGTCGAGCTGCTACCTGACCACCGTGCCGGACGACCTGTCGGGCATCTACGGCGCGATCCACGACAACGCCATGCTGTCGAAATTCGCCGGTGGCCTGGGCAACGACTGGACGCCGGTTCGTGCGCTGGGCTCGTACATCAAGGGCACCAACGGTAAATCCCAGGGCGTCGTACCGTTCCTCAAAGTCGTCAACGACACCGCTGTCGCGGTCAACCAGGGTGGCAAGCGCAAGGGCGCGGTCTGTGCCTACCTGGAAACCTGGCACATGGACATTGAAGAGTTCATCGAGCTGCGCAAGAACACCGGTGACGATCGTCGTCGTACCCACGACATGAACACCGCCAACTGGATCCCCGACCTGTTCATGAAGCGTGTCTTCGACGACGGCAAGTGGACCCTGTTCTCGCCATCCGAAGTACCGGACCTGCATGACCTGACCGGCAAGGCCTTCGAAGAGCGCTACGAGTACTACGAAGCCCTGACCGAGTACAACAAGATCAAGCTGTTCAAGGTCGTCCAGGCCAAAGACCTGTGGCGCAAGATGCTGTCGATGCTGTTCGAGACCGGCCACCCATGGCTGACCTTCAAGGACCCGTGCAACCTGCGCAGCCCGCAGCAGCACGTAGGCGTGGTCCACAGCTCGAACCTGTGCACCGAGATCACCCTGAACACCAACAAGGACGAGATCGCCGTCTGCAACCTGGGCTCGATCAACCTGCCGAACCACATCGTCGACGGCAAGCTGGACACCGCCAAGCTGCAACGCACCGTGAACACCGCCGTGCGCATGCTCGACAACGTGATCGACATCAACTACTACTCGGTGCCGCAGGCGAAGAACTCCAACTTCAAGCACCGTCCGGTCGGCCTCGGCATCATGGGCTTCCAGGACGCGCTGTACCTGCAGCACATCCCGTACGGTTCGGACGCGGCCATCGAGTTCGCCGACAAGTCCATGGAAGCGGTCAGCTACTACGCGATCCAGGCTTCCTGCGACCTGGCCGACGAGCGTGGCGCCTATGAGACGTTCCAGGGCTCGCTGTGGTCCAAGGGCATCCTGCCGCTGGACTCGCAACAGATCCTGATCGCGTCCCGTGGCGAGAAGTACATCGACGTCGACCTGACCGAGTCCCTGGACTGGGCACCGGTTCGCGCCCGTGTACAGAAAGGCATCCGTAACTCCAACATCATGGCCATCGCACCGACCGCCACCATCGCCAACATCACCGGCGTGTCGCAGTCGATCGAACCGACCTACCAGAACCTGTACGTGAAATCGAACCTGTCGGGCGAGTTCACCGTGATCAACCCGTACCTGGTCCGCGACCTCAAGGCCCGCGGCCTGTGGGACTCGGTCATGATCAACGACCTGAAGTACTACGACGGTTCGGTACAGCAGATCGAGCGCATTCCGCAGGAGCTCAAGGAGCTCTACGCGACCGCGTTCGAAGTGGACACCCGTTGGATCGTCGACGCAGCCAGCCGTCGCCAGAAGTGGATCGACCAGGCTCAATCGCTGAACCTGTACATCGCCGGCGCCTCGGGCAAGAAGCTGGACGTGACCTACCGCATGGCCTGGTACCGTGGCCTGAAAACCACTTACTACCTCCGTGCCCTGGCCGCCACCAGCACCGAGAAGTCGACCATCAACACCGGCAAGCTGAACGCTGTTTCCAGCGGCGGCAACCACGGTGACGATTCGGTCCTGGCTGCTCCAGCAGGCCCGGCGCCAGTGCCAAAGGCCTGCGCGATCGACGAACCGGATTGCGAAGCTTGCCAATAAGCTGAGCGGGTGGGCGCTGCAAGGCGCCTACCTTTAAAGAAAGCCCCCGATAGACCGCTGGTTTATCGGGGGTTTTCTTTTGCCTGGAGGAAAGTGGTGGCCGGGCTGACCTCATCGCGAGCAGGCTCGCTCCCACATTGGAATGCGTTCCCCTGTGGGAGCGAGCCTGCTCGCGATGAGGCCAGTCCAGGCAGCACAAAACACCCGCCCAAAAAGAAGCCCCTCTTGCGAGGGGCTCCTTGTGTAACCTTTCAAGCAACCATCGAGAATCAGGCCATCTGAATGATGGTCTGCATGATCGTGCTCTGGGTGGAGATGGTCTTGGCGTTTGCCTGGTAGTTGCTCTGGGCCTTGATCAGCTCGACCAGTTCGTTGGTCAGGTTGACGTTGGACTCTTCCAAGGCGTTGGAAACGATGGAACCCAAGGTACCGGTGGTTGGAGCATCGTAGCCCGGGATACCCGACGAGAAGGTTTCCTTCCAGCTGGTGCCGCCTACCGGCTGCAGGCCTTGCTCGTTGGTGAAGCTGGCGAGGGCGAGCTGACCGATCGGCTTGGTCTGGTTGTTGCTGAAGTTGGCCAGCAGTACACCAGAACCATCGATGGTCAGGTTAGTGATCTGGCCGGTGGCGTAACCGTTCTGGGTCGGGATCGAACGCGCGGTGTCGGCGTTGAACTGGGTGGTGTTGCCCATGGAGATCGTGATGGTTGGCGCACTCGCGGCACCGTTGGCGGCCCATACGCCGTTGGTCACTGTGCCAGGCACCCAGCCAGTCAAGACCAGATCGCTGTTGATAGTCGGCACAGTGGCAGGTGGCACTGGCGGAGTGCTGACCTGGGTCAGTTTGCCGCTCGAATCGAAGGTCATGGTCGAAGGAATCGGCGCGGTCGCACCGGTCGTGGTCGGCAAGCTACCGTCCAGGTTACGACCATCGATCAAGGTATAAACGTTCCAGGTATTGCCAGCCGTCTTGACCATGTACTGGTCCATGGAGTGCTGGTTACCCTGGGTGTCGTAGACCGGCGTAGTGAACTGCTTGGTAAAGGTCGAAGTATCGGTCGGATTGAACGCAGCGGTAATAGCAGTGGCCGTGGAGTTCAGGTTGATGGTCGACGAAACCAGGCTGGTAGCGCTCGGTGGCAGGTTGGAGGTGTCGATACGCAGGTCGGTCAGGATCCCGTTCTGGATCTTGCCGTTCGCATCCACGCCATAGCCCTGCAGCCTCGAAGTGCCGTCACTGTTGGTGATATAGCCTTCCTTGTCGGTCTTGAACGTACCGGCACGGGTGTAGCTCAGGGAACCGTCGTTGCTCAGGACGAAGAAGCCCTGGCCCTGGATACCCATGTCCAGCACGTTGCCGGTGTTGTTGACGTCGCCCTGGCCAAACTGCTGGGAAACGTTGGACAGGCGCACGCCGTTACCCACGGTTTTGCTGCCCGAACCCAGCTTGGTGGCCGAGTAGACGTCTTCGAATTCCGCGCGGGACGATTTGAAGCCGGTGGTTGCCACGTTGGCGATGTTGTTACCGGTGACGTCCAGCTGTTTGTTGGCAGCATAGAGACCGCTAAGGCCGATGTTGAAAGACATATTCCACTCCTTTGCCGGGTTAGTCGGCTCTACATACCAATAGTTTGTACTTTGGACAGGGCGATGCTGCCCAGCCCGGCGAGGTTGAGCATCAGCTCTCCCCCTGTCTGGCTGATCGTCACGCTGCTGACGGTCGCCGGCAGGTTGGTGATCAGCGACGTGGCCTGGCCGTCGATGGTGGTCGAGGCTACGAAGCTGTAAGTACCCGCTTCGACCGTCGTGCCCGCATCGTTCTTGCCATCCCAGATAAAGGCGGAGTTACCGGCCTTCTGGCTGCCCAAGTCGATGGTGCGAACCGTCTTGCCATCCTTGTCCACGATCTTGACCGCGACGGACGATACCGCCGAGGGCACCACCACCGTGCCGTTGAGGCTCTTGGAGGTGTCGACCACCGCCTTGTCGCCAGGGGCAATGACTGAACGCCCCACCAGCGACGAGGCCTGCAAGGCCTGGGACGAGTTGTAGTTGCTGGCCAACCCGCTCACGGTATCGTTGAGGGTGGTGATGCCTTCCAGGCTACTGAACTGGGCCAGCTGGGCAACGAACTCACCGTTGTCCTGCGGCGACAACGGGTCCTGGTTTTTCAGCTGGGTGACGAGCAGTTGCAGGAACGCATCCTTGCCCAGCTCCTTCTTGCCGGTCGCCGCACCTGTCAGCGAGCCCAGGCCGTCGGTGGTGGTGTTGGTCTTGACCGAGGAGTTGGCCAGAATCTCGTTGAGGCTCAAACCGCTGGTGGTGTTGGTAACGCTCATGTGACTCGCCCCTTATCACTGACCCAGGGTCAGGACCTTCTGCATCATGGTTTTGGCGGTGTTCATCATTTCGGCGTTGGTCTGGAACGAACGACTGGCGGAAATCATGTCGGCCATTTCTTCGACGACGTTGACGTTCGGGTAATAGACATAGCCCTTGGCGTCGGCAGCCGGATGGTTCGGCTCATAGCGCGCTTCGAGGTTGCTCTGGTCTTCGACCACGCCCATTACCTGCACGCCCTGCCCGGCCGCGTCCTGCTCCTGGAACAGCGAGCCGCTGCCATTCGACTGGCCACCTTGAAACATGGTGGCGAACACCGGGTGACGGGCGCGGTAGGTCTGGTCGATGCTCGACGAAACGGTCTCGGCGTTGGCGATGTTACTGGCGACAGTGTTCAGGCGAGTGGTCTGGGCACTCATGGCACTGCCGGCGATGTTGAATACGCTCGCAATCGACATGACTTACTCTCCGCGCAGGGCCGAGATCAGCCCTTTGAATTTGCTGTTGAGCAGGGTGAAGCTGGCCTGGAAGTTCACGGAGTTCTCCGCGTAGTTGGACTGTTCCAGTTGAGCGTCCACGGTGTTCTGGTCGATCGAAGGCTGCATCGGCGTGCGATACATCAGCGACTCGTCGCCGTTGCCCAAGCCTTCGGCCTCGATATGACGGCTGTTGGTCATGTTCAGGGCGAAGGAGCCGTTCTTGGTTTTCTCATTCTGCTCGGCGAGCACTTTGGAGAAGTCCAGATCCCGAGCCTTGTAGTTCGGGGTGTCGGCGTTGGCGATGTTGTTGGCCAGAACTTCGGCACGCTGGGCGCGGAAGCTCAGGGCCTGTTCGTGGATACCGAGCGCTTTATCGAAGCTGATGCTCATGTCGGAAACCTTTGGGTGACCAGAATGTACGTACATGGACCTAGCAAGCGTCGTGCCACTTCCCAAAACCCCATAAACCGGGGCTTTGCGGGCATCGGCAAGGCGGCAATGCCAGAAAAGCGGCAACCGTTTTCCGCCGGCTGCCGCTTTTCTGCCGCTTTTTGAGTGACACTGGCAATTACAGTGGGACCGAGCTTTGGTGGGAGCCGAGCTTGCTCGCGATGAACGATGACGCGGACGGGAGTTGAAACCGTGTTGCCTGCATCGCGAGCAAGCTCGGCTCCCACAGAAGCTCGCTCCACAGAGTGAGCGAAGCACTAATCAGCAGGCAAAAAAAAACGGGAGCCTGTAGGGGCTCCCGCTTTTTGACGACCCGACTGCATCACTTCGCCTGGTAGATGATCCCCGGACTGCACTGGATCATCTGGTAATGATCCGGCAAGCCGTTCAGTGCTTCAGAGGCGCCTAGGAACAGGTAGCCGCCGGGCTTCAGAGTGCCGTGGATGCGCAACAGGATGTCCTTCTTCACTTCGGCGGAGAAGTAGATCAGCACGTTGCGGCAGAACACGATGTCGAACTTGCCCAGGCTGGCGTAGCTGTCCAGCAGGTTGAACGAGCGGAACTCCACCCGGCTCTTGATCGGTGCCTTGACCACCCAGCGCCCCGGCCCTTTCGGATCGAAGTAGCGTTGCAGGCGATCGGGCGACAGGCCGCGGCCGATAGCCAGGCTGTCGTACTCACCGGTCTTGCAGTTGTTGAGCATGGTTCCGGACAGGTCCGTGGCGACGATCTGCACGCCCCCCTTCAACTGGCCGATATTGGTCCGCTCGAACTCGTCGATGGACATCGACAGCGAATACGGTTCCTGACCCGACGAACAGGCGGCCGACCAGACCCGCAGGCGCTGGCCCGGGCTGGCCTTGATGGCCGCCGGCAGCACTTTGTTCTTCAAGACTTCGAACGGATAGGTATCACGAAACCACAGGGTTTCATTGGTGGTCATGGCGTCCACCACCATTTCGCGCAAACCGCTGCGCGGCTGGGTCTGGATACGCTGCACCAGTTCGCCCAACGATTTGAGGCCCTGCTGCTCCATCAATTTGTTGAGACGGCTCGACACCAGATATTGCTTGTTTTCACCAAGCAATATGCCACAGGCTTTTTCCAGGAAGACCCGGAACTGTTCGAAATCCAAATTACCCGTAGACAAGTTACCGCCTCTTTCATTGTGTTGATTTGCCGGGCGCACAACGCGCCCGACCTTTATTCCGCTGTCTTGATCCGATCGACTACCCGGGAAGCCAGGTCGTCAGGGCGGAACTTGGCGAGAAAATCATCGGCACCGACTTTCTTGACCATCGCTTGGTTGAAGACACCCGACAGGGACGTATGCAGGATGATGTGCAGCTTTTGCATACGCGGATCACTGCGGATTTCCGATGTCAGGGTGTACCCGTCCATCTCCGGCATCTCGATGTCGGAGATCATCATCAGGAACTCTTCTTCCGGCTTCTTGCCCTCGTCGACCAACTTGCGCAGGTAATCCAGCGCCTGCCGCCCATCGTTCAATGCAATCACTTCGACGCCGATCGTCTGCAGGCAACGGGTCACCTGCTTACGCGCCACCGACGAATCGTCCACCGTCAGCACCCGCAGCGAAACCGCCTTGTGCTGGGTTTCGGCATCCACCACACCGTGGGAGATGGTTTCCGTGGTCGGCGCCACTTCGGCGAGGATTTTCTCCACGTCGATGATTTCCACCAACTGGCCATCAACCCGGGTCACCGCCGTCAGGTAGTGATCGCGGCCGGTCCCCTTGGGCGGTGGATGGATCTCCTCCCAGTTCATGTTGACGATGCGCTCCACCGAGCGCACCAGGAATCCCTGGGTCTTGGTGTTGTACTCGGTGATGATCACAAACGGACTGCTCTGATCCAGCAGCCGACCGGAACCGGTGGCCATCGCCAGATCGAGAATCGGAATGGTCGCTCCCCGAATGTTCGCCACACCGCACACGACGGGACTGGACTTGGGCATCAAGGTCAGCTTGGGGCATTGCAGCACCTCGCGGACCTTGAATACGTTGATCCCATATAACTGCTGGCCATCGAGACGGAACAACAACAGCTCCAGGCGATTCTGACCGACCAGCTGCGTGCGCTGGTTTACCGAATCCATCACTCCCGCCATGCCCTGACTCCTACCTAACGCTAATGTGTCCGACGCGCATTCATCACTAAACGGCACGGGGCTTGCTATTCAACCGGCATGAACGCACAAACGACATTTTCTCGACGCCTGACCACTCATTGCCGCCTCTGGCTCGGTGTGCTGTTGGCTGCCTGCCTGTTCGCCTCGGGGGGACGTGCCCTTGCCGATGCTCCGGTTACCTTGCCTGATCTCCTTATCGGCGTCACTCAGGGCTTTCTTGAATTCACCGTAGAAGACTATCTGGCTTCCAGTCAAACCGAAGGTCGCTACGAAATCGAAGTCAACCAGATCGACCCGCGCCTGCGCATGCCGATGTGCGACAAGGAATTGACTGCCTCCCTGGAAAGCCCCGCCAGGCCCCTGGGACGTGTAACAGTAAAGGTCCGTTGCGACAGCGCGGCGCCCTGGACGGTATTCGTGCCGGCCCAGGTGCGCCTGTTCCGCGAAATCGTCACCACCACCCGACCATTGAAACGGGCCGGAATCGTTGAACCTCAGGACGTGACGCTGCGTGAACGGGACGTCAGCCAGATAACCCAGGGCTTCCTGACCTCCGTCGATCAGGCCATTGGACAGAAACTTGTCCGACCAATGGTAGCCGATCAGATCGTGACCCTCGTGCATCTGGAGCAGGCCGAAGTCGTTCGTAAAGGTGACCAGGTAGTGATCACCGCCCGCAGCGGCACCCTGGCCGTACGAATGCCTGGTGAAGCCCTGTCCAATGGCGGCATGAATGAACAGATTCGGGTGAAAAACCTCAATTCCCAGCGCGTCATCAAGGCGCAGGTGATAGCCCCAGGCCAGGTGGAAGTGGCTATGTAGCGATCGGTGGAAATGGGTAGAAAGCTGGCGCTTGACCCTGCTGTTCCCTAGACTGTGCCTTACGCAAGGCAAGCGCAGACGTGCGCACGCTCATTGAACAAATGAGCCTAAAGTTTTTTTGGGGATGGCCGAAAACATGGCAAGCGTCCAAATACCCAGAGGTTTTTTACCATGGTCATCGATTTCAACCGTTTAAACAGCTCTTCACCATTGACGGGCACCACGCGCCCCAGCGCCAGCAAGGAAACCGAAAAATCCTCGCCGGCCGAGCAAGCGACAGTCGTCAAGAATGGGGAATCGGTACACCTCAGTGATGAGGCTCAACAGTTGCAGAAGGTCACTGACAAGCTGCGCGATCAACCTGTCGTCAACAACGCCCGCGTGGCCGAGTTGAAAGCAGCCATCGCCGATGGCAGCTATAAAGTCGACAGCAACCGTGTAGCCAGCAAACTGCTCAACTTCGAAGCCCAGCGCTAGGCCGCCGCCTGCGCAGGCTTTTGGACGCTAAGACCCAAGGCCAGCCATGCACGACACTCATTTATTGCAACTGATCATCGACGATTTTGTTCCAGCGCAACAATTGCTGGAACTCCTGCAGACCGAATCCCTGGCGCTGCACGGTCGCGACATGCCCTTGCTGGAAAATATCCTGGCACAGAAACAGGCATTGATCATTTTGCTCGATCAGCATGGCCGTAAACGTAGCGAGATTCTCGCCAGCCTTAACCTGCCCGCGAACAACGATGGCCTCGAGCAACTGGCGAGCCAGTCGACGATCGGCGATCAGTTGCTCTCCCAAAGTGCAGTGCTCAATGAGCTGCTCGCCCAGTGCCAGGCCGCCAACGCCCGCAATGGCCAATCGATCCAACTCCAGCAGGCCGCTACCGCCAACCAGTTGCGCATCCTCAATGGCGGTGAAATCCCGACGCTTTACGATGCTCGCGGCTCGACCGCCAAAATGGTCAAGCATCGCCCGCTCAGCCAGGCATGAAACGAACCATGCATGCGCTCTATCAACCCGCGATAGATGCTGGCAAAATGCCAGCCATTCGTAGTCGTATTTTGCCTGGAGATTGACCCACCGTGTTCAACGCCTCAAACGCGGATGATGCTCCGCAACCGCCTAAGGTCCTTACCACGCCCCTGGAAATCTCCGGCAACTTGCGGATGCTGCAAGATAGTCACGATCCACTGATCATTACCTTTCATGAACGCACCCAACGCTTCCAGAGCTACCTGGTCGACGTCGACCGCGAGAAGAACACCATTGCCCTGGATGAAATGATCCCTCGCGACGGAGAACGCTTCCTGCTCGCGGGCGAGCCGTTTCGGGTCGAGGGTTTCCATGATGGCGTGCGCATCGCATGGGAAGGCAATGGCCCGCTGACGATCAATGAGTCCAACGATGGCCGCTGCTATCGCGGCGCCTTGCCCGACGAAGTGGTTTATCACCAACGTCGCAACGCCTTCCGCGCCGCCCTGAAACTGGCGCAACTGGTGAACATCGAACTGGGCGGCGACAAGCTCAAGTCACCGGTGAACGGCAAACTGCTGGATATCTCCGCCACCGGCTGCAAGCTGCGCTTCGATGGCGACATCACCGAGCGCCTGCAATTGGGCCAGGTGTATGAGCGCTTCATCGCCGCCCTGCCCTTTGGCAATATGACGGCGCCGGTCGAGCTGCGCTACCTGCATTTCGAAGAGCGCATCAACACCACTTTCGCCGGCGTGCGCTTCCACAATATCAGTGGCCTGGTGCAGCGGCAGGTCGAGCGTTTCGTTTATCAGTTGCAGCGTGAAGCTCGCCGTTTCGATAAAGACGATCTCTGATCTTCAGCCCTAAAGTATCGCTGCTTCTGGACTGACCTCATCGCGAGCAGGCTCGCTCCCACAAGGGTTACCCAAGTCCCTGTGGGAGCGAGCCTGCTCGCGATGGGCGCGCCGCACTTCTCTTACCTGGCCTGAGGCTCCTCAGCCTCAGCCGCCTCGGTAACCGGCTCTGCCACCGGCTCGACCTCCGGATTCGGCGACACCTGCATCTGCTCCTGCACCACCTGCTCATCAACCCTCGGATCGAGACACGCCACCAGCGGCGAACTGGACATGCTGTCGGGCATCGCCACGTGATGCAGCGGTGCGTCATCGACCTGATGCAGGTTGGTCACCGCTTTCGGCCGTATGCGCCACACCAGTACCAATGCAAAAAAGGTGAAGAAGGCATACAGCATGTGGCTGCCGAACGACTTCATCAGCACCCCGGCCACCAACGGGCCGATACTCGCACCCACACCGTAGGTCACCAGCAGCATGGCGGTCAGCGACACCCGGCGATCAGCTTCGACGTGGTCGTTGGAAAACGCCACCGCCAGCGGGTACAAACAGAATTGCATCAGCGAACAGAAGAACCCCGCGATGAACAGCACCTCCAGCGGCACCGCCGACAGAATTGCCAATGGCGCTGCGAAAACCGCCAGGCACAGGGCAAAGCAACGGATCAGCAGCGCGCGATCGTAACGGTCGGACAGCCAACCCAGCGGCCACTGCACCAGCAGGCCGGCAAAGATGCAGCTACCCATGAACAGGCCGACCTGCTCGGTCGACAGCCCTTGCTGGGAGGCATAGAGCGGCGCCAGGCCATAGAACGAGCCAACGATCAGCCCGGAGCCCAACACCGTACTCAATGACTGTGGCACGCGCTTGATGAAGAACCGCGGCTCCATCGGTGCCGGACGCAACGGCGCCGGGTGGATCCGGCGGGTCAACGCCACCGGCACCAGGCACAGGGCAAAGCACAGCGCCACCAGCATCAGCAGTTCCAGCCCCAGGGCCGGGTGGATCACCAGGATCAGTTGACCCAGCACCATCCCCAGGTACGAGGCGATCATGTAGCCGCTGAACACCACCCCACGCTGCTTCGCATCGGCCTGCTCGTTGAGCCAGCTCTCGATGACCATGTACTGGCACATCATGCCGAGACCGACGATCACCCGCAGCACCACCCAGGCCGGCAGCCAGCTCACCAGGCCGTGACCCAGCACCGCCGCACCGACGATCCCTGCACAGGCCGAGTAGGCACGAATATGCCCGACACGGGCAATCAGCCGATGGCCGATCTTGCCGCCCAGCACCAGGCCGAAATAGTTGGCGGCCATCAGCGCACCGACCCACAGGCTGTCCACATGCTCGGCAGCCAGGCGCAAGGCCAGGTAAGTACTCAACAGCCCCGAACCGATCAGCATCATCAGCGAGGCGAAATAAAGCGCTCGAAAAGGTTTCCAGACTTGGCGCATCGGCGTTCCGAGCGGCTCCTTGAGATAAGTAGGGGCCGCCTGTGAAGGCAGCCCGAATGCGACGTTTCGTTAAGCCTGGGCTGCCAGCACACGCCGTTCCCAGGGCGTGATTTCATCAAAGTAGCTGGTCAGTTCCAGGGTTTTCGTCGCGATGTAGCCTTCGATGAACTCTGTACCGAACAGTTCCTTCGCCAGAAGGCTACGTCTCAGACGCTCCAGGGCAGCATGCAAGGTACATGGCAACGATAGATTATCCGGCACCTGGAATTCACCCTGGATCGCAGCGCTCGGCTCCAGGCGATTTTCAATCCCATGAAGACCGGCCGCCAGGCTGGCAGCGATAGCCAGGTAAGGGTTGGCATCGGCCCCGGGCAAGCGATTTTCGACCCGTCGGGCCACTGGTGAACTGGCCGGAATCCGTAACCCGGCCGAGCGATTGTCGTGAGACCAACAGGCATTGTTCGGCGACGCGAACGGATGACACAGGCGCTGGTAGGAGTTGACGTTCGGCGCGAACAGCGCCGTGAAGTCCGCCATGCCGGCCTGTTGCCCGCCGATGAAGTGCCTGAACGCCGCCGTTGGCTCGCAGGCCTCGTCGCTGAACACATTACGGCCGCTGTCCAGCTCGACGAGACTCTGGTGAATATGCATCGAACTGCCCGGCGTATGGGCCAGCGGTTTGGCCATGCACACCACGGTCAGGCCGTGCTTGAGAGCGACCTCCTTGAGCAGGTGCTTGAACAGGAAGGTCTGGTCGGCCAGCAGCAGAGCATCGCCATGCAGCAGATTGATCTCGAACTGGCTCACACCCATTTCATGCATGAAGGTATCGCGCGGCAACCCCAGGGCTGCCATGCATTCATAGACCTCGTTGAAGAATGGGCGCAGGCCGTTGTTGGAACTGACACTGAATGCCGAGTGGCCGTCTTCACGACGTCCATCCAAGCCCACCGGGGGCTGGAATGGCTGGGTCGGATCCGGGTTGGGCGCGAAGACGAAAAATTCCAGTTCGGTCGCCACCACCGGCGCCAAGCCCCGGGCAGCATACCGGGCGATCACCGTCTTGAGCTGGCCGCGTGTCGAGAGACGAGAGCTTTCACCGGTCAGTTCATCGGCATCGCAGATTGCCAGGGCGCGGGGGTGCGAACTCCAGGGCAGACGGTGGATCTGTTTCGGATCGGCCACCAACGCCAGATCGCCATCGTCACTGCCATAGAAGCGCGATGGCGGATAACCGCCCATGATGCATTGCAGCAGCACACCCCGGGCCATCTGCAACCGCCGCCCCTCCAGGAAACCCGCAGCGGTCATCACCTTGCCCCGCGGTACGCCATTGAGGTCCGGCGTGACACATTCAATCTCATCAATGCCCGTCAGTCGCTGCGCGAGTGAACCCAGGCCATCGGTCGTCATGACGCATTCCTTGTTATGTGCGAGCCGCGAACGGCAACCCGTACAAAATAGGCTTCAGCTGTTCGGAATATCAAGCACCTGGAGACAATAAACATCGAGCCTGGGAACACCCTGTGGGAGCGAGCCTGCTCGCGATGGCGGCGTATCAGACAACCCGGCATAAACCGACCCGGCGCTATCGCGAGCAGGCTCGCTCCCACAAGGATGCAGGCGGCCAGGGCCTCCTGCGTGGGACAGGCTCAGGGCAGATAAATCCTGAACACGCCTCCCCCCAGCACACCGCCATTGGCAATTTCGGTTCGCCCGCACACACCGCCGCGCTGGTGCAGCCCGGCGATCCGCGCGGCGAAGTACAGGCCCAGCCCGGTGCTGCCGCTGCTGTGATTGATGCCCTGAACATAGTCGGCCTGACGCTCGATCATTTCGGGTGGGTAGCCTGGGCCGTCGTCGTTGATGGTGAGCACCAACTGCCCGGCTTCATCGCTCGCACTGATCAACAGCGTCTGCCGGGCGTGGCGAATGGCATTGTTGATGCAGTTGTCGAGCACCGAAGCAATCAGCTCTCGGTCGAAAAAGCCCAGGGGGCTCAAAGGATCGACCTCATAGGTGACCATGATCCCACGGCTGCGGAACACCTCCTGATGGCCGGCCAACTGCGCCTCGATGAAATCGTCCAACTCATGGTAGGCCGGGTGCAGCGGCAACTGGTTGACACCCAGCTTGTACAGTCCCAGCAGTTGCACCATCAAGCCATTGAGGTGGGCGAACTCAAACTCCATCACACCCTGCTCGGGGGTCTGCTGCGCCGCTTCGGGCAGGCGCTCGAGCCACTGGGTATGAGCCTGCATGAGCAAGGTCAGGGAGTTTTTCATGTCGTGCACGGTCGACGCGATCACCGTGGAAAAATCGAGTGCCTGTTCGCTGTCATTCATCGCCAAATGCCTTGCTTCGCAGTTTCTGATAGCGCGCAAAACGCGCATCGGTGTCGGGCATCATGCCCACCAGTTTCAGGCAGGCGCGACATTCCTCCAGCAGCTCCGATTCCACACTGGTATCGGTGCCATGCAGCAGGGATTGCGCCATGTTCAGGGCAATACTGATGTTCTTCGGTTGCATCTTCAGCGCACGGCGGAACAACTCCCGCGCCTCGGGCAACGCACCGGTCTTGTAGACACGCACACCTTCGCGGTTCAGCTCGGCGGCGGCATTGCCCTGATTGAGAATATTCGGGTCGTCAGTGAGCTTGGCAATGCCTTGCATTACCGTCGGGTCATCACCGTAGATTTCCGCACAGTTCTTGAGCATCGATTCGCCGGCGCTGGTCTGGCCGAGCATCTGCAACTGCTTGGCCACCAGCAGCGCGGCCTCGGCGCTCATGAATTGCTCCATGCCGTCGAGACGCTGCAAAGCCTGCTCGGTGAGTTTTTCCGCGGTTTCGGCATCGTTCAGCAACAGGCTCGTGGCTTTCATCAGTCGCGCCCGGACCTGCAGTCCCGGGTCGTTGAGATTTTCCTTCGCCACCGCGCTGAGGGTCGTGTTGATCTCCAGCCGGGTCCGGGTGTCGAGGCCTTTCTCGCTGCCCTTGCTGATCAGTGCATGGGCCAGGCCGAGGTTGCTTTCCGGATCCTTGAAACGCGACTGCGCGCCCTGCCCGACCGCCTGGCGGTAGGCCCTGGAGGCGGTGTCGTAATCTTCGTTGGTCATTGCCAACTTGCCCAGCAGCGATTGTCGACGCACCGCCAGGGGCGACAGGCGAACCGCTTCCTCCAGCACCTCCTGCGCCTGTTTCGTGTCACCTTCGGCCACCAGGACATCGGCCATGCCGTCATACAAGGCAGGCATCATCGGAAATGTCTTGAGGGCCTTTTCATAAACGGCCTTGGCCTGCGCCACCTGACCGCGCTTGAACATCAATTTGCCCAGGCCCGCATAGGCCCAAGGCAACGGACGATCAGCCAGGATGGTGTTGTACAGGCGCTCCAGGGCTTCGTTCTGGTTCAGGTCCCGCAGCGCATCGGCCCGATATCGCAGGCACAACGGCCCGTAGCGCGGATCCTGCTTGCACAGGGCGATGCAGGCATTGAGCACTTCCAGCGGCTTGCCACGATCCAGCGCTTGGAGAATCGGCTTGAGCAGGGTCTTGCGCTGCTCCAGCCGCTCCAGCCGCTGGGCCAGGCCGGAGCGGTTGAAAGGCTTGGTCAGGTAGGCATCGGGCTCATGCTCCAGGGCACTGAGTACCATGGCCTGGCTGGTCTCGGCAGTCACCATGAGAAACACGCTTTCATGACTGATGAGCTTCTCGATCATCAGGTCTTCCAGCACCTGCTGACCGTTCTTGCGGCCGTCGCCCAGGTGATAGTCCTGCAGGATGAAGTCATAGCGCTTCTGCGAACACATGCGCAGCGCCACTTCGCCGGTATCGGCGGTGTCCACGTCCTTGACGCCCAGCTCACGCAACATGGAACGGATCGAGCTGCGGAAATCCGAGAAATCATCGACGATCAGAAAACTTTTTTGGTGGTACGCCAGCATCGAGGATGTCCAGGCAAGTAAAAAAGATGCGCCCAAAAGGGTGCTCGTCAGCTTATCGGCCGCAAGTGGCGTTCCGTTAACCGATCGTATGGGAGAGGTTTAGTGCGAGAAAGGCGCTAATGCCAGTTCGTCAGAAAGATCTGGCAGCCCCAGGTGGAATCTGTGGCGAGGGAGCTTGCTCCCGCGGGGGCACGAAGCGGCCCTTGCCTTGTCGGGGCCGCTGCGCAGCCCAGCGGGAGCAAGCTCCCTCGCCACAGCGTGCCCACTTGGGATTCGCTGAACTGGCAGCGCCATGCCCGGCTTTGCTCGTCAGATCGTCACTTAGCGACGCCCCAACAGCCGTCCCCAAAATCCCACTTT
Source organism: Pseudomonas sp. FG13 (assembly GCF_057809755.1). Classification (NCBI taxonomy): domain Bacteria; kingdom Pseudomonadati; phylum Pseudomonadota; class Gammaproteobacteria; order Pseudomonadales; family Pseudomonadaceae; genus Pseudomonas; species Pseudomonas sp. FG13. Next base: position 90,903 of record NZ_JBMDKO010000019.1, read on the forward strand.
AGTCTCCTCGACCACTGGCGCAGGTGGCACGACCTCCTGCCTTACCGGATGCGTACTCGGACCATCGGACCGGAGTAAATCCCCTGGATAATGCTCAAGCCCCAGGCACTGCGAATCATCCAACCCAAAAGCCTTCACCGCCGCCACGGCTTCCACGCACCAGCGACCGAAATACGCGCCACCTTCAAAATTCTCGTCGCCATAGGTGTACCAGTAGGGATGCTTGTAACTGACTGCCTGGGGATCGGAGCCGGATTTCGCCCCTGTTCGGACTTCCTGATACCAGTGACTGACAAAGGCTTCCAACTTGGAAGCCTGCGTCTCCACCGGCGCATCCACCGCCGCCAACAGTCGTCCATAAGGTTTGGGATAAAGGAGAGCGGCCCCCACTTTGCGCTCGGGAGTGCGACTCGCGATGACCCGGTCGAGCAACACGTCCTCGCCTTCGTTGCCGATAAGGGTCAGCAGCCTTCGCCATTGATCATCTGGTATCTCCAGAGCCAACCCCAAGCCCACCAGCCAGAAGCAGACGATGTAATGGTCATAGTTGACGCGCCAGCTGTGGCGGGTGAATTGCTGCTCAGGTGTCCAGACCGTTGCCCCCAGGCGTTCGGCCTCTTCCCAGGCATCGAGTAGCCCAGGGAAATAAGGAGGCAAGTCGGCGACAGGGCATCCGGCAGAGTAGCGACTTAGCATCTGGTGCCAATGGTCCTGGGCGATGGTATAGACGTACTGCGGCGCGTAGTCGGGATCGCCCGCCGGGGCCCGCGCGTTCTCAAGCGCTCGGGCAATGCGTTCGTCAACATACGCAACCCATTCAGACCAGTAGCGAGAATCTCCCAGTGGTGCCCGAACCATTTAAGTTTCCTTCAAGCCCATATCGTGAAAATTTCTGGTATTTACGTTAGGAACCCGTAGTCACTCTTGCTGCTGAAGTCCGAAGAAACGCGCGTAGGCTGCCTCCACCCGGTCAACAAGCTGATCAGAATGATGCCTATGCTCTCTAGCTCAACCGCCTCGGCAAACAGCAAAGGACTTGCCACAACCGGCGTAGTCAAACCTAGTTTTTATCGCACACGGAAAATTGCGTGAATCTCTAAAGGTAGCAGATCGAAAGGTGTGTATTTGAACTCAGGACCCCACGCCGCACCGCCGTCCTAAGAATTGGAGAAATGAAACTTACATAGTTCCTCCAGTGCTTGAGCTAGCCCTTCTCTCAAGATTGAAACAACACTTCCCCCCATCACTTCGCCCCAGAAATCCTCATAAAACAGGGAAAAACCATTAAAAATCAAGCAATTAAAAACCCTCCCTCTAAATACATCCTGTCCCGCCCCATAATCAAAACTTAAGACCCAAAACTTCCCGCACAGAAGTCGTCCTCATTGCGGATATACAAACTCAATCCCGATTTTTCCCTCAACCAAGTCAATCGTCACTTCACAGCCACTCCAAACAGACATACCTGCCGTTAGCTTATTCTGGAAATACCAATTTCGGAGTTCCACCAACAGCTTCAACATATCAGCATTTGCACGTCCTCCAGCAGTAAACCAGGACACGTTACCTTGCTCATCCACGAAGTCATATTCATATTCGCAGCTGTCCAACTCCTGCGCTAACTGTGCGCGCATTACAACTTTACACGCCCCCTCTGGAGCGACATCAAATAAAATCGCGCCAATATCATTATAAATATCGCTATCGTTACGCATCAGATACCTCCTGGTGAATTATTAAACAAAACTTCTTTAGGACGACCACCACCAATTGAGTACTCGACGTTAAAACTATCTGGCCGAACATTCCCACCAGAGTAAACAGGCTCAATTTTTACCCTAACAGCCTTACCCTCCTTTAGAGCATCCGCCCAAGCATTCTCCATTGCTTTCCAGACACCCTTGTTTAAGTTCCCATTCATGGGGAGTAGATTTAACTTTTCACCTGGACCGTTAAAAATACTTGCAATTAGGTGCCCACCCTCATCACCCGCCACCCCGCATTTACCAGCCACACACTGCTGATACGTGTTCCTGTCATTCTTCACAAAAGAAAGATCAGACTCAACTTTTTCAACGCGCCCCAAACTATCTGTTTGATAAATTTTGTTCCCATCAACTTTATAAATTGTATTGGGTTCAGGTTTGTTGAGCTCTTTGGACCATGCGCCCTTACCACCAGAGTTAATTTCTACTTCGCGAAGCACTTTACTAGGTTTTTTTATCCCAGCACTGTAATCCCCAGGATTTTCAACAACCTTCCCATTAACGGTCGTCGTGCCAGGGCCATACCCCCCCTCAAGCTTCCCGCTATAGGCTCCCTCCACGCTGCTCCACTGCACCGGCTTACCAGCCGACGCTTCAGCTTTGGCAATTTTGGCCATATCGGCCATCTTTTCAAGCCCTTGCGCCCCAACCTTGATCCCTGTTTTTGCCAGCGCCACGCCGCCTTTGGCCGCCGTACCCACGCCCGTGGCAATACTACCCACCTGCCAAACCAGTTCGCCCAGGTCCTGACCCAACTGCACGGCGCGGTCGTCGCCGCCATTTTCCAGGGCATCCTTGACGCGATCGAGTTTGGCGTTGAGTTCATTGACCACGCCATCGCCGAACTGCTTGCGGGCCTCGGGGTCGTTGATCAGGGCCTTGAGGCCGTTGATTCCGTCAATCGGATGGAGGAGGAACTGCGCCAGGCCTTCGACGTCGCCCCATCCCGCCTGCACCAGGCCCTTGCCCACGCCGAAGCGGGTCAGTACGTCTTGTTTCTGGTTGATGTAGGCCCATTTGGCGAGCACCTGCGCCTTGGCCGCCAGCCCATCGGCTGCGCTGTATTCCTTCTCGGCCTGGACCAGTTGCTGGGTCGCCAGCCAGTTGTTGTCCACCGCCGCGCCGGCCGCGCTGTTGGCGGTGGCCGGGTCGAGCGAGGCGCTGCTGGCGGCCAGGCCGGTGACCAGGCTGACGATCAGGTTTCGCTTGGCTTCGCGCTGGGCTTCGCTTTCGTTGGGGCTGGCTTCGGAGAACAAGCCAGTGAGCAGGCTCGACGCCGCCGCGCCCGCTGCGCCACTGCCGCAGCTCTGGCTACTGGCCGCGGCGCCCGCGCAGGCGACGATGCCATGCAGCGCGGCATGCAGCGGCGAGCCTTCAGTGAGTTTGCCGTCCGCCACCAGGTCGCCGATGTAGCCCGCGCCTTGCTGTTGCACGTAGTTGACCACCAGGCTCTGGACGAATGCGCCGTTACTGCCGCTGATGTTGCCGCTGGCCGCGCCCACCAGGGCGGTGGTGATCTGGCGGTAAGTGCCGCCCGCGCCCCACTTGTCGGCGATGTCGCGGGCTTCGACAGTCAGCCGCTGGGAATTGTTGAGCAACGCCAATCGCTCGGCGTCGGTCAGGTTCGCATTCGGGTCGAGGGCCTTGGCCCTGTCTTCCTCGGCCTGGTTGCGCTTGGCATCGACCTCCTTGGCCTTGTTGGCGAGCAAAGTGCTGGCTTCGTTGGCGAACGCGCCGACAATCTCGAAACCGGCGCGGATCTCATCTTCGTCGAAGATCGGCTTGAGCGCGTTGCTGGTATCGCGGTCGCTGGAGACGTCGCGATTGAGGCTGGCGACGGTTTGCTCGCCATTCTTGCCGGTGCGCTTCTGCTGCTCGGCATCATCGGTGATGACGACCGTGCCGCCACTGATGCCGCTGCGGGTGACGCTGCTGGCGTCGTCGCTGGCACTGATGGCAATCGGCATGGTGGCGCTGAGCTCATTGCCGTTCTGCGGCAGCCCGGTACCCGGGGTTTGCGTGCCGCCGCTGGTGGCGTTGCCCTGCTGGTCCTTGCCGACTTCGCGATAGCCGCCCCCGACGCTGACGGAACTGGCGTCGTATTCGGCCTTGTTCTTGATGTCGCGGCTGGTGAGGCTGGCGGTGACCAGGCGATTCTTGCCGTCCTGCACGGCCTTGTCGCTGCTGGCGATCACCCCGCCGACCAGGTCGGTGTTGCCGCCCACGCGAATGTCGAAGCCCTCGTCGCCGGCCTTGATCCCGGATTGCTCGATCACGCTGGCGTAGTTGGAGTCGATGTCCGTGGCCCCGAAGCTGCCACTCATGCCGTTGACCGAACTCATGCCGTAGCAGAACGGCGGGACGCACAGGCTGATGCCAACGCCCAGGCTCTTCTCATCGACGACGTAGGTGTTGGTGTCTTGCAAGCTTTCGATGGTCAGGTCGCCGCCGACGTCGGCCAGTACCTGTTTGCCACTGGCCACCGCGCCCTTGAGGTGAGTATCGCCGCCCGAGGACAACAGCAACTGGTTACCCGCCTGCACATGGGTATTGGTGTGAGTGAGGCCATCGCCGTCTGCCTGGCCACGGCTGCCGGACGCTCCCAGGTCCAGGGTGAAACCGTTGCGGGCACCGAGGGAAAAGCCGACGCCGATGCTCGCGCTGCTGCCTTTGCTGTCGGTCTCCTGCTTGTCGACATTGCGGGCGGCGAGCAGGTTGATGTCGCCGTCCGCCAGCAGGCTGGCGTTGCGTCCGGCCTTGATATCGCTGCCTTGCACGGTGATGTCGCTGGCCGCCCCCGCGCCAGTGGCACGCAGGCGGATGTCGTTGCCGGCGGTCATGGTCGAGCCGGCCGCGCTGTCGCTGGTGTAGGTGGTGGTGCTTTGGTTTTTCTTGGTGCCCAGCGACAGGCTGATGTTGATCCCGCCGGCCGAGCCTGGGTCCATCGCCACGGCGGTGGCGGCGTTGTTGGTCGCCAGCACGGCGGTCGCGGCGGCCAGGGCCTTCATGCGTCCGTCGTCGGTTTTCTCCGAGGCCCGTTTCATCTGCTGGTTGGTTTGAATCGCGCTGATCACCGGGTTGGTCACGGTGAGGGTGAACCCGGTTTGCTTGAACAGGGTTTCGCGCTCGCGCTCACGGGTGTTACGGGCTTCGACGACATCAATGGTCTGCGCCGTGACGTCGATGTTGCCTTGGGGCGCCGACACCTGGCTGCCCACCTGACGGTACCCCTTGCCCGCTTCGATCAGCACATCGCCGGTGGTCGAGCCCACGGTGCTCGCCACGGCCGTGTGCTCCGTGGCGAGATCCTTGACGCTCTGTTTCTGGGTACCGAGGGTCACGGCGATGCCGCCGCCGCTGAACAAGCCGCTTTTCTTGACGGTCTTGTCGTGGCGTTCGCTGCTGCTGGCGGTGGCCGCCTCGATGTTGACGTTGTTGTCCGCCACCAGGATGGTCTTGGTGGTGGAAACCACGTTGCTGCCACTCAGATTGATGTCGCGACCAGCCTGCACATAAGTCTGCTCGCCACTCAGGGTGGAGCCTTCGGCCTGGGTCTGGCTGACGGTGTCGCGGGTGGTGGTGGTCTTGCTGGAGAACCACCCGCTCTTGCCTTTGACCTTGTGCGCTTCGTCGGCGAACTGGTAGTTCTGGGCCTTGGTGAGGTTGACGTCACGCTTGGCCTCGGCAAACACCGCGCCCTGCTCGCTGGTCACGTGGGCGGCGCGGGCGTTGAGGTCCTGGCCCGCGCTCAGGCGGACGTCGCCCTGGCCCTGGATCAGCGAGCCGACTTCGGTCTGGCTGGCGTCGTTGCGCCAGTTGCTGCTGTTCCAGGTCAACGCTTGCTGATGCGCCTCGCCCACGGTGCCGAGGTTGAGGTTGTTGCCGGCCTCCAGCGACGTGCTGCCGCCCTGGCCTGCATTCACGACCTGGGCCCCGGTGAGATTCAGGTCCTTGCCGGCGCTGACATTCATCGTGCCCTGGGCACCGCTGACGAACAGCCCGGCCACCCGTGACAACTGCGTCCGGGTACCTTGGGCACTGCTGCTGTCGCGACTGCTGGAAATGACGTTGATGTCCTGCCCAGCCTTCACCGACAGATTGTCCACGGCGCCGATCAGGCCACCGAGGTTGTTGAGGTTGTCCCTGGCGGTGACCGAGGCGTTGTCGGCTTGGATACGCCCACCCAGGTTCTCGATGTTCTGCGCGGTGATCGCCATGACACTGCGCCCGGCCAGGCTGCCGCTGTTGACCAGGTCGCCGGCGATGTTCAGGTTCAGGCGCTGCCCGGCGATCAGCGCACCGGAACCGTTGAGGTCGCCTTCCTGGACCCGCACGTAGACCTGCGGCACCAGCACGTTGCGGGTGTCGCCGTTAGGGAGGGTCACCTGCTTTTGCACCAGCCAGACGATGTCACTGGTCAATTGGGCCATCTGCTCGGACGTCAGCGCCACGCCGGGCACCAATTGCCATTGGTTGGCGACGGTGACGGCGTTGTCGATCAGGGCACGATACTGCAGTTCATCATTGGCGTAGCCATCGAGGAAACGTCGGCCGGTGAGTTGCGCCACTTGCTCGCGAATCAGCTTCTGTTCGTAGAAACCGTCGCCCAGGCGCTGTTGGGTCAGGGCCGGGTCGACTTGCAGACGCTGCAGCATGTAGTCCGAGGACAGCCAGGTGCGGTAGCTGGCAAAGCGCGGGTCGGTTTCGATCAGGTAGCCGCCGGTGTTCTGCGGGTTGGTGTTGAACAGGCTGTTGTTGGGCAGCTCGAGGGACGGCCCGCCGCTGCGGATCTGCTCGGCCACGCCTTTGCTGTTCAGGGTGGTCTGGGCGGCGACCTGGACGATCGGCGCGACCTGGTGGGTGCGGCTGCCCGTGGCGTTGACCGCGCCTGCGGCGGCGACCTGCTCGGTGACGCCCTGGGTGGCGCGCGCGGCGATCTGGGTGCCGGTGCCGTTGCCCGCGGTGTTCTCGGCGAACACGGTCGGTTGCAGGGTGATGTCCTGGATCATCGGTGCCGGCGTGTAGCCTGTGACGGCCGTGCCCTGGCGGTCGCGCCCCTTGCGCTGGATGCGATAGAAGTGGGTGGCGGTGCCGCTGTCGGTGGTGGTGCGCTGGCCCGTCAGCTCAGTGTTGGTCAGGCTGCCGATGTCGGCTTGCAGCAGTCCGCCGGCAATGATCCGGCTCTTGTCGTTGAGCACGTCGCCGGCGCTGATCTGCATCGTCCCGCCGGAGAGGATCTGCGCCGGTGCCGAGGTGGCGATCTGGGTTTCCTCCACCACCCGGGTGTAGTCGTAGCGGTTCCAGTTGTCCTGCCGGCCCTCGGGGGTGGCCAGGTAGAGCACCTCGTCGCTGCTGACCGAAACCTGGTTGCCCTGGTAGCGGTTCGTCGAACCGGTGAGTTGGAATTCCTGCAAGGCGGTACGACTGACTTCCACCTGCCGGGTGCTGAAATGCTCGTTGGTGTTGCGCACGCTTTGCACGTTCAGCGACAGGTTGCCGAGGGCCTCGATGGTCGCGCTGGCGTTGGTCAGCAACTGGGCGCGGTCCTGGGCCTTGTCAGCCGCGCTCAATGCGCCACCGATGGCGAGGTCGCCAGCGCTGAAGATCAGGGCCTGCTCGCGGTTGTCCAGGCTACCGGCGCCAATGTCCAGCGACTCGCGGGCGGCGATGGTCGCGCCGATGCCGTTTTCGTCCCGGTTGTTTAGCGTCGAAGCGCTGATCGCCAGGCGGTCGCCGTAGAGCCGGCCCGTGCCCATGTTGTTGAGCGAGAGGGCCTGCACCCGCACCTGCTGGCCATCTATCAGGCCACGGTTGGTCAGGCTGTCGTTGACGGTCAGGCGAACCTGGCCGGCGCTGATCTCGCCGGTGCCGGCATTGTCCAGCGTCTGCGCCCGGACCGTCAGCAGGTTACCGGCCAGCAGTTGCCCGCTGTTGTTGAAGGCGCCCTCGGTGCTCAGGTCGACCTGACCGTTGGCCTGGATCTGGCCGCTCAGGTCCAGGCCGCCTTGCAGCCTGAAGGTCAGGTCACCCAGGCTCAGGGCCCTGCCGGTGCCACCGTAGTAGGCCGCATTGAGCGATAGCAGGCTGCCCGCGAGCAAGGTGCCGCCCTGATTGTGCACGGCCTGGCGCCGTTGCGCCGGGTCGCGGTCGCTGATGCTCAAGCCAGCGCCGGAGGAAATCAGCCCGCCTTCGTTGTTCAACGCCTGGCTGATCCCCAGGCTCAGCCCCTGGTCGGCGCGGATCGCACCGGACTGGTTGGAAAGCGTATTGACCGCCAGGGTCATGGCACGGCCTTCGAGGCCTTGCTGGGTGCCTCGGGTGGCGCTGTTGTCGAGCACGTCGGCGCGTACGTCCAGCGTTCCTGCGCTGCGGATCAACCCGCCCTGGTTATTGAGCGTCTTCCCCAGCACCATCTGGACATCGCCGAGGCCTTGCAACTGACCGCCACGATTGTCCACCCGGGCGCTCTCGACCCGTACGGTTTTCTCGCCAATGATCTGGCCGCCGCTGCCATTGCCCAGGTCGGTGGCCTTGAGCAACAGGGCCCCCTTGGCCCCCAGGAAGCCCGCGCTGTTGTCGAGGCTGGCCGTGCGGATCTCGACGCTGTCCTGGCCACTGATCCCTTGGGTGGTGCCCGACTGCAGGTTGTTCAGCGCCTGGTTGCCGGTGTCGATCAGCAGCTTGCCCTTGGCCTGGATCAAGCCGGCGGCGTTATGCAATTGGCCGCTGCGCAGGTCGAGGGTTGCGGTGGCGTTCAGCGTGCCCTGGCTGTTGTCCACCCGGTTGCCGTGGCTGTCCAGGTCCAGGGCGCCGCCGCTGATCACGCCACTTTGGTTATTCAGGCCCAGGGCCGACAGTGTGATGTCACCCAGCGCTTCAAGACGCCCGCCGCTGTTGTTCAGCCCATCGCCGGAGACGCTGACCCGCAGCCCGGACTGCACCGAGCCCAGCACGCCATTGGTGTTATTGAATTGCCCGGCGATGATCTCCATGCGCTGGGTGGCGGCCATCGTGCCGCCGATGTTGTTCAACTGATCGAACGTCGCCCGCAACTCGCCCCCAGCACTCACGGTACCCTGGCTGTTGTCCAGGCGGGCACCCTTCACCTGAGCGTTGCCGCTGGCGGCCAGGGTGCCTGAGCTGTTGTCGATCCGTTGGCCGGCGGTCACCGTCAGCGCCCCGCCGTCGGTGGCGACGACTTTGCCGCCCTGGTTGTTCAGCGTGCCGACATCCAGGTTCACCGCGCCGGCACTGCTGACGCGCCCGTCCTGGTTGTCGAAGCGCTCACGGGCGGTCACCTGCAAGGGCTGCGCGCCGGTCTGCACAATCTGTCCGCGCTGGTTGGACAGGGTCTGGGTGTCGAACGTGATCTGCTGGCCTTGGGTCAGGCCATCGTCCACCACCACGTCAGTAGCCTTGATCGTCACCTTGCCGTTGCTGGCCACGCTGCCTTTGCCGCCGGCCAATTGATTGGCCTGGATATCCAGGGTGCCTTTGCCGGCGTGCTCGACCTTGCCCTTGCCGTTGTCCAGGCGACTGGCGCCCAGCTTCAGGTTGTCGGCATTGGCGGCGATTCGCCCGTCGCGGTTGTCGAGGGTCGCGCTGGCCTTGATCGAGGCGTCTGCAGTGCCGGTCTGGATCAGCTCACCGCCGGTGTTGGCAATGTCCCGGGCGCTCAATTGCAGGTTGCCGGCGTTGACCTTGGCCGCGTCGGTGCGCAGGGTCTTGGCCGCCGTTGCGTTCAGCGCCTGGGTGGCATCGACCTGGCTGCCGGCGAGATTAGCGTCGCCCGTGCTGGCGGTCAGGGTGACATTGCGCCCCTGGGTCTGGCTGCCGCTCAGATCCAGGTCAGCAGCGGCGACGCTGACGTCCCCGGACGCCAGGTTCTGCCCTTGCGCCTTGACCGTGCCGGCCCGCAGCGCGAGGTTGCCCGCGCCGGCCAGCTTGCCGTCCGCGCCGACACCCGCCGCCACGCTGGACGCCTGGGTGCTGCGGATGTTGCGGGCGGTCAGCGTCGTGTGGTTCTGGCTGGCAACGGTGCCGCTGTTGTCGATGTCGCCAGTGCTGTCGAGCGTCATGTCGCCCTTGGCGTAGAGCGTGCCGCTGTTGTCGACCTCGGTGGCCTTGATGCGGGTCGCGGTAGCGCTGCTGATCGCGCCCTGGTTCTGCAACTTACCGTCGGCGCTGACGACCACCTCACCGGCCATGGCGCCAATCTGCCCGGCGTTGCGCACACCCACGCCGGACTCGGTGCCCACCAGCATGATTTTGCCGGCGTACATGCCGCCCAGCTTGGCGACGTCGATGGCCACGCTGGGCTTTTCTGCGTCGTCACCCGGCAGTGGCGTGGCCTGGGTGTTATCGGCGTTGACCTGGTTGCGTCCGGTCGTGACCTTCAGGTCGTTGGCCCAGACTCCGGCGTTGACCTGCACGCTACGAGCGATCAGGTCCGTGTAGTCGGTCTCGCGGGCATCCAGGCCCTTGCCTTCAATATTGATCGTCCCGCCCTGCACGGTGTAGCCGCTGATGCGTCCGTTCTCCAACTGCGCCCGACCGGTGCTGAGGGTCGCCCGGTCGGCATTGATGAAGCCGCAGCCGTTGCAAGTAATGCCGGACGGGTTGGCAATCACCACTTCGGCGCGCTGGCCCGCGACTTCGACATAGCCGCGCAGTTGGCTGGGGTTGGCGGAGTTGACTTCGTTGAGAATAACCCGCGCGCTGCCATTGCCCAGCATCGGGTTGCCTTCGATCCAGCCGCCCAGTTTGGTCTGGCTGTTGGTCGTGGCGTTGTTGAGGATCACGCCACGGTTGTCGACGTCGAACTGGCTGTAGGTATTGCGCGAAACGCCCCCCGCGCTGGGGGCCTGGATGTTCACCTGGGGCGTACCGTTGGCGCTTTCGATCACGCCGGGGCGCTGGCCGGCCGGCGCCCCGGGGTCCGCCACGATGGTAGCGGCCCAGGCAGGCGCCGCACTCAAGGACACCAGCCCGATCGCCGCCATCACCGCAAAGCGCAACGGCCCGAGGGTCGCCGTACAAGCCACCGGTCCCGTCATCGGGCCGCAACGGGTCCCCGGAGCCTTGACCTGGCTGGTGACATTCTCGGCCACCACCATCAGCAGTCCGCGAGCCTTGTTGAAAACGATTCGGTACAGGTGCTTGTTCATGGCAATTCCATTTGCGGTTCTGGCCCGCAATTAACTCGGGGTTAGCGTTACGGTGCGACTGCCAGCGGGTGAGCGGCAAACCAGGCCTTGGCCTGTTCAGGGATGACACCGATCCCTTGGAATGTCTTGACCCGCAGGCCGCGCTCCTCGCCTCGGTGATAGAGCGCACGCCCACACCGGTTGGCGAACAACTGTCGATGCAGCAGGCGGGTGACCACGCCGGTGTGGCCGAACGGCGCGACCCAGTCGTTGAGCCAGAGGCGCTCGCCGCTGTTCCAGTCGGCCTCTGTCAGGGTCAGTGGCGATTGCCTCAGGTAGCGTTGCTCGGTGGCCGCGTCGAGGTTGAGCCAGGACAGGTAGAACACCGGTTTTCCCTGTTCGCTGGCGAGCACGAACTGACGATGCTTGAGGGCCGGCAACAACAACGTCGGCAAGCTGTGCAACGGCGCATCGCGGTGGGCCTTGGAATGCATCCACAACCAAGTGGCCGAGCCGAACACGGCAGCCTCGTTCCAGGGCTCGTCGATCAAGCCGGGGGCAATGATGTCTAGCGTCTCGAACTGCATGGGATCACCTCAGAATGACCAGATGACGGTGAACGCGCTGGTCACGTTGGCCGTCTCGAAACCATCGGGCTTCTTCAATGGCGTCCCGAACGACCAGTCATAGGACAGGCCCTTGTAGCCGCCGCGTATACCCACCACGGCCCCCGCCAGACGCTTGCCGATCAGGAACTCGCTGGAAGGGCCGCTGACCTCGCCATAGTCGATGCCGGTGTAGAGTTCCTGGCCGGTCTGCCCCAAAAACAGGCCGACCTCGTTGCGCAGGGTCCAGCCACGGTCGGCGGACAGAATGTTTTCCCCGTCGAAGCCCCGCACGCTGTAGCGCCCGCCAATCGAGAAGCGGTCCTGGGGCACCAGCGGCGTCCGGTTCCATTGCGCACGCCAGCCGCCGATGTAGCGCAGGCGCTGGTCACTGACCTGGAACGGCACCTGCAACTGGGCGTCGGCAGTGATGATCTGCGAGCGTGAGGTGCCCGCGTCGAAATCTTCTTCAGGCGCCCTGAGCGCGTCATGGGCCCCGGTGCCACGGCGGTAGGCGGCGCCCAGGTCGAGAATCGAGGCGCCGATGAACTCGCGATGGTTCAGCCCCAGTTGCCAGCCGGCCATGCGCCGTTTCTGGTTGCCGATCTCGGTGTCGTCAATGAAGTTCTCCGACGAACGCGTCCACAGGCTGCCCCACGCGGTGGTCTTGCGAACGGCATCGCGATACAGCAGGCGCGACAGGCGCAGTTCGTTGTTACGACTCTCGCCGCGGTACTGATAGGTCTGGTTGGCGCCAGCGACGGACTGTTCGTAGTTGTATTCACTGGTGGTGAAACCCAACTGCCAGTAACCGAACGGCAGCGAATAATGCAGGGTGTTGCCGTCGGAGCCGCGATGGCCGGACTCGCCGCCACCCAGGTCGTGGTTGACGCTGGCGTAGAACAGATCGTTGAGCGACAGCAGGTTGTCCAGGGACAACGACACGTTGCCTTGGTACTTACCGGTGGTCTTGCTACCCGAGTTGTCCACCGACAGGCTGACGCGGGCCGGGAACTGCTGGGTCCAGGCGATCACCACGTCGCTTTCACCGGGCTTGGCGTCGGCGGCACGGGCCGGTGCAATCTGAATGTCGGCTTCGGCGGTCGGCACGCGCTTGAAGTTTTCCAGCGCCTGCTCGATGTCCCGCAGGTTGAGCAGGTCGCCCGGATTGGCCGGCATAGCATTCCAGGCATTGGCCCGGGAACTGGTGCCCTCCTGGAAGCGAATCTCGCGAATGCGCCCCGGCACCAGGGTCAACACCAGGACGCCACTGTTCAAGTCCTGGGATTCGGCGAGCACCCGAGTGGTGACATAGCCGGCCTCGATGATCGCATTCTGCATGCGCTTCATCGTCAGGTTGATCCCCGCGCCCCCCAGGCAACGACCGATAGCCGGATCATGCTTGGGGTTGGCGGCGCGCAAGGCCCACTGGAATTTTTCCGACGCCTCGCCGATCAGGCGGATGTCGTCGATGGCAAAGCATGGGCTTTCCTTGGCGGGCAGGCGATCGGCACCGTCCGCGACAGGCGCCGCTTGCAGGCGCACATCCGGCCGGGACTCCAACTGATCACGCAACACCCGCTCACGCTCACGCTGACGCAGCAACTCTTCTTCCGGCCCAGCCGCCTGGGCAACGCTCCCCGCCCCCACCGTCCAGGCGGCCAGCAACAGCAGCGCAAGCCGCTGAGCGTTTTGTGAAGAAGAACGAGCGCGGTCGACCGGGCGACGAGCAGTGCGTGATTGACGCGTTCGGCAAGGTGCGGCTGCGCGCATGACACATCCTTGTGGCTTGAATCCGGGAGTACGGTGAGCATCGGCACTGATGCCCATTAAAAAGGCACGTAATTAGGAAGTTTCCTACAACGTACCGAGACGGTCAGATTGCCATCAGAGGAGAAAGTTTCGCGTCCGGTAAACGCGTTTGTGACACGGTTGAAAAAATGGGCACTGGTTCACAGCACGGGCTGCGGGAGGCCGTGCTGGCTGACGGTTAACGCCAATCGATCATGTGAATAGAGGAAGGGGTAATGCGCTACAGGGAGGCAGGCTGACAATAGTGGTGTCCCAGGGCAGGTTCGAACTGCCAACCTTCCCCTTAGGAGGGGGATGCTCTATCCAATTGAGCTACTGAGACACAGGTCGACCACGAGAAACGCGGTGCGATGGACGGCGTGCATGTTAACGGCCGGCCTGGCGTTTGTCATGTCGTCCGTAGGCTTTTTAAGTGTAGGCAAATGCTGCCGTTCACCACCCCTCCGTGCGATGACACGGATAAACGGGACGCCGCTCATCCTCCCCAGCCCGCCCCTGCTAGTAAATCGGCAAATTGCCACTATCCTATACAATACAAGGACAGCACCGGTCTTTGCTGTCGTTTCGGTTATCCGCCGGACGGTATGGCACATAGACACGATGCGGTGGTCACAACGTGCAGACCTGTTGGTTTTTCAAACCAGTCCGCATTTTTGATGAAGGGTAATGGCAGAACGCCTTTACGCGGATCAATATTTGTCACAGAATTGGCGCCAATGATCTGGCAATTTTGAGGCATGATGCGGGCCTCTTAACAATTCAGGTTGAACATTTGGTCACGGTGCTTGTCCTATGCGACATCCTGCGGCCAATCCCGAGAACCGCTCCCCTGAACTAACCGGTTAAATAAATATGCGCCCAATGACAAAGGCAATTTATTCCAGCCGTACGGCTGACAAGTTCGTCGTACGTCTGCCAGACGGAATGCGGGAACGCATTGCCGAGGTGGCTCGCAATCATCACCGCAGCATGAACTCAGAAATCATCGCGCGCCTCGAGCAAAGCCTTATCCAGGAAGGCGCGTTGGGTGAAGAATTGAGCATGCGCTTGGACAGCCCGGAGCTGTCACTCCATGAGCGCGAACTGCTTCAACGCTTCCGACAACTCTCCCACCGCCAGCAGAACGCCCTCGTTTCGCTGATTGCCCACGACGCAGAGATGGCCGCCGACGCGTCCTGATCGCACTGCAATACCCAAAGCCAGCCTTGCGCTGGCTTTTTTTTGCCTGGGATTTGGGCTCGACTTGTATTTTCGAGCCCCATAAAAAACCGCCAGACAAGCGTAATGCCGTTGTGGCGAGGGGATTTATCCCCGCTGGGCTGCGCAGTAGCCCCAAAGCAGTCGACTCGCTCTGCCTGATGCACCGAGTAGTCTGATTTTAGGGCCGCTGCGCGCCCCAGCGGGGATAAATCCCCTCGCCACAATGAGCTGGGCAAGCCTTAAGTGGACAGCGTTACACCAGATAAGCGGTTTTTTTGACCAGCGACTCAGAGCAGGAAGATGGTCGCCAGCCCCAGGAAAATAAAGAACCCGCCGCTGTCGGTCATGGCGGTAATCATTACACTCGCACCCATGGCCGGGTCACGCCCCAAGCGGGCGAGGGTCATGGGGATCAAGACGCCCATCAATGCCGCCAACAGCAGGTTGAGGGTCATCGCGGCCGTCATGACCACTCCCAATGACCAACTGCCATAAAGCAGATACGCCACCACACCGATCACTCCGCCCCACAGCACGCCGTTGATCAGGGCCACCGCCAGCTCCTTGCGCATCAATCGCGAGGTATTGCCGGTGCTGACCTGGTCGAGCGCCATGGCACGAACGATCATGGTGATGGTCTGGTTGCCGGAGTTGCCGCCAATACCGGCAACGATAGGCATCAG
Organism: Pseudomonas sp. FG13; assembly: GCF_057809755.1. Classification (NCBI taxonomy): domain Bacteria; kingdom Pseudomonadati; phylum Pseudomonadota; class Gammaproteobacteria; order Pseudomonadales; family Pseudomonadaceae; genus Pseudomonas; species Pseudomonas sp. FG13. Next base: position 106,115 of record NZ_JBMDKO010000019.1, read on the forward strand.
CGCCGCAAGCGCCACCAACCGCTCGATGGAGCCCTCGAACAAACCGATGACCCGGGAGGCGACAAACGCCGTGATCAGGTTGATGGCCAGCCAGGCCCAACGGTTGCGCAGGGATTTCCAGACCGAGGCGAAGATGTCTTCCTCTTCACGCAGACCGGCCATGTTGAGGACTTCGCTTTCGCTTTCCTCACGAATCAAGTCGACCATTTCATCGATGGTCAGACGGCCGATCAGCTTGCCGTTCTTGTCGACCACCGGGGCGGAAATCAAGTCATAACGCTCGAACGCCTGGGCCGCATCATAGGCGTCTTCGTCTGGATGAAAACTCACCGGATCGCTGGCCATGACCTCGGCGACCTGCTTCTCAGGATCGTTGACCAGCAATCGCTTGATCGGCAGCACGCCTTTGAGCACGCCGTCGTAATCGACCACAAAGAGCTTGTCGGTATGCCCCGGTAGTTCCTTGAGACGACGCAGGTAGCGCAATACCACTTCAAGGCTGACATCCTCACGGATCGTCACCATCTCGAAGTCCATCAGCGCACCGACCTGCTCCTCGTCATAGGACAACGCCGAGCGCACGCGCTCACGCTGCTGGCCGTCGAGGGTTTCCATCAGTTCGTGAACAACGTCCCGTGGCAGTTCGGGCGCAAGGTCGGCGAGCTCGTCAGCGTCCATTTCCTTGGCCGCCGCCAACAATTCGTGATCATCCATGTCGGCGATCAGGGTTTCACGAACCGAGTCGGACACTTCGAGCAGGATGTCACCGTCGCGATCAGCCTTGACCAGTTGCCAGACCGTCAGACGCTCTTCCAGTGGCAAGGCTTCAAGGATGTAGGCAACGTCGGCGGAGTGCAGGTCATCGAGCTTGCGTTGCAGCTCAACGAGGTTCTGCCGGTGGACCAGGTTCTCGACCCGGTCATGATGTGGGCCTTCCTGACGATGCGTCAGGTCCTCCACGACCCGCTGGCGATGCAGCAGCTCAACGACTTGCGCGAGACGGTCCTGAAGGCTTTCCTGCGTTTTCTTTACTTCAACTTCGGTCATAGGCGAACTCCACTCCCAGCAGTGGGGCGCGCCGGAAGGATCAATCAGTCAATTCATGATTGGTGAAACGAGCTTTTGAGTAACTACTGGGTAAGTCCATGGAAGTATTCCAAAGCCCCGGCGGGGCTGACGGGCGCAATCATACACCGCTTGGCGTTTTAAAACGTTAAAAAATCATGGCAAGAACAAGCGCTTGCGAGACAAACCTGAACACAGGCTGAACCTGTGGATTTACGACGTTTTATCCTGAAAAGAAAACACACCACCCGGCAAAAATGGAGCGGCTACCCTGAGGTCAGTCAGCCGATCACGAGCCGTGGGAGCAAAGCTTGCTCGCGATTGCAGCCAGTCAACAGACAGCGAATCGGTTGAGCTGCCGCTGTCGCGAGCAAGCTTTGCTCCCACAGGTAATGAATGCATCAACTCCCACCTTTCATCCGCAAGGAAGGCGCTCGAATGCCGCTCAATCGCTATATTTTTCTGCTCGCCACCCTGTACTGCCTGCCCTCATGGGGCACCGAACACACCGTTCATCGCTGCGAAAACAGCGCAGGGCATGTCACCTTTACCACCTTGAGCTGCGGGCCAGGGGAGGATCTGTCATTGCAACGAATCCATCCGTACAGCCCGGGCTCAACCGAGCCAACCCGCGAATCTATGCTGCCCGAAGCGGAACACCGACAAACATCCAGCAACAAAACCAAGCGCAGGGAACCGACGGTCGTTGGCCAGCTCGAAGAGCGCTGCGGGAACCTGCTGAGCCCCGGGCAGCGTCGTGATGCAATCATGGACAGGCGAATCGTCACCGGCATGAACCAGCAGGACGTGGAAAGCGCCCTCGGCAAACCCGATTCAATCAGGATCAGGAATTCGAGCACCCGCTACACCTATAAAGCGAGAAACGGTCGCAGCGCAGAGGTCGTGTTCGATGAGAAAGGCTGTGTGAAAGGCAAATCGTAGACAACAAAAAGCCCGCGTTAAACGCGGGCTTTTTGATATATGGTGCACTCGACAGGATTCGAACCTGTGACCGCTCGGTTCGTAGCCGAGTACT
>NZ_JBMDKO010000002.1:0-297778 GCF_057809755.1 Pseudomonas sp. FG13
GTGTCAGTCGACAGAAATGCTGTCTGATGCACCGCTATCGCGAGCAGGCTCGCTCCCACAAGGAAAGTGTAGAGTCGGTCAGTAAACGTCCCGCCGATACCGCCCCTGCTCGATCAACCGCTCCACTTCCTCGGCCCCCAGCACGTCGTTGAGCACCTGATCCACCCCCGACGCCATGCCCTGCAAGCTGCCGCAGACATAGATCACCGCACCGTCGGCCAGCCATTGCTTGAGCAGCGCAGTGGACTCGCGCAGGCGATCCTGGACGTAGATTTTCTGCTCCTGATCCCGGGAGAACGCCAGGTCCAGGCGTTCCAGGTCGCCGGAGGTCACCCATTCCTGAAGCTCATCGCGGCAATGGAAATCATGCTCGCGCTGGCGCTCGCCAAACAGCAGCCAGTTGCGTTGCGGGCCCTCGGTGACGCGAGCCTTGAGCAAGCTGCGCAGGCCTGCCAGCCCGGTGCCGTTGCCCAACAGGATCATCGGCACACCCTGGGGCGGCAGATGGAAGCCGCTGTTGCGCCGCACCCGCAGGCTGATGGCGCTGCCCAGTGGGGCGTATTCGGTGAGCCAGCCGGAGCCGACGCCCAGGCTGCCGTCGGCATGGCGTTCCTGGCGCACGATCAGTTCCAGCACGCCATCGGCCGGGATCGAGGCGATGGAATATTCACGCGGCGCCAGCGGGGCCAGCGCGTCCAGCAACGCCTGGGCGTGCAGGCCCACCAGATGGGCGCGGTTTTCCGGCAACTGACGGGTCGCCAAGGCCTGCTCCAGGCCTTGCGGCAAGCCGTCGACCTGGACGCGAGCGTTGCCGGCGATACCCAGGCCTTCGAGAAAATGCTCGATGGCCAGCAGGTCGTTGCGCGGCAGTATTTCCACCAAGTCGCCGGCCAGCCAACTGCTTGGCCCAGGGGCGCTGAGGCCCAGCAGGTACACGCCGGAACCACTGCTGTCGGGGTTGAGCAAGGTGCGCTGGCTGAGCGTCCAATGTTCAAAATCGGGGGCTTTCCAGGTGTCCGCCGGCGCCTGCCCGGTCAGTTCGGCCAATTGCTGTTGCCAATGACGCAAGGCGTAAGGGTCGCCGCTGTCGACTTCCACCGAGGCGAACAGGGTCTTGCCGCCGTGTTCCGCCAGCCAGCTGTGCAGGCGTCGGGCGAAACCGCAGAAGTTGTCGTACTGCCGGTCGCCCAGGCCCAGCACCGCATACTGCAGGCGCTCCAGGCCCAGGGGGCGGCCCAGCACCTTACGCTCGAAACCTCGGGCGCTGTCCGGTCCTTCGCCGTCGCCGAAGGTACTGACCACAAACAAGGCGTGGGTGGAATTGCTCAGGTCCTGCTCGCTGACGCCCGCCAATGGCTGGACGTTCACCGGCAGCCCGGCGGCCTGGAGCTGGCCGGCGGTCTGCCAGGCCAACTGTTCGGCAAAGCCGCTCTGGCTGGCAAAGCCGATCAGCCATGCGGGCGTGTCGCCGTGGCTGGCCGCCAGCCCCTGGCGCGCCTGCCGGACTTGACGTTTCTTGCGGCGACGATCCAGGTACAGCAACCACCCGGTAATGAAGAACAGCGGCATGGTCAGTGCCGCCACTGTCACCAGGATCCGTCCGATCAGGCCGAAATAGCTGCCGACATGCAGGGCATAGACGCTGGTCAGCAGTTGCGCCTTGAGGCTCTTGTCGCTGTAGCGGCTGTGTTGGCTGACGACGCCAGTGGCTGGGTCGAGGACGATCTGGTTCAGTGCCCGGTCATGGGGCGAATTCTTCAACAGGTAGAACACCGTCGCCGGTTGCCCGGCCACCGGCGGCAGGCGCACGTTGTAGGACGCCAGGTCCGGGCCGGCGGCGCTGTAGATGCTGCTCCACATGGCCCGGTAATCGACCACCGGCAGCGGGCCTTCGGGCGCGGGGCCGCGGTTGCGCACCCGTTCTTGCTTCGGTGAGTCAGAGAGCAGGCGGGTCACGCCTTTGTTGTACCAGTCGTAGGACCAGGTCAGCCCGGTCAGCGCCGCCAACAGGTAGAACGCCAGGCACCAGGTGCCGGCCACCGAATGCAGGTCCCAGTTGAAACTGCGGCCTTTCTTCTTCCAGTCGAGGGTCAGCCAGGCACGCCAGCTTTTCCACTGGCGCGGCCAACGCAGGTACAGCCCGGACAGGCAGAAAAACACCAGGATCAACGTGCACGCCCCGGTGATCTGCCGGCCCACGTCATCCAGGGCCAGGATGCGGTGCAGCTTGAGCATCAGGCCGAAGAAGTCCTGGCCCACCACATCGCCCATGAATTGAGCGTTGTACGGGTTGAAGTAGCGCATGGCCCCACGCTTTTCCCCGGGCGGCGCGGCGAAGATCGCCCGTGCGGCATTACCGCTGTCGGTCTCGACCCAGAGCATGGCGACGGTTTTACCGGCGGTGGCCTCGATCTGCTCCACCAGTTCTGCGGGCGGCAGGACACCAGCCGGTTGTTTCTCCACCGTCAGCACCTGCGGATTCAGCGCCCGCAGGATCTCGTCCTGGAACGACACCGCCGCACCGGTAATGCCCATAAACGCCAGGACCAGTCCGGCACTGATGCCGAAAAACCAGTGCAACTGGAACAGGGTTTTCTTCAACACGTCGCCCGCCTTTCATTCATTACTGTTCATCACGGCGTGCATTATGCCGTGTGTTATCGAGAAGCATTCATAAACACACATAAAAGCCCCGCTCATAAAAGATGAGCGGGGCTTTTATGTACGGCCTGCGATGTCGAAAGCAAACCCTGTGGGAGCGAGCCTGCTGGCGATGGCGGCATGTCAGGCGATAGTGTGGTCGACTGATCCACCGCTATAGCGAGCAGGCTCGCTCCCACAAGTGACCGCATCACGGCCCCAGCCATTTCCGATCAGAAATGGAAGTTGGTGCTCAACAGCGCCGTACGCCCCGCCGCCTGGTTGGCGAAGTGGGTCGAGAACGCTTTGTCGTAGTAGGTTTCGTTCGTCAGGTTTTGCACGTTGAGTTGCAGGTCCAGATGCTTGCTGACCTTGTAGTTGGCCATGGCGTCGTAGCGCACGTAGGAGTCGACCATGGTGGTATTGGCCACGCTGCCGAACACGTCGTCGACGTAGAAGGCGCCGCCGCCGATGGTCAGCTTCGAGGTGAGCGCATAAGTGGTCCAGACGCTGGCGCTGTTCTTTGGCGTGTTTGGCAGCTCATTGCCGTCGGTGACGCTCAACGGACCGCCATCGACCTGTTCGCTGTCCAGGTAGCTGTAGCCGGCGAACACTTGCCATTTGTCGGTGATCTTGCCGCTGGCCGAGAGTTCGAGGCCGTCGACGCGGGTCTTGCCGGCGTTCTCATAAGTCGTGGTATCGACCTGGACCCGGGCGTTCTCCTTCTCGGTGCGAAAGACCGCCGCGGTCAGCGAAAGGCGGCTGTCGAGCAGGTCCCACTTGGTACCGATTTCGTAGTTCTTGGTGGTTTCCGGCTCCATGTCGCTTGCCAACAGGTTGCCGTTGCGGTCCGGCGTGCCGCCCAACGGGTTGCCTTCGGTGCCTTCGCCGACCATGTTGCCCGGCGGTGTGGCCGAGGTGGCGTACGAGACGTAGATACTGCCATTGTCGGCGGGCTTCCAGACCAGCCCCAACTGACCGGTGACGAACTCGCTGACATCGTCACCCTTGGACGTGGTGGTGCCGGCGGCGTTGTAGGTCTTGTACTTCGTATCGAAATGATCGTAGCGCAGGCCCATGTTCACCAGCCATTGCGGCGTCAGCTCCAGGGTATCGAACACATAGAGCGCACGGGTGACGCTGGTGGTGTCGGTACCCGCATAGTTGCGTGCGATGGTGCCGTTCCACGGATCGTTCGGGTTCGGGTTGGACAACGAGGTGCAGTTGAAGCCACTCGATGCACCGATTATCGATGGGGTGCAGTTGGTGTTCGCGGCAGTGGTGCCCGGTACGGTGTCGGTGTTGATGGTGTAGGAGGATTTTTCACCTTTCTCGCGGCTCAATTCGATGCCGGTGGAGAAGCTGTTCTTGAATCCGGCCACGTAGAAATCACCGAACAGGTCGGTCTGGTTGGTGGTGGTGTCGACGTTGCTGACCCGGCTGTTGGCCCGACGCCAGACTGTCCCGTTATTGACGTTGCCTTTGCTGTCGTCGGGTTGGGTCAGAATATAGTCCTGCATGCTGGAGCCGTGGCGCAGGGTGTTCTTGACCGTCAGGGCATCGTTCAAGTCGTGCTCGATGGCGAAGGTCGCAGTGTCGACGCGGGTCTTGCGGAAATCGCGGTCGGTGAGGCCATAGAAGTTGCTGCTGTCGCCGCCGTCGTTGGGCTTGTCCGGGTTGGACTGGGTGCGGTCGGCCGTTCTCCCCGAGGCTGGCATGCTGTAGGGGATGCCCGAGTCTGGCAGGTCGTTGCTTTCGAGATGGTAGTAGTCGAGGTTGACCCGAGTGTCCGTGCCGAGGCCGAACGCCAGCGATGGTGCGATGCCCCAGCGGTCGTAATTGACCTTGTCGCGGCCGGCGACGTTGCTTTCGTGGCTCATGAGGTTGAGACGGCCGGCGGCGCTGTCGCTGAACTGATAGTTGCCATCCAGGGTGTAGCGTTGGGTCTGGTCCGATCCCCAAGTGAAGCCACCGTCGAAGGAGTCGCCCAGATGCGCTTTCTTGCTCACCAGGTTGATGGTCCCGCCGGCCGCGCCGCGACCGCCGACAGCGGAGTTCGGCCCCTTGCTGACTTCAATGGATTCCACGGCGAAGATTTCGCGGCTTTGCGAGCCCGTGTCGCGCACACCATCCAGATAGGTGTCGCCCTGGGCATCGAAACCGCGGATGAATGGACGGTCACCCTGGGGATTGCCGCCTTCACCGGCGCCGAAGGTGATGCCCGGCACGGTGCGCAGGGCATCCTGCATATTGAGCGCGCCAGTGTCCTTGAGCACTTGCTGGGGGATGACAGTCACCGAGCGCGGGGTATCGACCAGCGGCGCGGTGTATTTCGGGGAAGAGGCTTTTTCGACCTGATAGGACGTCGTGTCCTGGGCCTCGCCGGTGATGCTGGTGGCATCGAGGGCAATGGCCTCGCGCGGGGATTTCTCATCGGCATTCTCCGCCGCCTGGACCAGCTGGACCACAGATGTCGCACTCAGCGCGACGCCAATGGCGGATGCCAGCAGGCGGGGTGATTGGAGCGGTAATTGTGATGGTTGACGCGACATGAAGGTGCCTTCCCCAAGGTTTCGAGGCGGCGGAATATAGGGTAAACGGGTATTTGTATCAATTGCGAAATATTGCCATTTGAGAGGAATTTACATTCTTTACAGTTTGTCTTTACGGTGTTGATCACGTGATACGTCGTGGGGGTTGTGCACAGTCAATAAGAATCACTACCATTGGCGCCCGTTTTATCCACAGGCTTGATCTCATGTTGCTGCACATTCCCGGTGTGTTTTCTCCTGACGAAGTGCAGCGCATCCGCGAGGCGCTGGTACAGGCCGAGTGGGCGGACGGGAAAATCACCGCCGGTTACCAGTCGGCCAAGGCCAAGCACAACCTGCAATTGCCCGAGGGCCATCCCTTGGCCAAGGAAATCGGCGCTGCGATGCTTGAACGGTTGTGGAGCAATCCGCTGTTCATGTCTGCCGCGATACCCCACAAGGTGTTCCCGCCGTTGTTGAACTGCTATAGCGCTGGCGGCAGTTTCGACTTCCATATCGACAACGCCGTGCGCCAACCCAAGGGCAGCGCAGAACGGGTGCGCACCGACCTGTCGGCCACTCTGTTCTTCAGCGATCCCCAGGACTACGACGGCGGCGAGTTGGAGATCCAGGACACCTACGGCACCCAACGGGTCAAGCTGCCGGCCGGAGACATGGTGTTGTACCCGGGCACCAGTCTGCACAAGGTCAATCCGGTGATTCGTGGTGCCCGCTATGCGTCGTTCTTCTGGGTCCAGAGCCTGGTGCGCGAAGACAGCCAGCGTGCGTTGCTGTTCGAGATGGACGGGGCGATCCAGGCATTGACCCGCGACGTGCCGGATCATCCTTCGTTGATTCGCCTGACCGGCACTTACCACAACCTGCTGCGCCGCTGGGTCGAGGTGTAGATGGCGGATTTTCGTCTGCGCCGCAAGGAAGCGCTCGACGGCGAACGTCTCAAGGCCATGCTTGAAGAGAGCCCGGCGCGGGCCGCCCAGGCGATCCTGCTCGCGGCGGCTGAAGGCGTGCTCGATGCCCAGGCGTTGTTGGGGCAGATCCTGCTCGACGGCCAGGGCATCGCCCGGGATTCGGCCCTGGCGGTACGTTGGTTCGGTATTGCTGCGCGGCGCGGGCATCCGATGGCGCGCAACATGCTGGGACGTTGCCATGAACACGGCTGGGGTTGTGTCGCCGATGCCAGCGTCGCCGCCCGGCATTATCGCCTGGCCGCCGAGGCGGGGTTGGACTGGGGGATGTACAACTACGCCAACCTGCTGGCGACCGGTCGAGGTGTGGCCGAAGACCAGACGCAGGCCTTGAGTCTCTACCGTCGCGCCGCCGAGGCGGGCCACGCAAAGTCGATGAATCTGCTGGGGCGTTACCTGGAAGATGGACGCTATTGTCCGGCGGATCCGTTGGCGGCGATTCAGTGGTATCGACGGTCGGCCGAAGGTGGCGACTTTCGGGGGCAGTTCAGCCATGCGGCGGTGCTGGCGGGGGAGGGACTCATTGACGAGGCCTTGGGCTGGTTGCGCAAGGCGCTGGCTGCCGGGAATGTGAATTTCCTGCGGGTGAGCGGTGAATCGTTGTCGCGGGCCTCCCACCCTGAGATTCGCGCCATGGCGCATATTTACCGACAACGTTTATTGCAACTGACCCGGTTGCAATAGTTGCGTCGGCTCCGCTCATTATTCTGGCTCCAGATAAAGCGTTGTTAACGCTTGGTAATGACTGAATATTTGCCATTAACTCAGCGCTTGCCCGGACTCTCGGGCCATTGTCTTGTTTTCTAATAGTTGAAGAGTAGTGGGCGTGCGCGCAACTGCTTTAGAGTCATTTTGCGCGATCGGTAACTATGTTTGTGATGTTTCACTCGGATTACCATCGGCGCAACTTAAATGAACTTTAGAAGACAGGAAGTCTACGATGGAATTTAACTTTGACGATAAGGTCGTCGAGGCCGCAGCGCAAGCGCCCAAGGTTTTTATAGAGGCGTCTTTGGGCGGTGGGAGCGAATATAACCGGGAACCTGGCATACAACTTACCAAAGAGCAGATCATCAGTCTGCGCAGGTATGAGGTGCTCGGCTTGTCGCTACCTTACCGTTATAACGATGTGGTTGCCTATTTGAATTATGGCGCAGGTGATGATGGCGGTCTCGGGCTGACAGCCAGGGATTTTCTGCGCACCTTCACAATGACCTATGACCATGCCAAGCGTTGGGCGCCGTTGCGTCGGGAGATCATGCTGACCGGCACTCATCTGAAATTGTTTGCCGAAAAGATCCTCGAGAATGGCGCAGGGATCGTTGAGATTTATGACGACAGTGAGATATCGAAACACCTCAGGGAACATGGAATCAACACCGTAGAGGAATACCTGCAGCTCAAGCTCAAACACCCCAGGCTCCCCGACGTGACGCTGCCTTCGGGAGATATTCCAGAGATCAAGTACTACCTCAATGCCATGCTTTCTGATGTGAAGGATTGCCAGGCGAAGGCGCAAAGTGTCAGGTCGGAGCTGGACCGCTTCGGCACGGACCTGCGGGAAAAGGTGCTGCCGGAAGTCAAGCTGCGGTTGAAAGCGGTGAGCGAAAATTCCTATCGGCAAGACATTCAAGCGCTTCAGGATGATATCGATCAGCGTGCCGCGGAGCTCGATGAGCTTAATAAGAAGTACGATCAGATGGTGAAGGAAGCGATTGTCGCCGCCGCCACCCTCAATGTCGGCGGGTTGATTCTTGGCATCTACCAAGGGGTCCAGGCCGAGAGAATACGCAATCAACGCAAACAATTGAAAGAAGTACAGGACATTGCCATCCAGAACATGGCCAGCAAGAGCCAGACACTGAGTTCGTTGAATCGCGTGCGCGGCGATCTGCAGAACCTGAGTGCCGTTACGATTGAAGCTGAAGTGGCAACCCAGAATCTCATGTTAGTATGGGAAGCGCTCGGCTTGTATATCGATTCCTCGGTAAAGGAGGTGGATAAAATAGATAACGCCGTGAACTTGAGTCGGTTTATCCGGAACGTGAGAAAAGTGCTCACGCCTTGGCGGCATATCCGCACCAGTTCCGATGCATTGCTTGCAGTGTTTGCAGAAGCTCAACGGGAGTACGAAATGGGTAATTTGGTATCAAGGAGGATGGGGCGGATGATGTTGAGGGTTGCCGATTATCCGGCTTTTGAGGTGATGGCGTTACGCGGTCATAACTCGAGCGTTCAGAACTCCAGCGTTCGGGCACAGATGTTGTTTCAGCGGCACGCTTATCTGCCGGGTGTGGTAGAGAGAATGACCGGCCTGGCGCTTGTGATCGACAGTACGACGTTTGGCTTGCGCAGCCGTGCGCAGACAACGATGTATGTATTGGACCGGGCGCTCGGCAACCTCAAGCAGATTCAGGAGGATTTTGAAAACGCCCATGACAGGAATGAGCAACTTGAAATTTCCAGGGAAATGGAAGATGAGCTTCAAGAGGTGTTCGTTGCCGTCGCGCAGCAGACCCGCGAATTGAAAGCACTCCAAGTCGATTTGGGTGCCCGCTATGACAAGAGCGCCTCGGCGCAATGGATCGCCACACTGGAGCAAGACCGGGCGTTTGCGGAGGCGCAAAAAAACAAGGTCGAGGCCAAGCGAGTCGAATTGGATGCGCAGATGAAATCGGTTGCCGATGCGATTGAGTTGATTGGAAGAGCCGGCGTGGAAAAAATCGGTCAGCAGGCCCAATTGACCTTGGATAATCTGATGGCGATGGGCATGGCACCTCCTCAGGTGCAAATTGCGATGTTGGCCATGGACACGCTGAAGAAAACGCTCTCCGGCATCGCCGAAACCATTTCCTATCTCAACATGGTTGCCGGGTACAACCGACTTGAGGAACGGGCCAGACAACTGCGCCTGGAGGCAGAGGCGTATACCAGGGACATCGCCCTGATCCAGGACAAAGTTGAACTGGTCCAGACGCTTGACGCATTGAACAGTGGACGTGGGAATTTTCTTAAGGAGTTCCTGAATATCGTGGCTGCGTTTGAACAGTTCGCAGGGGCTTTCGAGCCGCAGAAGTCGCAACCTGTCGAGGCGCGCGTGCGCAGCGCATGTGATCTTATCCCAGGCATGATCAACCATTTGCGCCCCCTCCGTGATTAACCCACGCATCGGGGCGGAGTCTTCCTGACCGCAATGGACATTTCCATTAATGAAGCGATGGTGGACCCATGTCTGCCATCGCCAAGGACAGCCTATGGATCAACTTGGCTATGCATGGACGGGAGCGCAGCGAAAGACCCTGGAGCGCTACGCCCACTTCCTGGTTTCCCTGCGCTCGATCCTGGATAACATCTCGGGCGCTTTTGAACGGCGTCGAAGTGCGGGCCATCAGCCATCCGTGTTGGCGATGGATTCAAGATGGAACAACGCACTCTTCAACGGACAGTATCTATCGGCGCTCTGGCGCTACGTCAATGAGCTCAAAATGTCCTTGAAAAAGGATGTGGATGTACTGGCGGTTTTCAGCCGGGATGCACTCGACATCACCGCACGGTTCTCCAGAAGGGAAGCGATTGAACACGTGGATTTCAGACTGTTCAGTTTGTCCCGTTCAGCGCGATGGTTGCTGGCTCCTCCGACGAAGGTCGAGGACCTGACTCATGAGCTTCACTTGCGCTTTATCAACCATAGAAGCGCGATCAGGCAGTGGGTGTTTCGTTTCGATGAACTGTATCGAGAGTCGCTCGGGTTGAACCCGGCGTTCACCAGCGCCATGGATCACCGCGCTTGTCGTTGCCACCTCCAACCGAGCGTGGCGCAGATGTTATTTCAAGAGGCGATTACCACACCCGCCTGGAACCTGGTTTATTCCTCTCGGGACGCTTCGATCAGGGCGATGGAATACAAGGCCGACATTGCCCTGCTGTTCAAGGCATTCAAGAACCTGAACGGACAGATGGGCTTGTTGGCGCAGGATTTATATCAGCGTATGGAGGACGTGGTCCTGACACTCAGGCGCGCAAGCTACGCAGTGCGGTTGGGAGAACTGAACTCGACCTTGAGCGCTGCCATGAAAGCGCTAGGTCAATGCATGGCGCTGCTGGAGGATTTCGAGAGCTGGCTGCGCAAATAAAAAAGGTCCATGCATGCTGCATGGACCTTTCTATCGACAGGTTGCGTTATACGTAGAACGACTTCAGCGGTGGGAAACCATTGAATTCCACGGCGCTGTAGCTGGTGGTGTAGGCGCCGGTCGACAGCCAGTACAGACGATCACCGATGGCCAGGTTCAGTGGCAGGCCGTACTTGTAGTTCTCGTACATGATGTCGGCGCTGTCGCAGGTCGGGCCGGCGATGACCACTTCTTCCATCTCGCCTTTCTTCTCGGTCCAGATCGGGAACTTGATGGCTTCGTCCATGGTTTCGATCAGGCCGGAGAACTTGCCCACGTCGGTGTAGACCCAACGCTCGACGGCGGTACGGGATTTACGGGCGACCAGCACCACTTCGCTGACCAGGATACCGGCGTTGGCAATCAGCGAACGGCCCGGCTCGAGGATGATTTCCGGCAGGTCGTCGCCGAAGTCTTCCTTGAGGAAACGGATGATTTCCTCGGCGTAGGTTTCCAGGCTGTTGGTGCGGGTGATGTAGTTGGCCGGGAAACCGCCGCCCATGTTGATCAGTTTCAACTCGATGCCGTCTTCTTCCTTGAGACGCTCGAAGATCACCTTGACCTTGGCAATGGCGGCGTCCCAGACGCTGATGTCGCGCTGTTGCGAGCCAACGTGGAACGAGATGCCGTATGGCACCAGGCCCAGGTCACGGGCCAGGATCAGCAGGTCCATGGCCATGTCGGTCTGGCAGCCGAATTTGCGCGACAGGGGCCAGTCAGCGGTGGTCGAACCTTCGGTCAGGATACGTACATAGACTTTCGAGCCCGGCGCTGCCTTGGCGATGTTGCGCAGGTCGGCTTCGGAGTCGGTGGCGTACAGGCGCACGCCTTTTTCGTAGAAGTAGCGGATGTCCCGGGACTTCTTGATGGTGTTGCCGTAGCTGATCTGGTCGGGGGTAACGCCCCGGCTCAGGACCTTGTCCAGCTCATAGATCGAGGCGATGTCGAAGTTCGAGCCTTTTTCCTTGAGCAGGTCGATGATCTCCACCGCCGGGTTGGCCTTCACGGCGTAGTAGACCTTGGCGAACTCGAAACCTGCGCGCAGGTCGTCGTAGGCCTGGGAGATCATCGCGGTGTCGATCACCACGAACGGGGTTTCCTGCTTGTCGGCGAACGCCTTCATTTTCTGAAAGGTTTCGCGCGCGAAATAATCTTCGACCTGGATCGACATACGTTGGGACTCCTACTGGCAAACATCAGGATCAATGGGTTTGAGGGCAAGCTGCCCCCGTGAACGTCCTCCGTATCCCCACTTTGGTTCGCCTACTTCCCAAGGCATGTCGCCGAAAGCAAAAAGGCCATGGGCTGCGTGGTGCCCTTGGCCTTGCTGTCTCGTCGTCAGTACTTGAGCCGGATGGATCGTTTCCAGCATGGACGTTCGGCGCGAACTTTAGGGCGTGAGGGGCCTGAGATCAACTAAAAATGTCGCGTTTTTGCACACATCCGTCGTGCGGTCCGCGACAGCTCCTGATGTAACCGACCTGTGTGACGGATTGATGTTCCCCTTGGATGAGTTAACGAGGCGTTCTGGGGGCAGACGATTGCGATGATAAACCCGCAACCCTGTGGGAGCTGAGCTTGCTCGCGATGGCGGTGGGTCAGTTGGCGGCAGTGCTGGCTGTGCCGCCGCTATCGCGAGCAAGCTTGGCTCCCACAGGGTTTGTGGGCAATTAAGCCTGCGCGGTCTCGGCCGGCGAGACGATGCTGGTCTTGCCGCCACGGGACTTGCCGGAACTCAGGTATTCAGCGATGGATTCCTGGGTCACCTCGCCGAGGAAGACCCGTTCGGCGTCCATCACCGGCAGCCACGAGCGGTTGAACTCGTACATGCGCGACAGCAGGATCCGCAAATGCTCGTCATAGGCGGCCGTGGCATTGAACTCCCGCAGGAATTGCGCGCAGGTGCCGGTCTGGCGGTGCAGGTCGCGACGGCGCACATAGCCCAGGGCCTTGTTCTCGGCACAGGTGACCACCACGTAGCGACGGTCATGCTCGTCCATCAATTCCAGCGCCTCGGCCACCGGGGTTTCCGGGCTGACCGAAGGCGCGTTGTCGGCCGCGTCCTCGGCCTTGACCAGCAGCAGACGCTTGAGCGTGCTGTCCTGGCCGACGAAGTTGCTGACGAAGTCGTCGGCCGGGTGTGCCAGTAGCGTGTCCGGGTGGTCGCACTGGACCAGCTTGCCGGCACGGAAGATCGCGATCTTGTCCCCCAGCTTGATGGCTTCGTCGATGTCGTGGCTGACCATGATCACGGTCTTGTTCAGCGCCCGCTGCATGTCGAAGAACTCGTTCTGGATCATCTCGCGGTTGATCGGGTCCACCGCGCCGAAGGGTTCGTCCATCAGCAACAACGGCGCGTCTGCCGCCAGGGCGCGGATCACGCCGATCCGTTGCTGCTGGCCGCCCGACAGTTCACGGGGATAGCGATGCAGGTACTGCTTGGGTTCGAGCTTGATCATGCTCATCAGCTCGCGGGCCCGGTCGTGGCATTTCTGTTTGTCCCAGCCGAGCAGCTTCGGCACCACCACGATGTTTTCCTCGATGGTCATGTTCGGGAACAGGCCGATCTGCTGGATCACATAGCCGATGTTGCGGCGCAGGGTCACCTCGTCGAGGTCGGTGGTGTCTTCGCCGTTGATCAGCACCTTGCCCGAAGTGGGCGGGATCAGGCGGTTGATCATCTTCAACGTGGTGCTCTTGCCACAGCCAGACGGCCCGAGGAATACGCAGATCTCGCCTTCGTTGACGGTCAGGTTCACCGAGTCCACGGCTTTCACATCCTTGCCGTTGCTCTTGAAGGTCTTGCTGAGGTTCTGGAGTTCGATCATTTCAATAGTCCTTTTGGGGTCAGCGAGCGTTGCAGCCATTGCAGAAGCAGGTCGGCGAAGATGGCCAGGAGGCTGACCAGCACGGCGCCGACGATCAGCATCGACATGTCGCTGCGGCTGATGGAAGCGAGGATGAGCACGCCCAGGCCACCGGCGCCGATGGTGGCGGCGATGGTCATGACGCCGATGTTCATGACCACGGCGGTGCGCACGCCGGCGAGGATCACCGGTACGGCGATGGGCAGCTCGACCATGCGCAGGCGTTGGCCGAAGGTCATGCCGATGCCACGGGCGGCTTCACGGATGCCCGGTTCCACGCCGGTGAGGGCCAGGTAGGTGTTGCGCATGATCGGCAACAGCGAATAGAGAAACACGGCGGTGATTGCTGGCATCGGGCCCAGGCCCTGGCCGAATTTGGAATAGAACGGCAACAACAGGCCGAACAGCGCAATCGACGGGATTGTCAGCAGCACCGTGGCGCTGGCCTGCAATGGGCCGGCGAGCGCCGGGAAGCGGGTCATGAAAATGCCCAGCGGCACGCCGATGAGAATCGCCAGGCTTACGGCAATGCCCACCAGCATGATGTGCTGCCAGGTCAGGTGCATCACCTGCTGCCAGTCGAGGTGGGAAAAGGCGTTCAACAGTTCCATGGCTTTTTCCTCAATTGATGGGGTGCTGGCGCAGGAAGTCGGCGGCCACCACGGAAGGGCTTTCATGGTCGACGTCCACGCGGGCATTGAGTTGTCGCATGGTTTCATCGTCGAACAGCTCGGCCAGCGGCTTGAGCTGCGCGGCCAATTGCGGATGGGCGTCGAGGAACGCCTGGCGCACCACCGGTGCGGCGGTGTAGTCGGGGAAGTAGTGCTTGTCGTCCTCAAGCAATTTCAGCTTGAAGGCGTTCAGCCGGCCGTCGGTGGTGTACACCAGCCCGGCGAACACCTGGCCGTTGCGCAGGGCGGTGTAGACCAGACCGGCGTCCATCTGCCGGATATTCCTGCGGGTCAGGTTCATGCCGTACTGCTCGACCATGCCCGCCAGGCCGTCGGAGCGGTTGGCGAACTCGGTGTCCAGGGCCACCAGATGGTTCTTGTCCGCTTCGGCCTGCAGCACGCTGTTCAATTGGCTGATGTTGCTGATCTGCGGGTATTGGCGGGCGACTTTCTCCGGCAGGGCCAGGGCGTAGGTGTTGCTGAACTTCGACGGTGCCAGCCAGGCCAGGCCTTTCTTCGCGTCGAGTGCTTTCACCCGGGCGTAGGACTGGGCGCTGTCGAGTTTTTCCGTGACGTGGTTGTAGGCCACCAGCGACACGCCGGTGTATTCCCAGAGCAGGTCCAGTTGCCCGGTTTCATGGGCGCTGCGGGCCAGGTTGCTGCCCAGGCCGCCGGTGATCTGCGCGTCGTAGCCTTTGCTGCGCAGGTATTGCGCGGTGATTTCCGCCAACAGTGTCTGCTCGGTGAAGACCCGGGCCCCGAGGCGGATCAGCGGTTTTTCCGCCGCTTGGGCAAATCCGGCGAACAGCAGCACGCAGCCCAGTATCAAGCTCAACTTCTTCATAACGATTCCTTTATCCAGCCGGCTTTATGACGGTCGCAGACCGCGTTCCAGCCAGAGGCGACTGGCCAGTGTCACCAGGCCGTCGAGCAACAACGCCAGCAGGGCGGTGCAGGCGGCGCCGAGCAACAGTTGCGGCTGGTTGTTCAGGGCGATGCCGGGGAAGATCAGGCTGCCAAGGCTGTTGGCACCGATCAGGAAGGCCAGCGGCGCGGTGCCGACGTTGATCGCCAGGGCGACCCGCACGCCACCGACGATGATCGGCACGGCGTTGGGCAGTTCGACTTTCCACAGCACCTGGCGCGGGGTCATGCCGATGCCGGTGGCGGCTTCCTTGAGAGAACCCTGGACGTTTTTCAGACCTTCATAGGTGTTGCGCACGATGGGCAGCAGCGAGGCGAGGAACAGGGCGAAGATGGCCGGCCCGCTGCCGATCCCCAGGACACCCAGGGCGATGGCCAGTACGGCCAGGGGCGGCACGGTGTTGCCGATGTTGAAGACTTGCATGAAGCGCTCGGCGCGCCCGACCATGCCGGGGCGGCTTAAGGCGATACCGGCGGGGATGCCCAGGATCAGGGCTGCCAGCATGGAAACCAGTACCAGCATCAGGTGGGCTTGCAGGTAGAACAACAGGTCGTCGCGATAATGTCGGATCGTATCGATGCCGATCCAGTGGACCAACAGGGCCAGGAGCGCGACGACGACCACGCCTCCTGTCAGCCCTTTGCCATAGCGGATAGCCACAGGCGGACTCCTTTGTCTTTCAGTCGGCGCACGCTTCCCCGGGCGGCAGACCCATGGGTTTGCCGGGAAAACGTTCGCGAGAAGCAGCTCTTTTCGATGCCGGTAAACCAGCATATGGATCGAGCCATGAGCGCAGCCTCGTCAGGCTAACTTGCTGATTTTTCAGCCCCTGACGAATAAATGCAGCAGGGGGGTGGACGTCTCCACGAGGCAAAAGGTTCCCCTGTCAGGAAGCTTCTGGCCATCTTCGATGTGCTCAACGGTTCGGTTCCTGGCACAAGTTGAGCTATAATCGCCGCCCTTTTTTGAATCACCTGCCAGGCGATTTCCCATGACCAAACAGGCCGCCGAAGTCGCGAAACGCCGCACTTTCGCCATTATTTCCCACCCCGATGCCGGTAAGACCACCATCACCGAGAAGCTCCTGCTGATGGGCAAGGCGATTGCGGTTGCCGGTACGGTGAAGTCCCGCAAGTCCGACCGCCATGCCACCTCCGACTGGATGGAGATGGAAAAGCAGCGGGGTATTTCCATTACCACGTCGGTCATGCAGTTCCCGTATCGCGAACACATGATCAACCTGCTCGACACCCCGGGCCACGAAGACTTCTCCGAAGACACCTACCGCACCCTGACCGCGGTGGACTCGGCGCTGATGGTGCTCGACGGCGGTAAAGGTGTCGAGCCGCGGACCATCGCGCTGATGGAAGTCTGCCGCCTGCGGGACACGCCGATCGTCAGCTTCATCAACAAACTCGACCGGGACATTCGTGACCCGATCGAACTGCTCGACGAGATCGAAGCGGTCCTGAAGATCAAGGCTGCGCCGATCACCTGGCCGATCGGCTGTTATCGCGATTTCAAGGGCGTGTACCACCTGGCTGATGACTACATCATTGTCTACACCGCCGGTCATGGTCATGAGCGCACTGAAACCAAGATCATCGAACGGCTGGACTCCGACGAAGCGCGCGCACACCTGGGCGACGAGTACGAACGTTTCGTCGAGCAGTTGGAGCTGGTGCAGGGTGCCTGTCATGAATTCGACCAGCAGGCGTTCATTGATGGGCAGATGACCCCGGTGTTCTTCGGGACCGCGCTGGGCAACTTCGGTGTGGATCACGTGCTCGACGCCGTGGTCGACTGGGCGCCGCGTCCGCTGCCCCGGGTCGCCAACGAGCGCACCGTGGAGCCGGTGGAAGAGAAGTTCTCGGGCTTCATCTTCAAGATCCAGGCGAACATGGACCCCAAGCACCGCGACCGTATCGCGTTCATGCGCATCTGCTCCGGCAAATACGAAAAAGGCATGAAGATGCGCCATGTGCGCACTGGCAAGGACGTGCGCATCGGCGACGCCCTGACCTTCTTCTCCTCGGAGCGCGAACAGCTGGAAGAGGCTTTCGCCGGTGACATCATCGGCCTGCACAACCACGGCACGATCCAGATCGGCGACACCTTCACCGAAGGCGAAGTCCTGGGTTTCACCGGCATCCCGCACTTCGCCCCGGAACTGTTCCGCCGCGTACGCCTGAAGGATCCGCTCAAGTCCAAGCAACTGCGCCAGGGCCTGCAGCAACTGGCCGAAGAGGGCGCTACCCAGGTGTTCTTCCCGGAGCGCAGCAACGACATCATCCTCGGCGCGGTCGGCGTGCTGCAGTTCGATGTGGTCGCCAGCCGCTTGAAGGAGGAATACAAGGTCGAGTGCTCCTATGAGCCGATCACCGTGTACTCGGCTCGCTGGATTGAGTGCAGCGACAAGAAGAAGCTTGAGGAATTCACCAACAAGGCGGTGGAAAACCTGGCGCTGGACGGTGGTGGTCACCTGACCTACCTGGCCCCGACCCGGGTCAACCTGGCGCTGATGGAAGAGCGCTGGCCGGACGTGAAGTTCCGCGCGACCCGTGAGCATCACTAAGCGCTGAGCCGCAAGACCCAAGCCCCGTTGCGAAAGCTGCGGGGCTTTTTTATACCTCCTCGTTGCGGCGCTGCTCCCACAGTGGAACTGCTGATAGAGAGGATATTTGTGTACGACGCCAAACCCTGTGGGAGCGAGCCTGCTCGCGATGGCGGCAGCTCATTCGGCATTGAGTTGGCAGACAGACCGCCATCGCGAGCAAGCTCGGCTCCCACGGCGGGATGATTATGACAATTTTGAATAAGGTCTATTCGAAAGCGGTCTGTCCCCAAGCGGCATTTCTGCCCCTGATTCTGCGTCCTAGTCTTACGAGCCAGCCTGTTCGGGATTAGATTTCCTGAACGCCGTGGGGTCCCGGCTTTATTCAGGAAAGAGGAATCGGCTATGAATAGGTTTCTACGCGTGATGTTGTTGCTGAAGGTGTTGGTGATGTTGTCCCTGGGATCCGGCGCTGTATGGGCCGAGTGCGTCGACCACGAGCAACATGCCTCGAGCGGGCAAGGGGGGCAGGGGGCAATGATGTTTGCTGCGGCCGAAACACAACCGGGGGATCAGGACGATGACGACTCGACGATAGACCAGCCCGACACCGACGATGGGGATGAGGGCGACGAAGGCGACAGCCAGACGTAGCCTCCAGAATGACTAGTTGAAGACCGTGGCGAGGGAGCGAGCTTCCTCGCCACGGGGTCAGTGGATCGTGCCTGAATCGTTATGCCGCACCGTCGAGGAATTGCTCGGCGTAGTGGCATGCTACCAACCGATTATCGAGTGGCCGCAGGGCCGGCTCTTCGGTCTTGCAACGCTCGGTGGCATACGGACAGCGCTTGTGGAAGGCGCATCCGGGAGGCGGGTTGAGCGGGTTGGGCAGTTCGCCGACGATCTTGATCTTCGGCTTGTTCGGGTCCGGGTGGATGGTCGGTGTGGCTGACAGCAGCGCTTGGGTGTACGGATGCAACGGGCGGCTGTAGATCGACTCGTTGGGGCCCATCTCCACCGGACGGCCGAGGTACATCACCATCACATCGTCGGCGACGTGTTGCACCACCGCCAGGTTGTGGGAAATGAACACGTAGGCGGTGTTGAACTCCTGCTGCAGATCCATGAACAGGTTGAGTACCTGGGCCTGAATCGACACGTCCAGCGCCGATGTCGGTTCGTCCGCCACCAGCACCTTGGGTTGCAGCATCATGGCACGGGCCAGTGCGATGCGCTGGCGCTGGCCGCCGGAGAACATGTGCGGATAGCGCTGATAATGCTCGGGGCGCAAGCCCACCTGCTTCATCATCGCCTGGACTTTTTCCCGCCGCTCGGTGGCCGACAGGTTGGTGTTGATCAGCAATGGCTCGGCCAATTGATCGCCGATTTTCTGCCGCGGGTTGAGGGACGCGTAAGGGCTCTGGAACACCATCTGCACGTCTTTGCGCAACTGCTTGCGTTCGGCCTTGTTGGCGCCGGCCACCTCCTGCCCGGCGATTTTCAATGAGCCGGAGGACGGCTCTTCGATCAGGGTCAGGGCCCGGGCGAGGGTGGACTTGCCGCAACCGGATTCGCCCACCACGGCCAGGGTCTTGCCGGCCTCGAGTTCGAACGACACACCGTTGAGGGCGCGCACGGTGGCGTGGCCCTTGAACATGCCACGGGACACTTCGTAATGACGGGTCAGGTCACGGGCGGTAAGTACGACGGCCATCACGCCACCTCCTGGTTCAACGGGTAGAAGCAGCGGGCGAGGCTGTTGGTTTTCGGGTCAAGGGCGGGGCGCTGTTGACGGCAGTTGTCCTGCACGTAGGGGCAGCGTGGCGATAGCAGGCAGCCTTGTGGACGGTCATAGCGACCGGGAACGATGCCCGGCAAGGTCGCCAGGCGTTCGGCGCCCATGCTGTGCTCTGGAATCGCCGCCAACAATGCTTCGCTGTAGGGGTGGGCCGGAATGTCGAACAACTCCGGCACCTTGCCCACTTCCACGGCTTGACCGGCGTACATCACGCAGACGCGCTGGGCGGTTTCGGCCACCACGGCGAGGTCGTGGGTGATCAGCACCAGGCCCATTTCCTGTTCTTTTTGCAGGGCCAGCAGCAGGTCCATGATCTGCGCCTGGATGGTCACGTCCAGAGCGGTGGTCGGTTCGTCGGCGATCAGCAGCTTCGGCTCGCCAGCAATGGCCATGGCAATCGCCACGCGCTGGCTCATGCCGCCGGACAGCTGATGGGGGTAGGCGTCCATGCGGCTGGCGGCGCCCGGGATCTCGACTTTTTCCAGCAGTTCGATGGCGCGCTTGCGGGCGGCCTTGCCGGACATCTTCAGGTGCAGGCGCAGCACTTCTTCGATTTGGAAACCCACGGTGTAGCTGGGGTTGAGCGCGGTCATCGGGTCCTGGAAAACCATCGCCAGGTCCTTGCCGACGATCTGCCGGCGCTGGCGGGCGCTCAGCTTGAGCATGTTCTTGCCATCGAAGTTCAGCGCATCGGCGGTCACGATGCCGGGGTGCTCGATCAGGCCCATCAGCGCCATCATGGTCACGGATTTACCCGAGCCCGACTCGCCAACGATGGCCAGCACTTCGCCTTTTTCCACGCTCAGGTCCAGGCCATCGACCACCGGAACGGCGTTGGCGTCGCCGAAGCGGACGTTGAGATTCTTGATTTCTAGCAGTGACATGGGAATCTCCTCAGGCGGCATTCTTGAGTTTCGGGTCCAGCGCATCGCGCAGGCCGTCGCCCATCAGGTTGATTGCCAGCACGCTGAGCAAAATGGTCAAACCGGGCAGGCTCACGACCCACCAGGCGCGTTCGATGTAGTCCCGGGCCGAGGCCAGCATGGTGCCCCACTCCGGAGTCGGCGGCTGGACGCCCAGGCCGAGGAAGCCCAGGGCGGCGGCGTCGAGGATGGCCGAGGAAAAGCTCAGGGTCGCCTGCACGATCAGCGGTGCCATGCAATTGGGCAGCACGGTGATGAACATCAGGCGCGGCAGACCGGCACCGGCCAGGCGGGCGGCGGTCACGTAGTCGCGGTTCAGTTCGCCCATGACGGCGGCGCGGGTCAGGCGCACGTACGACGGCAGCGACACGATGGCGATGGCGATCACGGTGTTGATCAGGCCTGGGCCGAGGATGGCGACGATCGCCACGGCCAGCAGCAGCGAAGGCAGGGCCAGCATGATGTCCATCAGGCGCATGATGGTCGGGCCGAGGATGCGCGGGAAGAACCCGGCGAACAGGCCCAGCAGGATGCCCGGGATCAGCGACATCACTACCGACGACAAGCCGATCAGCAGCGACAGGCGCGAACCCTGGATCAGCCGTGACAGCAGGTCGCGGCCCAGTTCATCGGTGCCCAGCAGGAACTGGATCTGTCCGCCTTCGAGCCAGGCCGGCGGCGTCAGCAGGAAGTCGCGGTACTGCTCGCTCGGATCATGGGGGGCGACCCACGGGGCGAAGATCGCGCAGAACACCACCAGGATCATGAACATCAACCCGGCCACGGCGCCCTTGTTACGGGAAAACGCCTGCCAGAATTCTTTGTACGGGGACGGATACAGCAGGCTTTGATCGACTGCTACCGAAGGAGTTGGAGTACTCATGGATTTGATCTCAGCGCTGGTGACGGATGCGTGGGTTGGCAAAGCCGTAGAGGATGTCCACGACGAAGTTGACCAGAATCACCAGGCAGGCGATTAACAGGATGCCGTTCTGCACCACAGGGTAGTCCCGGGCGCCGATGGCCTCGATCAACCACTTGCCGATGCCCGGCCAGGAGAAGATCGTTTCGGTCAGGACCGCACCGGCCAGCAACGTGCCGACCTGCAGGCCGACCACGGTCAGTACCGGGATCAGCGCGTTGCGCAGGCCGTGGACGAACACCACGCGCGCCGGCGACAGACCCTTCGCCCGGGCGGTGCGGATGTAGTCTTCGCGCAGCACTTCGAGCATCGAAGAGCGGGTCATGCGGGCGATCACCGCCAATGGGATGGTGCCCAGCACGATGGCCGGCAGGATCAGGTGGTGCAGCGCGTCGAGGAACGCGCCCGGTTCATCGGCGAGCAAGGTGTCGATCAGCATGAAGCCGGTTTTCGGCTCGATGTCGTAGAGCAGGTCGATGCGTCCCGACACCGGGGTCCAGCCCAGGGACACAGAGAAGAACATGATCAGGATCAGGCCCCACCAGAAGATCGGCATCGAATACCCCGCGAGGGAGACGCCCATCACCCCATGGTCGAACAGGGACCCTCGCTTGAGTGCCGCGATCACCCCGGCCAGCAGGCCCAGGATACCGGCGAACAACAGGGCGGCCATGGACAGTTCCAGGGTCGCGGGAAACAGGGAGCTGAACTCGGTCCAGACGCTTTCGCGGGTGCGCAGCGATTCGCCGAGATCACCGTGGGCCAGTTTGCCGATGTAGTCCAGGTACTGGGCGTACAGCGGCTTGTTGAGGCCAAGGCGTTCCATTGCCTGAGCATGCATTTCGGGATCGACCCGACGTTCGCCCATCATCACTTCCACGGGGTCGCCGGGGATCATGCGAATCAACGCGAAAGTCAGCAAGGTGATGCCGAAGAACGTGGGGATCAGTAATCCCAGTCGGCGGGCAATAAAACTAAACATCTTCAGGTGTACCTCATCAGCCGGTTAGGCATGTCCGGCACCCCTTTGATCAGGGAATACCGGACGCTTTCTTATCTACTTCACCTGGGTAGTGGCGAAGTTGTTGGTGGTGAGCGGGCTAATGGCGTAGCCCTCTACGTTCTTGCGCATTGCCGTGAACATCCGGGTGTGGGCCATGCTGATCCATGGCTGGTCCTGGTTAAAAATCACCTGGGCCTGTTCATAGAGCTTGATGCGCTCCTCGGGGTTCACTGTGGCGCGGGCCTGGTCGATCAGCGCCTGGAATTTCTCGTTGCACCAGCGGGCGTAGTTTTCGCCGTTCTTGGCCGCCTCGCAACTGAGCATAGGCGTCAGGAAGTTATCCGGGTCGCCGTTATCGCCCGCCCATCCGGCGGAGACCATGTCGTGCTCGCCGTTTTTCGCGCGCTTGAGCATTTCGCCCCATTCCATGACGCGGATGTCGACCTTGATCCCGACTTTCGCCAGGTCAGCCTGCATCATCTGCGCGCCGAGCATCGGGTTGGGGTTGGTCGGGCCGCCGCCGTTGCGGGTGAACAGAGTGAACACGGTGCCCTCCGGCACGCCGGCTTCCTTGAGCAGTTGGCGGGCCTTGTCCAGGTCCCGCGGCGGGTTCTTCAACTCGTGATTGAAGCCCAGCAGCGTCGGTGGGTAGGGGTTGACCGCGACGGTGGCGTTGCCCTTGCCGAACAGCGCGTTGACGTAGGCTTCCTTGTCGAAGGCGATGTCGATGGCTTTGCGCACCCGCACATCGCTCATGTATTTGTGCTGGGTGTTCAGGGCGACGTAGGACACGGTCATGGCGTCCAGTTCATCGACTTTCAGGTTGGCGTCTTTCTTGATGCTCGGGATGTCATCGGGCTTGGGGTACAGCGCGACCTGGCACTCATTGGCCTTGAGCTTCTGCAGGCGCACGTTGTTGTCGGTGGCGATGGCCAGTACCAGTGCATCGGCCGGCGGCTTGCCGCGGAAGTAGTCCGGGTTGGCCTTGAAGCGAACCTGGGCGTCCTTGTTGTAGCGCTGGAAGATGAACGGCCCGGTGCCGACCGGCTTGCTGTTGAGGTCGCCGGCCTTGTTGGCCTTGAGCAACTGGTCGGCGTATTCGGCCGGGTAGATCGAGGAGAAGGCCATGGCGACGTCGGCCAGGAATGGCGCTTCGCGGCGGGTCAGGGTGAACTTGACCGTGTGTTCGTCGACTTTCTCGACGCTTTTCAACAGTTCTTTGAAGCCCATGCTTTCAAAGTAGGGGAAGCCCACGCTCGACAGTTTGTGCCACGGATGATTCGGGTCCAGCTGGCGCTGGAAGCTCCAGACCACATCGTCGGCGTTCATGTCGCGGGTCGGCTTGAAGTATTCGGTGGTGTGGAACTTGACGCCGTTGCGCAGGTGGAACGTGTACGTCAGGCCATCGTCGCTGATGTCCCAGGACTCGGCCAGGCCTGGAATCACTTCGGTGGTGCCGGGCTTGAAATCGACCAGGCGATTGAAAATGGTTTCCGCCACGGCGTCGGCAGTGACTGCAGTCGTGTACTGGACCATGTCGAAGCCTTCCGGGCTGGCTTCTGTGCAAACCACCAGGGGTTTGGCCGTGGCGCCAACGGCGACACTCAGCAGCGCAGCGGCGAGGGCTGCGCGTAGGGGGATCATGTTCATCGTCATATCCTCTGCAATCGGTGAAACGGCAAAAGCCGGACGGCCGACCTCGTGAGTCGACCGTCCGGCGCAGGGTTTACAGAATGTTGAACGGGATGGTGGTGACGAGACGGAACTCGTTGAGGCTGCCGTCTGCCTGGTTTTCACTGGCGCGGTGCGCGGTGTAGGTCGCGCGGATCGCGGTGGCTTTCAGCGGGCCGCTCTGGACGGCATAGGATGCACCGATGCCGTATTCGTAGTGGTGCTCACCGTCCATCGACTGCACGCTGGCGTATTCGCCGCCCTTATAGTGTGTACCGTCGATACCCCAACCGCGAGCCTGGTAAATGTTGAACTTCAGGCCCGGTACCCCGTACTCAGCCATGTTTAGGCCATAGGCAATCTGGAAAGATTTCTCGTTCGGTCCGTTGAAGTCCGACAGCAGGGAGTTGGCCAGGTAGATGCCGTTGGTTTCATGCAGGTAGTCGAAGTACTCGTTACCGTTCACTTCCTGATAGGAGAACGTCAGGCTATGGGCCTGATGGGCCAGGCCGAATGACAGGGAGTAAGTGTCATTGTCGATGTCGCCCAGTACGGCTTTACCCTCGTCCACGGTCTTGTAGTAGTTCAGGCCTGTGGTCAGGCTCAGTACTGAGCTGTCACCCAAGACGTGAGTGGCGCCAAAGTAGTATTGATTCCACATGTCTTCGGCCTGAGTGGCCCACAAGCTGGTGGTCAAACTAGCTAACGGCTGATAGCTGATACCGGCCGTATAAACATGATCGATTTCGACAAGATGGTCAGCATATTCAGCGCGGAATTTACGCTGGCTTTCCTCGGTACGAGGAGAGTTCCTGTCGAACGTGGCCAAATCAAACGATAGGTTCTCGAGTTCTTCGCTATGCAGACTCACACCTTGGAAGCTGGAAGGCAGTGCCCGGTTGCCGATCACGTCGACCATGGGGCTACTGAAGTTCTGGCGACCAGCGGTCAGCGTGGTGTTGGAAATACGCGCTTTGACATTAGCCAGGCCCAACTTGCTCCATTGGTCCTGAGCGTCACCGCCGTTCTCGGTCAGGGTGCGGTTGTTGCCTCGACCACCGACGCCTGGAATGGGTGCTCCGCCGTTACCAGATGCCAGGTTCTTGCGGTCGCGCTCCAGAGCAATAGCGTTGTAGGCAGCGACTTCGGTGCTGAAGCCAACAGTGCCTTCAGTGAAGCCGGAGTTATATTTGATGATGGTACCTTGCAGCCAGTTGATACGGCGGTCGGTCTGGCGTGTTTCGCCGTTCTGGCGGTAAGAGAGTTTCGCACCACGCTTGAATTGCTCGTTGGCGTACCAGTTACGGGTCGAACCGGTCACCGATTGGCCTTCCACAAAACCCTTGGCTTCGCTTTGTGCGCTGGTGGTCTTGAGGGTCACCGGAGTAACCGCTTGGCTTTGCGACTCAGCATAAGCTGTCGCGGTAACGCTGCTGATGGCCAGGGCCAGTAACGCGGTGCTGCTCAATTTCATGGGTAACGCTCCTTTTTC
This sequence comes from Pseudomonas sp. FG13, assembly GCF_057809755.1. Taxonomy (NCBI): domain Bacteria; kingdom Pseudomonadati; phylum Pseudomonadota; class Gammaproteobacteria; order Pseudomonadales; family Pseudomonadaceae; genus Pseudomonas; species Pseudomonas sp. FG13. The sequence goes on from NZ_JBMDKO010000002.1 coordinate 25,156, forward strand.
TTTCTTTTTAATGCCGGTCTTTTTTGGTGATACGGCTATCGGTTTTTACTACTGGCTACAGCTCGCAAACGTTTGCAGTGGGCCTGATCGGCAAATTACGGCAAGACGTCTACGTGAAGGCCCGTAAGGGCCCTCGCTGTAGGACTAATCGGTTATGGGGTCAGGCTGACGCCCGAGAACACGTTGCGGCCGAATGGGCTGACCTTGAATCCTTCGACTTTGGCACTCAGCGGCTGGTTGACCGTCGAGTGGGCGACAGGGGTGATCGGCACTTGCTGCTTGAGCAACTGCTGGGCCTGTTTGTAGAGCACGGTGCGCTGGTCGCGGTCGGTGACGACCTTGGCCTGCTTGATCAGCTTGTCGTAATCCTGGTCGCACCACATGGAGTAGTTGTTGCCACCAATGGCGTCGCAGCTGTACAGCGTGCCCAGCCAGTTGTCCGGGTCACCGTTGTCGCCGGTCCAGCCGATCAGGCTGATGTCGTGCTCACCGTTCTTGGTGCGCTTGATGTACTCGCCCCATTCGTAGCTGACGATCTTTACTTTCAAACCGATCTTGGCCCAGTCGGCCTGGAGCATTTCGGCCATCAGCTTGGCGTTGGGGTTGTACGGGCGTTGTACGGGCATGGCCCAGAGGGTGATTTCGGTGCCTTCCTTGACCCCGGCGGCCTTGAGCAACTCCTTGGCTTTTTCCGGATCGTAGGCAGCGTCCTTGATCGTGTCGTCGTAGGACCACTGGGTCGGTGGCATGGCGTTGACCGCCAGTTGCCCCGCGCCCTGGTACACGGCGTTGAGGATGGCCTGTTTGTTCACTGCCATGTCCAGCGCACGGCGCACTTCGACCTGGTCGAACGGTTTGTGGCGGGTGTTATAGGCGATGTAGCCGAGGTTGAAACCAGGCTTCTCGATTAACTGCAGCTTGGGATCGTTCTTCAATGCGGGTACATCGGCCGGGCGCGGATGCAGGGTAATCTGGCACTCGTTGGCTTTGAGCTTCTGTACTCGCACGGAGGCGTCGGTGTTGATCGAGAAGATCAGGTTCTTCAGCTTGACCCGCTCCGGCGCCCAATAATGGGTGTTGGCGACGTAACGGATGTTGGAGTCCTTCTGGTAGCTCTTGAACTCGAACGGGCCGGTGCCGATGGGTTTCTGATTGATGTCGCTCGGCTTGCCGCTCTTGAGCAACTGCTCGGCATATTCGGCCGACAGGATCGCGGCGAAGCTCATGGCGATGTTCTGGATGAACGCGGCATCGACACTGTTGAGGGTCATGACCACGGTCAGCGGTCCGGTCTTCTCCACCTTGGCGATGTTCTTGTTCAGGCTCATGCCGTTGAAGTACGGGAATTCGGTGGCGTAGGCCTTGCGGAACGGATGCTGCGGATCGAGCATGCGGTTGAAGGTGAACAGCACATCGTCGGCGTTGAAGTCCCGGGTCGGCGTGAAGTAGTCGGTGCTATGGAATTTCACCCCTTCGCGCAGGTGGAAGGTGTATTTCAGGCCGTCTTCGGAAATCTCCCAACTTGTCGCGAGACCCGGTACGACATTGGTCGCGCCCTTTTCAAACTCGACCAGGCGGTTGTACAGCGGCTCGGCGGCATCGTTATCGGTGGCGGTCGTGTATTGCGCCGTGTCGAAGCCGGCGGGGCTGCCTTCGGAGCAGAACACCAGGCTACCGCCAGCGGCGGCTTGGGCCACGGATGTCGCGGCCAGCAGGCCGGTACTCAGCAACGCAGAAAAAACCAGGGTATGGCGCATGACGCTCCCTCTTTCGTTCGGGGTGTTAAACAGTGAACCGGCGTCCATCCGGGAACAGGTCCGGGGCACTGAGTTCATTCCATTGCGTGCAGCAATGCCACAGGGTCAGCAGGTCTGCCAGATTCCAACGGTACGGCCGTGGATTTGGCAGTCAATGCGTAACGTCTGAAAGACTTGTGAGAAAGAGCGATACGTCCTCAAGCAGCTGCCGTAATGCGCAGATGTTTTTGGAGGTAGGCGATTTCCTGGGTCTTGGCTGATAAAACAACGGCGCCGTCAGGAGACGCCGCCGTTGCATACCTCAGTTGCTGACGCTGACGCCGTAGAAGGAGTTCAAGCCAAATGGGCTGATCTTGAAGTCCTGCACGTTGGCGCGCATGGGTTGATACACCGTCGAGTGAGCGATAGGTGTCATTGGCACGGCATCCTTGAGGACGTGTTGTGCCTGTTTGTACAGTTCGGTGCGCTTGGCCTGATCGGTGGTGCGCTTGGCTTCCTTGACCAGACCGTCGAATTTCTTGTCGCACCATTTGGAGAAGTTGTTGCCGGACAGCGAGTCGCAGCCGAACAGCACGTTGAGCCAGTTGTCCGGGTCACCGTTGTCGCCGCTCCAGCCAATGATCATCGCCTGGTTCTCGCCGCCTTTGGAACGCTTGATGTACTCGCCCCATTCGTAGCTGACGATGTTGACGTTCAGGCCGATCTTCTTCCAGTCGGACTGCAGCATTTCAGCCATCAACTTGGCGTTCGGGTTGTACGGACGCTGCACCGGCATAGCCCACAGGGTAATGTTGGTGCCTTCCTTGACGCCGGCTTCCTTGAGCAGCGCCTTGGCTTTCTCAGGGTCGTACTTGGCGTCCTTGATGGTGGTGTCGTAGGACCACTGGGTTGGCGGCATGGCGTTGACCGCCAGCTGGCCGGCGCCTTGGTAGACCGAGTCGATGATCTGCGGCTTGTTGACCGCCATGTCCAATGCCTGGCGGACTTTCAGGTCAGCCAGCACGTTCGGCTCGTTGCTGCCCTTGATCTTGTCCATCACGTTATAGGCGATGTAACCCAGGTTGAAGCCCGCTTGGTCGGGCATCTTCAGGGCCTTGTCTTCCTTCAGGGCCTTGAGGTCGGCCGGGCGCGGGAAGAGGGTGATCTGGCATTCGTTTTTCTTGAGTTTCTGCATGCGCACCGACGGATCGGTGGTGATGGCGAAGATCAGGTTGTCGATCTTCACGTCGTCAGGCTTCCAGTAGTCCTTGTTCCCGGTGTAGCGGATGTTGGAGTCTTTCTGGTAGCTCTTGAACACGAACGGACCAGTGCCGACGGGCTTCTGGTTGATGTCGGGAGCCTTGCCTTCCTTGAGCAACTGGGCGGCGTATTCGGCGGACTGGATCGAGGCGAAGCTCATGGCCATGTTCTGGATGAACGCGGCATCGACGTCCTTGAGGGTGAACTTGACGGTGTGGTCGTCGACTTTATCGATATGGGTGATGTTGGTGTCCATCCCCATGTCGGTGAAGTACGGGAACTCGGTCGGATACGCCTTACGGAACGGATCGTCCTTGTTGATCATGCGGTTGAAGGTGAACAGCACGTCGTCGGCGTTGAAGGTACGGGTCGGCTTGAAGTACGGGGTGGTGTGGAACTTGACGCCTTCACGCAGGTGGAAGGTGTAGGTCAGGCCGTCTTCGGAAATGTCCCACTTGGTCGCCAGGCCAGGAATCACAGCGGTGCCGCCGCGTTCGAACTGGGTCAGGCGGTTGAACATGGTTTCTGCAGAGGCGTCGAAGTCGGTTCCGGTGGTGTATTGACCCGGGTCGAAACCCGCCGGGCTGCCCTCGGAGCAGAACACCAGGTTAGTCGCCGCTTGGGCGAAGGGAGCACTGGCTAATAGGCTTGCGCCGACTAAAAACGGAATGACCGCGTGTTTAAGCATGTTGGCCTCATGATTTGTTGTCATTTTTGGATTTGAGGGCGACCTCGTGAGTCGTCCTGCGGATACTTATGCAGGCCCCATACCCAATGCAAGATCAAGAGCGGTTACAGATCTGAAACAGTGGCACGAACGTACCTTAATGTCGCATCTGTGTAAGTTCTGACGCAGTTGATCGTTTGCGCCGGTTTTTTTGGTGCAAACATTGCTTTTAAACGGTGCGCTACGAGCTTGTCGCGCACCGGGTTGGGGCGGGTTCTACTGTTGCAAACCCACGCCGTAGAAGGGTGTGAGGCCAAATGGGCTGAGTTTGAAATCCACGACTTTTTTGTTTATCGGCTGGAATACCGTGGAGTTGGCAATCGGCGTGATGGGCACCTGTTGCTTGAGAATCTTTTGCGCCTGCCGGTAGAGGTCGATCCGTTGCTGGCGGTCGGTCGAGACCTTGGCTTGCTGGATCAGCTTGTCGTAGGCCGGGTCGCACCACTTGGCGTAATTGCTGCCCTTGACCGCCGCGCAGCTGTAGAGCACGCCGAGCCAGTTGTCCGGATCGCCGTTGTCGCCGGTCCAGCCGTAGATCATCGCGTCGTGTTCGCCGTTCTTGGCGCGCTTGATGTACTCACCCCACTCATAACTGACGATGTTGGCCTTGATGCCGATTTTCGCCCAATCCTGCTGGATCATCTGCGCCGACATCCGCGCGTTGGGGTTGGAGGCGCGTTGCACCGTCATCGCCCATAAATTGAGGGTGGTACCGGGTGCCACCCCGGCTTCCTTGAGTAGCGCCTTGGCCTTGGTCACGTCGTGGGGAGCGTCCTTGATAGCCGGGTCGAATGACCACTGGGCCGGCGGCAGGGCGTTCTGGGCCAGTTGCCCGGCGCTCTGGTACACCGCCTTGATGATCGCCGGTTTGTCGATGGCCATGTCCAGCGCCTGGCGGACCTTGAGCTGGTCCAGGGGCGGGTGCGTGACGTTGTAGGCGAGGAAACCCAGGTTGAATCCCGGCTGCTTGAGCACTTGCAGGTTCGGGTCCTGTTCCATCACTTCGATGTCCGCCGGACGCGGGTAGCCGCTGACCTGGCATTCGTTGCGCTTGAGCTTTTGCAGGCGCACGGCGGCGTCGGGGGTGATGGAAAAGATCAGGTTATCGATTCTCACATCCTCGGGTTTCCAGTAGGCCGTGTTGGCGGCGTAGCGGATCTGCGAGTCCTTCTGGTAGCGCTTGAACACGAACGGGCCGGTGCCGACGGGTTTCTGGTTGAGGTCGCCGGCCTTGCCTTCCTTCAACAACTGCGCCGCGTATTCGGCGGACTGCACGGAGGCGAAACTCATCGCCAGGTTCTGCACGAACGCGGCGTCGACGTTGTTCAGGTTGAAGCGCACGGTGTGCTCGTCGACTTTCTCGACGCTCTTGATCGTGGTGTTCAGACCCATGTCGGTGAAGTAGGGCGACTCGGTCGGGTAGGCCTGGCGGAACGGTTGCTGCGGATCGAGCAGGCGCTGGAAGGTGAACACCACGTCGTCGGCGTTGAAGTCGCGGGTGGGGGTGAAGTAGTCGGTGGTGTGGAACTTCACACCGTCGCGCAGGTGGAAGGTGTAGACCAGGCCATCGGCGGAGACATCCCAGCTCGTCGCCAACCCCGGCTCGACTTCGGTGCCGCCGCGCTTGAACTGGGTGAGACGGTTGAAGACGGTTTCGGCCGAGGCGTCGAAGTCGGTGCCACTGGTGTACTGGCTGGGGTCGAACCCAGCGGGGCTGGCTTCGGAGCAGTAGACCAGGGTAGTGGCGGCCTGGGCCAGCGGGGCGCAGCCGATCAGGGCGAGGGTGAGCAGCAATGGTTGGAAAGTGGTTCTGTCCATGAAATCCCTTGGGGCGTGGTGACGGTTTTCATGGAGAGTAGCTTTGTGGGTGGGAGAGGGGGAAATATCCAAAAGTGAGGGGGACCGTTGGGTTTAGGTATAGCTGGGGTGGACGGGGATGAGTTGGTCTTATCGCTGACCTGTTTCCGGCGGTCTCCCTGATCTAATTGTGAGAGCGATTCTGCGCGCGAGGAGGTGTGTAGGGTCAGATTCTATCTCGGGCTCCGTAACCCACGATTTTGGCAATAGTCTCGCCGCAGCTTTGCTTTAGCACTAATTCATTGACGCCAGAATAATGGCTATCTAATATCGCGCCACTATTTTGATGCCACTGCTCTGCCGAGGTGATCGTGACTCCCCTTCGGTGTGAGGTCGTGTCTGGTTCTGCTGCTGACTGACTTGCGCACGGATGCACTCTTTTGAATTCTGCTACATGGGACTTGAACATGGATGATCGCCAACCCGCCTTTCCAGGCCGCCAGCCTTCTGCTGCCTACAAAACTCGCGAACAGTTCCTGGGCATACCCAAGCGCGGCCTGGCGTTCCTGTTGGCCAACGTCATGTTCTGGCAACCGATGTGGGCCCAGGCCGACGGCATCGTCGTCAGTGCACCGGGCACCAGCCTCGGTCAGGCAGGCAACGGTGTGCCGATCGTCAACATCGCCAAGCCCAACGGCAGCGGTCTGTCCCACAACCAGTTCACGGATTACAACGTCGGCAGCAACGGCGTGATCCTCAACAACGCCACGTCCCGCACCCAGTCCACGCAACTGGGCGGGATCATCCTCGGCAACCCGAACCTCAACGGCGCGGCCGCCACCACCATCCTCAACGAAGTCAACGGCGGCAGTCCCAGCCAGTTACGTGGCTACACCGAGGTGGCGGGGCAGTCGGCTCACGTCATCGTCGCCAACCCCTACGGCATTGCCTGCAACGGTTGCGGCTTCATCAACACCCCCCAGGCGACCCTGACCACCGGCAAACCGGTGGTGGAAAACGGCCAGGTGAGTCGCTATCAGGTCGACCAGGGTAGCGTCACCGTCGAAGGCGCGGGCCTCAACGCGACCAACGTCGACCGCTTCGAAATCATCACCCGCAGCGCCAAGATCAACGCCGAGATCCAGGCCAAGAACCTGACCATCGTCGCCGGTCGCAACGACGTCGATGCCGCCAGCCTCAATTCCACCGCCCGCGCCGACGACGGCAGCGCCAAACCGCAACTGGCCATCGACTCCTCGGCCCTGGGCGGAATGTACGCGGGCGCCATCAAGCTGGTGGGTACCGAGGCCGGTGTCGGGGTGAAGCTGGACGGTAAATTGATCGCCAGCGGTGGCGATATCCAGCTCGACGCCAACGGGCATCTGAGCCTGGCCGACACCTCAGCCACCGGCGCGGTCACCGCCAAGGCCGCCAGCGCCAACGTGCAAGGGGCGGTCTACGGTGCCAGCGTCAACATGCAAACCAGCGGCGCACTGGATGTGCAGCAGAACATCGCCGCCCGTGACCGGATCAGCTTGAGCAGCGGCGGGCAGTTGACCAACAACGGCGTCATCGAAGCTGGGGTCAATGCGGACAACACTCGCAATGCAGGGGGCGATGTCAGCCTCACCGCGCAGAATCTCAACAACAGCGGCAAGAGCGTGATCGCCAGCCGCAACCTGACGACCAATGTGGCGCAGACCCTGAACAACCAGGGCGGGACGATCAGCGGCGCAGCCACCATAGTCACCGTCGGAACGCTGGATAACCGCAACGCCGGGCGTGTTCTGAGCGACAACAGCTTGAGCCTCAATGCCGGTAGGATCTTGAACAATAGCGGTGTCATCAGCGGCGGTAATATCGTTGGTAACGTCGGGCAGCTCATTAACAGCAATGGCGAACTCTCCAGCCGAACCGATACCGTGCTGACGGTTACGTCGCTGGATAATGTCTCAGGCTTGATGACAGCAGGGCGTCTGTTGGATCTCACCGCGTTCGACACGATCAATAACAGCAACGGCAAGCTCGGTGCAAAACAGGCGTTAGCCGTTCGGGCGCAAAAGCTCGATAACAGTCAGCAGGGTCAGATCACCAGTGAAGGGACGCTGGCCACGCGAGTCGGCTCTCAGCTCAACAATCAGAAAGGCCTGATTCAGGCCAATGGCGCGATGGACGTTCAAGCCTCTCGCTTGGATAACCGCGCCGGAAAAATTTCCAGCCTCAATACCCTGGTCATCAACAGCAGCGGTGTCGATAACCGCGAGGGACTCATTCGCGCCGATCAGGCCGCGAAGCTGTTGGTTAATGAACTGGACAACCGAGCCAAGGGCCGCATCGAAAGCAAGGCTGCATTGAGATTCGAAGGCGATACGCTGGACAACCGTAATGGGGGGCTGATCACTTCGACAGGTGCGATGAGCCTGAAGGCCAAAGATGTGGCCAACGGTGCTGGGCGGATTTCCGGCAAGGGTGATATCGAAGCGACTATCGACACGTTGACCCAACAAGGTGGCGAGCTGGTTGCTGAGGGCAATCTCGCCCTTACCGGTAAGAATCTGGATAACCGCCAGGATGGTTTGGTCGGATCGCTCAAGACGCTGACGATGAACGTCGATCAAATCGACAATCGCGGTGGCTCGCTGTCCAGCCAACTGGATCTGCATATCCAGGGTGCTCGCCTGGACAACAGCGAAGGCGGCAAGGTGCTGTCTGACACTATGCTGGGCCTGAAGGTCGAGCAGATCATCAACGCCACCAATGGCCTGCTCTTCAGCAAAGGCGCAAGCACGCTCAGCGGCATCGGATTGAGCAATATCGGCGGTCGGATCGTCAGCCAGGGCAGCCTGGTGCTGAACTTTGATGACTTCCTCGATAACCAGCAAGGCCTGATCAGCGGTGAGCGTCAGATAACCTTGAACACCGGTCGTCTCGACAATCGTCTGGGCAAACTGTCGAGCCTTGAGGCGATGTCACTCACATCCGTCGGCTCGGTGCTTAACCAGGGCGGTCTGATCGCATCGCAAAAAGGCCTGGCGTTCAGCAGCGCCAGCCTCGACAACAGTGACCAAGGCCTGATCAGCGCGAAGGCTAATTCAACATTAACCACCGGTGAATTGAAGAACCGTCAGGGCGGTAGTCTCGCCACTGACGGCTCGTTGTTATTAACAGCGACGCATCTCGACAACTCGGGCGGGAAAGTCGGCAGCCAGCAACAGCTTCAGGTGTCAGTCACCTCGCTGGAGCAGGACGGTGGTGAGCTGTTCAGCAACGGCGATCTAACCCTGGATCTTAATCATGGTCTGCTGAACAACCAGCGCGGCAATATTCATACGCCGGGTCAATTGCTTCTGAAAAACCTCAATGAGGTGAACAACAGCGGCGGAGAGATTTCCGGCGCAGAAGCCTGGAGCATCGAGGCGCAGAGCCTGAACAACGATGGCGGAAAATTACTGAGCAATGCAAAGCTGACCTTCGTCATCGACCAGGCACTCAGCAATATAAAGGGGTTAATCGCCTCAGCAGGTCTCGACAGCCACAGCGCCACTCTGGACAACACTCACGGAGAAATTCGTAGTCGTGGAGATAGCGATCTCACTATCGCCGATTTTTTTGACAATCAGGCAGGCGTGGTTATCGCCGATAACGGTCTCACGATCAAGGCGGCCAAGTTGGATAACCGCCTGGAGGGATTGGTAGGTGCGACAAAGGCGCTGAACCTGACCGTCGGTCGTCTTGATAACCGTACCGGTGAACTGTCGAGCAAGGCCGACGTGATCCTGTCGGGTGACTGGCTTGATAACAGCGACAGCGGCTACATCCTGGCTGGCGGGAATCTGGCTTTGGCCGTGGGACAGATCATCAGCCGAAACAAGGGATTGATGTCCGGTGATACGGGGCTGACGTTAACAGGAGCTGTTCTGGAAAACGGCGGTCGGTTGATGACTCAGGGTGACCTCGCGATCAGTCTCTCCTCGGATCTCAATAACGATCAGGGCGGCCTTTTTAGCGAAGGCTCGCTAAAAATCAACGCCCAAAGCCTGAGCAACGACGGCGGCACGCTCTCCAGCGCCAAGGACTTGGTGATCGAAACCCGCGATACCGTCAGTAACCGGGCCGGCCAAATGCTGACTGACACGACCCTCACGATCAACAGCAGTGCGCTGGACAACCAACAGAAAGGCATCCTGAGCAGCAAGGACAAACTCAACATCACCACCGGTGTACTGAGCAATAGCCAGGGCAATATTTATTCCGGTGGCCTATTGGAAGTAAGCGCCGGTCAGGTGATTAACGCCGCTGGCAGCATAGGCGCGGCCAATTCGTTAGTGGCCACTCTCCATGGGCTGGATCAAAACACCGGAAAGTTGTTCAGCAAGGGCAACCTGAGTGTTGACTTGAACGGCGGCCAGCTAAATAACCAAAACGGCTTCATTGGCGCACCGGGCCAGTTGTTGCTGAAAAATCTGGGTGACGTGAATAACCGTGGCGGTGAAATTTCCAGCGACCTGGCTTTCGATCTGGTCGCCAAGTCGCTGGACAACAATGGCGGCCGCTTACTCAGCAATCAGAGACTCACGCTGACCATCGACAACGCGCTGACCTCGGTCAAAGGCAAGATCGCTGCCGCTGCGCTGCAAATTCGCGCAGCGAGCCTGGATAACAGTGGTGAGGGTGTACTGCTCAGTGACACCGATCTTGGCGTGACCGTTGATGGATTGCTGGTTAACGACAACGGCACGATCAAGGCAGCAACACAACTGAATCTCGATAGTGTCGGTCTGAACAACCAGGGTGGAACGCTGCTGGGCGGTTCGGGCATCGACATCGATCTGGGACCGGCAACGGCAGATCTGAATAACCGCAATGGTTTGATCAACACCAAAGGTGTGTTGAGCATCGCCCATCTGCATGACCTCGATAATCAGGTGGGCGAAATCTCCAGCGTCAACAGCTACAACCTGACCGGCAACCGCCTGGACAACCGTGGCGGTAACCTGATCAGTAATGATCGACTTAACCTCACCGCTGTGGAAATAAAAAACCAGGGCGGCTTGGTGTCCGGCTGGAATGGTTTGATGGTCGGTGGTGGCGGGCTCGATAACAGTCAGGAAGGTACGGTTTCCAGTTTGCTCGGTAATCTGACTATCGACCTCAGCGGCGCGTTGATCAACCACAGCAAAGGCGGTGTAGCCGGCAAGGGCGAGCTGACCATCACGGCGGCCAGTCTCGACAATACCAGCGGTATTGTGACCAGCGGCGGCAAACAGACGCTGACTCTCACCGGCGGAGCCCTCACCAACACCTTGAACGGCGTGATCGAAAGCGGTGACATCCTGAATATCCATGCAGCCGGTTTGGATAACACGTCAGGCCGTATCTCCGCCAGCAAAGCGCTGACCGTCACGGGTTCCCAACTGAATAACACCAACGGCACTCTGGTGGGAGCAGGTAGTGTCACCCTCGACTTGCTTGGGGCCCTCACGAACGTCAATGGCGCGCTGGGCAGTACCGGCCCACTGGTCATCAAGCGTTCCAGCGGAGTCAACAACCAGGGCGGCCAACTGATCAGCCAGTCCATGTTGAGCCTGCTGACCTCTGGTGATTTGAACAACAGTGGAAGTGGGACAATTTCGGCCGTCGGTCAATTGAGTCTTACCAGTGGCGGCATTGTTCACAACGATGGCGATGGCCTGATTTCCAGCCGTGACGCTGGGATGACCCTTACCGCCGCAGGGCTGAACAATGCCAAGGGCGCGGTGCAGAGCTACAGCGCGCTGAGCGTGAATGCGGGTAATGGAGCCGTCGACAACCAGGGCGGCAAAATCATCGCTCAAGCCGGCGACTTGAACCTTACCGCCGCCAGCCTCGACAGTCGGAGCGGCGTGCTGTCCAGTTTGAGAGGCCTGTTGCAAACCCGCCTGACCGGAGTGCTACGCAACGGCCAGGGCGGCAAGCTCGAAGGCAGCCGTCTCGACCTGCGGGCGTTGGGCGGTATTTACAGTGACGCCGGCCGTATCGCGGCCAACACGGGCGACATCCTGCTCGATGCCGGCGGCAACGCCCTGGACAACGGTGGCGGCGGGATCTACGCCAGAGGAAGGGTGAGCGTCGCGGCCGGTTCGTTGAACAGCAACGCCGGTCAAATCAGCGGCAGCACTATCGAACTCGGCATCAATGGCAGCCTTACCAACGCTGGCGGCTTGGTAGAAAGCGCCACCACTCTCGCCGTGCGAGCCGCCAATCTCGACAACCAGGGCGGTAAGTTGCGGGCGTTAGGTAGCAGTGGCAAGACCGATTTCCAGATCGGTAGCCTGTTCGATAACCGTAACGGTCTGCTGGAATCCGCCAACACCGACCTTACCCTCGCAGCGCCGAGCTTGCTCAACGCAAGTGGATCCATCACGCACGTTGGCCAGGGTGAGTTCGATATTTCCACGACCAACGTCATGAATGCCGGTGGTTCGTTATTGACCCGCGGTGGGTTGACGCTGAATGCAGGCAGTTGGACCAACAGCAGCGTGATCCAGGCCGGGCGCCTGACGCTCAACGTCGACAACTTCACTCAGACTGCCAGTGGCCAGTTGTTGGCTGCGAACCAACTGATAGGCAAAGGCGGAAGCTGGATTAACGACGGGTTGATTGCCAGCGATGGCAGTCTGGATATCCAACTGACTGGCGGCTACAGCAGCAACGGTCGCATGAGCAGCCTGGGTAATCTGACCTTCAAGGCTGCGCAGCTCGGTTTGACGAGCGTTTCGAGCATTGGCTCGGGCGGGCTCGGCACGATCAACGTGGACGGTCTGCTGAATAACGTAGGCGGTCGCTTGACGTCCAATGGGGACTTGATGCTCAACGCCGGGGCGGTGAGCAACACCGGTACGCTCGGCGCCGCCCAGGCGCTCACGATTAACACGAACAGCCTGATCAATAACGCTGGGCTGATCTTTAGCCGCGGCAATATGAATCTGCTCGCCAACGACTTCACGAACCAGACCGGTGATATTTACAGTATCGGAAATCTGACGATCGCTGGGAGGGATGGCGGTCGGGCGAATAACGTCAACAACCTCGCCTCATCAATCAACGTCGATGGTGATTTTTCGTTGTCGGCGAATAGTTTCAACAATAAGACCGAAGGCGTGGTCGGTGAAGAGAAATTCATTTCTGGAGACATTACGTTTGACGGGGCTGCTACGTTCTACGTTAACGAAAGCTATGAGTCGACATCCACAATCTCCGGGCAACAAGCCTCTCTTAACGTAGCAGGTAACCTGATCGGAAATGTTGGGGCCTTCACTAATACTGCATCTCTGATATCCGCGGGTAAAAACATCAAGCTCGACGTCGATACTTTCGACAACTTCGGTCTTCAGTCGGGTAGCTTCATCCGCTCACGGATTTACAAGCTTGGCGGGTTACCCGGCAAGCAAACAAGCTGGATTAGTGCAGACCTACAACAATATGCAGATCGAAATTCCAAGAACCGATATGACTACATCGAAACCTGGCATGAGCCGGACAAGGGCGGAACTCATTGGGATTACACTGCGCTTAATAAACAGATGCTCAACAAAATCAACGCCAAGTTCGGCATTGGCCCTGAAGTCGCGATACCTACCCAGATTCTAGCTGGTGAACTGAAAAAAGATGACCGCATTTTCACCAACGGCGGCGGCAGCGTTTCGTCCATCGTGCAGGCTGGACAAGCGGTAGAGATCAACGCCAAAACCACGATCAACAACGGTAACCTCAACCCTTACACCAACTTTGATGGCACGGCCAAGGCCACGGCTGATACAGGCGTCAACAGCGCCGTCAAACCGACCATTGTGTTTTTGAACCCGCAATTGCCACCGGATTTGGCCCAACAGCAAGTCAACCCGTTGGCGCTGCCTGGTTTTTCCCTGCCGGTAGGCAACAACGGCCTGTTCCGCCTCAATGGGAAGGGCGCTAGCGAGCAGACGAATGTGCCAGGCGAAAGCCGAACCATGGGTTCGGTTACCGGCACGACCGCCGAGCGCTCTGTTGGGGATCCAGCAAGATCTGCCACCGTTCTGCAGTTCGATCAGAACGATCCGGTTGCAGTAAACACACGCGACCTGATCCTGGCGGCTAGTCCGTCGTTGAACCTTAACGACAAGGTTGCCCTGATCAATGTCAACGCAAGCGCCGGCGATGGCCCGGTGGGTGTGTTGTTACCCAACCGTGACAAGAGTGTCTTCGATGTGCCACGCGTCCAGGGGCTTCCCGACACCAGCGTGCGTTCCAATCCGCAAAAATACCTGATCGAAACCAACCCGGCGCTGACCGATCTCAAGCAGTTCATGAGCTCGGACTATCTATTGGACAAACTGGGCTACGACCCGGACACCAGCGCCAAACGTCTTGGCGATGGTCTATTCGAGCAGCGTTTGGTCCAACAGGCGGTGGTCGCTCGTACCGGCCAGCGGTTCATTGATGGCCAAACCTCCGATGAAGCGATGTTCAAATATCTGATGAACAACGCCATAGCCAGCAAGGAGCAGCTCAACCTGTCCCTAGGTGTGACGTTGTCCTCCCAGCAAGTGGCAGCCCTGACTCATGACATCGTCTGGCTCGAAGAGCATGAAGTGAATGGGGAGAAGGTGTTGGTGCCGGTGCTGTACCTGGCCCAGGCCAATAATCGCCTGGCCCCCAACGGTGCGTTGGTTCAGGGCGGTGATGTAACCCTGATTGCCGGTGCGGATCTGAACAACGCCGGCACGTTACGTGCGTCGAACAATCTGTCGGCGGAGGCGGGCAACAACCTCACCAACAGCGGCTTGATCGAAGCCGGCCAACGCCTGACGCTCAAGGCGGGTAACAATATCGTCAACAACGCCGGCGGCATCATTGCCGGCCGCGACGTCAGTTTGACCGCCACCAAAGGCGACGTGATCAACCAGCGGGACGTATACGGTTTTGATACCAACTACGGTGGGACGCTTCAGCACCGGGATATCCTGAACAGTGCCGCGCGGATTGAGGCGGCCAATGATCTCAAGATCGATGCCGGACGCAACATCAACAATATCGGTGGGGTATTGCGAAGCGGAGAAGACCTCAAGCTAATTGCTGGGCAGGATGTGAATATCACCTCGGTCCAGGATCGTCGTACCGATTCGCGCGGCAGCAACTTCCTCAATCAGACCATTACCCAACATGCGGCGGAAGTGACGGCTGGACGGGATCTGTCGATCAGTGCTGACCGCGATGTCGCGATTGTTGCCAGTCGATTGGATGCCAAGCGTGATCTCGTCGTCGATTCCGGTAATGACATTGTTATCACCTCTGCCGCCAACGAGAGCGATTACGTCTCGCGCAGCAAAAGAAGGGCGAATGAAACTCACAGTGTCACCCAACAATCATCGGTATTAAACGCAGGCCGCGACATTGCACTGAATGCGGGTAATGACCTCGGCATCATCGCTAGCCGGATCAAGGCCGCGGATGATGTCAGCCTTGATGCCATACAGGACATCACTGTTGCGTCGGCCAAGGACGAGAGTTCTTCCTACTACTACAGGAAGAAGAAAGGTTCGTTCGGTCGAAGCAAGACGACCCAAAAAGAAAGCTATGAAAGCGAAA
This sequence comes from Pseudomonas sp. FG13, assembly GCF_057809755.1. NCBI lineage: Bacteria > Pseudomonadati > Pseudomonadota > Gammaproteobacteria > Pseudomonadales > Pseudomonadaceae > Pseudomonas > Pseudomonas sp. FG13. The sequence goes on from NZ_JBMDKO010000002.1 coordinate 40,282, forward strand.
ACGTCGCTTCGGTCATCGAGGCGGGTCATGACCTGACCGTCAATGCGTCCATAGATGACGACGGAGCCGTCAGCCTCGATGGAGGACGCAATGTTGCCATTATCGGTAGTCAATTGAATGCCGGTAATGATCTGGTGGTCGGTGCAACCCAAGACGTAGCCGTTCTATCCGCTACGGAGGAGTCTGGCAGTTACACCAAGAAGACCAAGACGGGTCGGTTTGGTATGTCGAAAAGCGGCAGTAGTCAACTACAGACATCTGTCACCCAGATTGGAAGCGAGTTAAACGGCGGGCACGATGCGGTCGTCATTGCCGGACGCGACGTGCGTCTGAACGCGAGTGAAATCAATGCCAATCACGACGCCGAGCTGCACGCCGGGCTGGAGGACAAAGAAGGTGATATTACCCTCTCGTCTGCGGATGACCAAGCCTACAGCCGCGCCGAGAAATACAAGAAGAAAGTGGGCATGTCGCTCAAGGACACTATCGGTGCATTCGCAGGTACGCCAGGGTTAGGGGCAGATATCACAGTCGCCGCTTCACAAAAGGGCGGTCGAGAGGTAGTCAGCTCCACCAGTATTGGCAGCCAGGTAAATGCTGGGCACGATGCAATTCTCGATGCAGCCCGTGACATCAATGTTATCGGCAGTGGGCTCAGTGCTGATAACAATGCTTCGCTAAAGGCCGGTCGCGATGTCAACGTGGTCGCGTCGATCGATCAGCAGCGTAGCAATACCTGGAAGACAGATAAAAGCGTAGGTCTGAAGCAGACCATCGACAGTAATGCATTCTCAACATTTGTTGGCAGTGAAACCATCCAACACGGCGTCAACAGCAAGGGATACTCCGCCGCAGGTAGCTCCATTGATGCGGGAGTGAACCTCAGTGTAGATGCTGGTCGCGATATAAATCAGCAAGGCTCCGATCTGGCGGCCGAGAACAATATCCGCTTAAAAGCCGGTCACGATATCAACATTGATGCCAAGGAGGAGGCCAGCCAGGTCACCATTACTGACAGCATTAAACGCAACGGCCTTACGGTGACGACCGCCTACAACATTGGCAACACGATTGACGGACTCAAGGGCACCGGCAAGGGAGAGGACGGTGTCAGCAAGGGCTCAAGCGTACTCAAGGCGGTGGATACCCTTGACCAGTTCTTCAGTGGGCCAAAGTTTGACGGGCATTTTGGTGCCTCCAGTGTCAGCTCCAGTCACACTCAGAGCTCCGTGACGCAACGTCCGTCCACGCTTTTGGCGGGCGGCGATATCGCGTTAGACGCAGGAAACGACGTCAGTGTCAGTGGTAGCCAGTTCAACGCCGGTCGAAACATCAACGTCAGCGGCAAGAACATCACGTTGGATGTTGCCCATGGCTCAGACAGCAGCGAGGGGCATTCCACCCAGAGCAAAGGTGGTGTCAAGGGCGGCACCACAGGTGGCTTCAAGCTTGGAGTAGGTGTCAGCAACGCAGGCACTGAGGATAAATCATTCCAAGGTTCCTCTTCGCCGACGCAGTTAACTGCAGGCGGCAATGTAAATCTCGACGCGAAGAATGACCTGACCCTGATCGGAACCCAGGCAACCGCGGAGCGCGACATCTCCCTCAAAGCCGGTAACGATCTGAACATTCTTTCAGCGCAAAACGCTTATAGCAGTTCTCATGATCGACGCAGTTGGGGAGCAGAGGGCGGCATTATCGCTGGTCAGGATGGATTCGGGGTCTATGGCTCAGTAAACGTCGGGATCGGTGATCTGAACCGCGAAGGCGTAAGGCAGCAAGAGGCGTATCTGTACGCCGGCAACAAACTGGGCTTCGAGAGCGGACGTGATACCAACATTGCCGGCGCTACTTTGCGCGGTGATGAAGTCATAGGTGACGTTGGCCGTAACCTCACTGTGACTTCAGTACCCAACACCGGCAAGGTCGAGGGAAAGGAGTTCGATGCCAGCCTCACCGTCGCGGTCAGTTTCGGCGCGACCGTCAGTGGCTCGTTGGGTTATGGCGAGACTAATGGCAAGACCAATTGGGTTGAAAACCAGACGGTCATTAACGGTAAGAACAAAGTCGACATTCATACCGAAAAGCACACCCAACTCGATGGTTCGGTGATCACCGCCGATAACGGTAACTTGAAGCTCGATACTGACACCCTCGGGTACCGCAATATTACGGGTAAGGACAATGAGCACGGTTACTACCTCAATGTCAGTGGCAGTTACGGTGGCGGCAATGGTTCCCAGGCAGATAAGCCAAACAAAGGCATGGAAGGCGAGAGCAAAAACAGTTGGGCAATCGAGGGTTATAACTACAAAAAGGATCGGGAGCAGATTCTCAATGCCACGGTGGGCTCGGGCCAGGTTGTCGTGCGTAACGACAAGACCGCAGGGCAAGACTCTACGGCCGGTCTTAATCGTGATTTGAACCAAGCCTATGTTGTCACCAAGGATAAAGAGCATCGTACGGATCTGTATGTGAGTAGTTCCTCAATCGATGCGGTCAGCCATCCGGTCGAGACGGTTAAGAGCTGGGGTGACAATGTCGTCAACTTCAAGGAAAACATGATCAAGGAGGCCCAGGCCGGGGTTGATTTTATTACAAATCTGGATCGAGCAATTAGTGCCCAATTGGTGGATGCTAATGATGTTCCTCAAGCGCTTATCGATAAGTTGGGCAGTGAGCAAGCACTTGCTGTTACCAAGAACTTTGTTCGACAGGGACTTGATCCAGAGCAGATCAAAATATTGCCTGTCGCCGTTCTGGATGGGCTGGCGGAGTTTGCAAGACAGATAGCTGATTATGAGAAGCTCGTAGAAAGCTGCACCGCGAACAATACCTGCCCGAACATGACGGCTCGCGAGCCGAGCGGGCCTGATAAACCTAATTCTATTGCACTTCCGCCTATTCAAATTTCAGAGAATCTCGTTACTCACGGGCAGTTGGCCTTGAATCAGGTCTTGGATCTGATTGATCTTGCCAGAGGCATGCCCACGGAAACAGTCGAAGCCACTATTGTCGGCATTCAGGCTCTGATGGGCCCTATGAAGTTCTTTTTGAGCATGACCGCCAATGGGCTGCTCAACGCCGCATATGGCCCTGAAATCGACGAATTGAAAGATTTGGGGGCCATCAAGGTGGCATCGAAGTTGACTGGTGAATCTGAGGAGGATCTGGCTAAGAGCCACCAGACGGCCAAAAGTGAGCATGAGAAGGGGAATGACGAATACCAGTACGACGGGGACGCTAACGTTGTTGCGAGTCGTTTTCTGATCGATGCGGTATTGGGAGAGTTTAAGTCTCTTGGTATAAAGGGTGGTGAAAGGGTATTGTCGGTTGTAGGAAAAAGAGGCGGCAAGCAGACAGTCAATGAACCACCATCTATACCTGATAGAACTCCAATAAAAATTGAAAAAATGGAAGATTTCTTCAATCAGCCTGGCTTTGGAAGTGAGTTGTCAGACGGGGTAAGAAAAACATCAAAAAGAGTTCAGGGACAGCCTGTTTTCAAAGCGACAGCTAAAATAGGTGAGAATATCAAGAAAGGTGATCAGGTGTATTTGGATAATTTGCACAAGGATCATCTTGAAGTGTTTGATAAGTTTGATAATGTAAAATTTGTCTTGAACTTGGATGGTTCGATAAATGTGGATAAGACTAAAAAAGTATTGGCGGAAGGGAGGAAGTTGAGGTGAGTGATCTGAATGACTTGAGGAAGGTTATTGCTAGGGTGGTAGCGGCGAAAAGAGGGGTGTTCGATGGCGCAGAGTGGGAGGCGGATTATAGTCTGGATTGGGATGATGAGTTTTTAGAAAGATACGAAAAAGGAAGAGATAGTATCGCTAGAGCGTTGGCGGCATTAAATGCTGGTGATTCTGTTGAGTTGCAGGCAGCTTTAGTAATAGGGCGTGCAAACTTTCTTGATCTGTCGAATTTTTTTAGGGATATATATGACGATCTGGACGTTTTGGCTAGATTAGATCTATAAGAAATTTACCACCCGTCCAGCCGTGCGCAGGAAGTGCTGTTGCGCTTGCTGGAAAGTTACCGTGGGTATTTCATGGTCGACGATTACGCCGACTATAACGCGTTGGCGTTGCAGCCAGGTATGGAACGTCTGGCGTGCATGGCCCATGCACGACGCAAGTTCGTGAATGCGCAAAAAGTGCAGCTCAAGGGTAAAAACGGACGGGTCGATATCGCACTGACAATGATCAACAAGCTGTACGACATCGAACGCGAGGTCAAGGACCATCGATGAACAGCGGTTTATCGGTCGCCAGGAGAAAAGCCTGCCGATCCTGGCGCAACTGAAAATCTGGCTGGATAAAACCCGGAACTGCTCGCCAGAAATGCCACAGTAAACCGTTGACCCAGTGTTGGGCAGGTGGGGTTTATGGATCGCATACGATCCGCCGAGGTGTCAGGTTTAGGGGCTGCTGCGCAGCCCAGCGGGAGCAAGCTCCCTCGCCACAGGATTGCTGTGTCAGGAAGCGGAATGAGTCATTCATTTGTATCGGAAGGATCACCGGTCCCGAAACGAAACATCCCACAGCTTTTTAAGGTTGCCCCTCGGAAGTGGCCTCTCTAACCTCTTAACGTCGCTGCCTAATCAGCGACCGGGTGTGGAAACCTGAACCTTTTAGTAGTGGCCTAGCTGAACATCGTGTTGCCGACGTCCTGTTTCGTCTGCAAACTGCGTTCTGGCAGCTGTGCGTGGGCAGGCTTCGGTCTGGCCGGGTCCTACTAACCGGTATTTCCACCCCGCGTACCGCTGCCACCTTATTGTCGTGTGGAAACGACATAGGGATGGCTCCAATCTTCAAGTAGGAGCATTGAATATGGACAAGTTGATTCCCGATCCGCCGTTCAACAGAACCAACCCTCTTTCCAGTTTCGACACCGTCGAAGAACTCCTCAAAGACCGCGCCGCTGCCGAGCGGGTGCTCGATCATTACCTCAACCCAAAGCCTCCAGAGCCCAGCACCGATCCGCGCATCGACAGCCTTTTCTCCGTGACCGCCAAAGCGGACGCCGACACGCTATTGACCAGCACCTGCGAAACCCTGGCCTCGGTAAAGGCCATGGCCGAGGATCTGGCCTTCGAGGTGGATGGCACGCGCCGTAGCGTGGCGCTGGGAATTCATCAGTTGGTGGAGTTGTGCCAGTTGCTGGTGGACAAGGCGCTGGATCAGCTTGAGGCGCCGGCCAGTCTGGTCGAGGCGTAGCGCAGGAATTGCAAGACGGACACTGACCTGTGGCGAGGGGATTTAGCGAGACGTCGCACCGCCCCGCTGGGCTGCGCAGCAGCCCCAACCCTGACACCTCGGTGTGCCAGGATAATTGAGGTCGCTGCCTTTGGGTCTGCTTCGCAGCCCAGCGGGGCGGTGCGACGTCTCGCTAAATCCCCTCGCCACAAAGGCATGTCACTGGGCTGGATATCTCTGTCAGGCCCGCATCACTGCATCAACACCTCAATCGCCCCATCCGCCGTCATGCTCACCTTGCTGGTGCCCGCTTCCACTTCAGGCGTGACGGACTCGGCATCCATGGACCCAGCTTTCATCATCATCGGTGCACGCATGTAGGGTTGTGGATAACCGTTGCTGTTGAGGTTCAGGTTGACGATTTTGTAGCCCTTGCCACCCAGGGCTTCGGTGGCCAGTTGGGCGCGGGCCTTGAAGGCGTTGACGGCGTCCTTGAGCAGGGCGTCTTCGCTGCTCTGGCGGGTGGCGGTGGAGATGGCGAAGTCCATGCCGCCCATTTTCATGTCGGTCAGCAGCTCGCCAGTGAGTTTGGACAGGGCGGCGAAGTCGGCGCTTTCCAGGCGCAGTTCGGCGCGTTCGCGCCAGCCGGTGATTTTCTGGCCCTTGCCGTCGTAGATCGGATAGCTGTTGCGGCTGCCCTGGCGCAGGGTGATGTCCTTGACTTCCTTGGCCTGGCCGATGGCTTTGTTCAGCGTGGTGCTGACGGCGGCGGCGAGCTTGGCCGGGTCGGTGTTTTGTTCTTCGGTGTAGAGCGTGACGATCATCAGGTCACGGGCCACTTCCTGGCTGGCTTCGGCGCGCAGGGAAATCTGGTTGTAGTGCAGTTCATCGGCGGCCAGGGCCGGCAGGCTGGCGACGGTGCCGAGGCTGAGGGCGAGGAGGGCGGCGGGGCGACTGAACGTGTGCATGAAAGCTCCTTGGGATGATGTGCAGGGGTAAGGTCCGGGCCTGCGTGAACGATAAGACTCTAGCGTTTGTGGTGTGGTTCGCCCAGTTACAACTTCTATACAGATGCATAAGGCCAATGAAGATCCCCTCGCTACAAGGTGATAGGTAGCGTTCAGGGGCTGTGGCGCTTTGCCGCATAGCTGCCGCTGCAACCCGTGCCTTGGTTATACTCCGTGCGATTCGCCTGGAGCGCTCATCAGGAGAGCTCATGCTCGCCCCTTTGCAAATGACTTCCGCCTCGCGCCAGAATCTCTGGCGGCTGACGTTCATCCGGATACTGGTCCTTGCGGCCCAGGCCGGGTCCGTGGGGCTCGCCTATTGGTTCCAGTTGTTGCCGCTGCCCTGGCTGCAACTGGCGATTACCCTGGTGTGCGCCTCGGTGTTGTGTGCGCTGACGGCCATTCGGCTGCGCGCCTCGTGGCCGGTGACGGAGCTGGAATACGCGGTGCAGCTGGCCTGCGACCTGTTTATCCACAGTGCCTTGCTGTATTTCTCCGGCGGTTCGACCAACCCTTTCGTGTCCTACTACCTGGTGCCGCTGACCATCGCCGCAGTGACATTGCCGTGGCGTTATTCGCTGATTCTTTCCGGTATCGCCCTGGCGCTGTACACCTTGTTGCTGGCGCGGTTCTATCCCCTGGAAACTTTCCCCATCGCTCGGGAGAACCTGCAGATCTACGGCATGTGGCTGAGTTTCGCCCTGGCCGCGTCCGTCATCACGTTTTTTGCCGCGCGCATGGCCGAGGAGCTTCGCCGCCAGGAAGAGCTGCGGGCCATCCGGCGTGAAGAGGGCCTGCGGGACGAACAGCTGCTGGCTGTGGCGACCCAGGCCGCTGGCGCCGCCCATGAGCTGGGCACGCCGCTGGCGACCATGAGCGTGCTGCTCAAGGAGATGCAACAGGATCATCCCGACCCGCTGTTGCAGGACGACCTCAGTGTGCTGCAGGATCAGGTCAAGCTCTGCAAGGAAACCCTGCAATACCTGGTGCGTGCCGCCGAGGCCAACCGCCGGCTGGCGATCGACATGCAGGACGTCACCGACTGGCTCGACGAGGCCCTGAATCGCTGGCACTTGATGCGCCCCGAAGCCAGTTACCGCTTCCAGTGCCTGGGCCATGGCCCGGTGCCACGCATGGCGCCGCCACCGGACTTGACCCAGGCCTTGCTGAACCTGTTGAACAACGCCGCCGACGCCTGCCCCGAAGGCCTGGAGGTGGCGCTGGACTGGAATGCCTACGAATTGACCATCAGCATTCGCGACCACGGCGCCGGTGTGCCGTTGGCCATCGCCGAACAGATCGGCAAGCCGTTCTATACCACCAAGGGCAAAGGCCTGGGCCTGGGCCTGTTTTTGAGCAAAGCCAGCGTGACACGCGCGGGCGGCTCGGTGAAACTCTACCCCCATGAGAGCGGCGGCACGCTCACCGAGCTGCGCCTGCCCCATGCCGACCGAGGAGACGAACATGAGTGACGAGATCCAAGTCGACGGCGAAGAACTGCCGCACCTGTTGCTGGTGGACGATGACGCCACGTTTACCCGCGTCATGGCCCGGGCGATGTCTCGTCGCGGCTTTCGCGTGAGCACTGCCGGCTCCGCCGAGGAGGGCTTGACCATCGCCCAGGCCGACCTGCCGGACTATGCCGCCCTGGACTTGAAGATGGACGGCGATTCGGGCCTGGTGCTGCTGCCCAAGCTGCTGGAGCTGGACCCGGAGATGCGAGTGGTGATCCTCACCGGTTATTCGAGCATCGCCACGGCGGTCGAAGCCATCAAGCGCGGTGCCTGCAATTATCTGTGCAAGCCGGCGGACGCCGATGACGTGCTGGCGGCGCTGCTGTCCGAGCACGCCGACCTCGACACCCTGGTGCCGGAGAACCCCATGTCGGTGGATCGCCTGCAGTGGGAGCACATCCAGCGGGTGCTGACCGAGCACGAGGGCAACATTTCCGCCACTGCCCGCGCCCTGGGCATGCACCGGCGCACCTTGCAGCGCAAATTGCAGAAGCGGCCCGTGCGTCGCTGAACCTGTGCTGAACGGATGTTGTCCACCCCCTCGCGACACAGCGGGCCGTTGCTCTATGATCGGCCCGACTCTTTCTCTTTATTGAGCTTTAACCATGAATCAGAACGCTGAATATTCCGCGGTCAACGATGCAGTGCGCGGCCAGTTTTTCCGCCGTGTCTGGCACATGACCACGCCGTACTGGCGCAGTGAGGAGAAGGGCAAGGCCTGGACGCTGTTGATCGCCGTCATTGCGCTGTCGCTGTTCAGCGTGGCGATTTCGGTGTGGATCAACAGTTGGTACAAGGACTTCTACAACGCCCTGCAAGAGAAGAACAGCGCGGCGTTCTGGCAACTGATCCTGTATTTCTGCGGCATCGCCGCCGTGGCGATCCTGGGCGCGGTGTATCGCTTGTACCTCACGCAGATGCTCACCATCCGTTGGCGGGCCTGGTTGACCGAGCAGCATTTTGCCCGCTGGCTCAGCAACAAGAATTACTACCAGCTGGAGCAGGGCGGCTACACCGACAACCCGGACCAGCGGATTTCCGAAGACCTCAACAGCTTCACCAGCAATACCTTGGGCCTGGGGCTGGGCTTGCTGCGCAACGTGGTCAGCCTGGTGTCGTTCTCGATCATCCTGTGGGGCGTCTCGGGCAGCATCGAAGTGTTCGGCTACACGATTCCCGGCTACATGTTCTGGTGCGCGCTGGTGTACGCGGCGGTGGGCAGTTGGCTGACGCACCTGATCGGCCGTCGCCTGATCGGCCTGAACAACAACCAACAGCGCTTCGAAGCCGACCTGCGTTTTTCCATGGTGCGGGTGCGCGAGAATGCCGAAAGCATTGCACTGTACAACGGCGAGCCCAACGAAAACCGTCGCCTGAGCGGGCGTTTCGGACTGGTCTGGCATAACTTCTGGGACATCATGCGGGTGTCCAAGCGCTTGACGTTCTTCACCTCCGGCTATGGCCAGATCGCGATCATCTTCCCGTTCATGGTGGCGGCGCCGCGTTACTTCGCCGGCAAGATCCAGCTGGGCGAACTCATGCAGATCAATTCGGCGTTCGGCAACGTGCAGGAGAGTTTCAGCTGGTTCATCAGTGCCTATACCGACCTCGCCGCGTGGCGCGCCACTTGCGATCGTCTGCTGAGTTTCCGCCAGGCCATGAGCGACAACGAAGAGCGCGTACCGGCTATCGACGTGCAAAACCAGGGTAACCAACTGAAGGTGCACAATCTGGGATTGGACCTGACTGACGGGCGACATCTGCTCAGCGATGCCGACATGACCGTTGGAGCCGGGGAGCGGGTGATGCTCAGCGGCCGTTCCGGTAGCGGTAAATCCACCCTGCTGCGGGCGATGGGGCACCTGTGGCCCACCGGGCATGGACGCATTGTGCTGCCGGCGACGCGTTATCTGTTCCTGCCGCAAAAGCCTTACCTGCCGATTGGCAGCCTGCGCGAAGTGCTGAGTTATCCACAGCCCGGCGACGTCTACCCCAACGAACGTTATGCACAGGTGCTCGAAACCTGCCGCCTGCCGCACCTGATCGTGCGCCTGGATGAAAGCAATCACTGGCAGCGCATGCTGTCGCCCGGTGAACAACAACGCCTGGCCTTCGCCCGTGCGCTGCTCTACGCACCGCTGTGGCTGTACATGGACGAAGCGACATCGGCGATGGACGAGGAAGACGAAGCGACGCTGTACCAGGCGCTCATCGATCAGTTGCCGGGGGTGAGCATCGTCAGCGTCGGGCATCGAAGCAGCTTGAAACGATTCCATCCACGACATGTACGTATCGAAAATGGCCAACTGCTGGAGCCTGCCGCAGTCACCTGATCGGCAGTCGAACACTGTTGTGGCGAGGGGATTTATCCCCGTTGGGCTGCGCAGCAGCCCTCGCCACAATCAGCAATCCTTGACGAGGCCCGCAGGGATACAGTGATCATACAACCACGTTACGCTATGATAATGCGCATTCAATCGCTTGCCGAGTAAGAAGCCCCATGGAAAACCCGATCGACATACCACGCTTTCCCCGTAAGCGCCGCAGCCTGGCGCAGGAGTTGGTGACGGTGCTGACCGAGCAGATCCGTGACGGCCTGCTCAAGCGTGGCGACAAGTTGCCCACCGAGTCGGCGATCATGGAGGCCCATGGCGTCAGCCGCACCGTGGTACGCGAAGCGATTTCCCGCTTGCAGGCGGCCGGCCAGGTGGAAACCCGCCACGGCATCGGCACCTTTGTGCTGGACACCCCCAGCCCGAGCGGTTTTCGAATCGACCCGGCCACGGTGGTCACCTTGCGTGATGTGCTGGCGATCCTGGAATTGCGTATCAGCCTGGAAGTGGAGTCCGCCGGGCTCGCCGCCCAACGCCGCAGCGACGAGCAACTGGCGACGATGCGCGCCGCCCTCGACGCACTGAACGAAAGTGCGACCCACGCCACCGACGCAGTGGCCTCGGACTTCGCTTTCCATCTGGAAATCGCCCTGTCCACGGGCAACCGTTATTTCACCGATATCATGACCCACCTGGGCACCAGCATTATCCCGCGTACCCGGGTGAACTCGGCACGCCTGGCCCATGACGACCAGCAACACTACATGGACCGCCTGAGCCGCGAGCACGAGGAAATCTACGAAGCCATCGCTCGTCAGGACTCCGATGCCGCCCGTGCCGCCATGCGGCTGCACCTGACCAACAGCCGCGAGCGGCTGCGCCAGGCCCACGAAGAAGCGCAAGCACAGGGCTGATCCCCGAGACCCCCTGTGGCGAGGGGATTTAGCGAAACGTTGCACCGCCCCGTTGGGCTGCGTAGCGGCCCCAAAAGTAGCGATGCCGTCCCTCTGACGCACCGAGGTGTCAGGGTTGGGTCTGCTGCGCAGCCCAGCGGGGATAAATCCCCTCGCCACAGGGTGGTCTACGTCCATGGCGACGTACCAGCAGCATGAGCTGGAGAACCTTACTTGACCTTCAAGCGAACCGGCGCCGAAACCATATCATCGCCATAGTCATCGGACTCGCTGAAATACCGATAGCGCAGTTCGACTACCTGGCCACGATACTTTTCCAGCCTGGCCTTGGGCACGGTCAGTTCCAGTTCGGTGAGTTTCTGGGCGTTGCCCTCGTCGTCATAGGTGACCAGGGACTTTCGATCGGACCATTCAACGGGTTCCGAACCGAGTACCGGGGCGACTTCCCACTCGTATCCGATCTTGTCCAGGTCCGGGATTGTGAATTTCAACCCGCCCTCCAGACCCGCCAGATCGATGGTGACTTCGTCTGTGTCCGGGAACTGGACGAGAACAGGCGTTTTATAGGTGCTCATAGTGTCACTCCTTGAGGGATCGACCGTGGCGTTTTGGCTTTAAAGCGCCCTTTGTGGAACTCAGGTTGCGGATTCCGACGGCACGCCATCAACCTAGTCTGTCCGGTAATCGACATGCTCGACACTGCCGTCGCTGTTCAGGTGGAATTCCTTGTAGATGACTTCGTAGGCGTGGTCGCTGCCTGGAAATACCACCCGATCGCCTACGTTGACGTGCAGGTCGAATTCGGCGAAATCCAGCGTCTGTTGTTTGGCTTCGTGGGTGTAGTGGAATCGATGTTGAGTCTTCATGGTTAGCCCTCCGCGACGGTTCAGGCTTTTTTAGCGCAAAGCCTGACGAGGCGAAACTGTCAAAGTCGACAGTGCGGATGAACGGCTCGCCGGACTTTTTCCCTCTCGATGACGAAATGCAGTTGACGTTCGTATTTTAAGTTGTACGATGACCTACAACTTCTGGCCGAAGCTTATCTCTCTCATACACATTTTGCGTCCCAGGGTGTTCGAATAATGAATCCACAAGAACTGAAGTCCATCCTCTCGTCTGGCCTGCTGTCGTTCCCGGTCACCGATTTCACTGCCCAAGGCGATTTCAATCGCGACAGCTACATCAAGCGCCTCGAGTGGCTGGCCCCGTACGGCGCCTCGGCCCTGTTCGCCGCCGGTGGCACCGGTGAATTCTTCTCCCTGGCCGCCAGCGAGTACTCCCAAGTCATCAAGACGGCTGTCGACACCTGTGCCACCAGCGTGCCAATCCTCGCCGGTGTCGGCGGTGCGACTCGCCAGGCCATCGAGTACGCCCAAGAGGCAGAGCGCCTGGGTGCCAAAGGGCTGTTGCTGCTGCCGCACTACCTGACCGAAGCCAGCCAGGACGGCGTTGCCGCCCACGTTGAAGCGGTGTGCAAATCGGTGAAAATCGGCGTGGTGGTGTACAACCGCAACGTCTGCCGCCTGAACGCCGTGCAGCTCGAACAACTGGCCGAGCGTTGCCCGAACCTGATCGGCTACAAAGACGGCCTGGGCGATATCGAACTGATGGTGTCGATCCGTCGTCGCCTCGGCGATCGTTTCAGCTACCTGGGCGGCCTGCCGACCGCTGAAGTCTATGCTGCGGCCTACAAAGCCCTGGGCGTGCCGGTCTATTCCTCGGCGGTGTTCAACTTCATTCCGAAAACCGCGATGGACTTCTACAACGCCATCGCCTGCGACGATCACGCCACGGTCGGCAAGATCATCGATGACTTCTTCCTGCCGTACCTGGATATCCGCAACCGCAAGGCCGGTTATGCCGTGAGCATCGTCAAGGCAGGCGCGAAGATCGTCGGTTATGACGCCGGTCCCGTGCGCACGCCGCTGACCGATCTGCTGCCGGACGAGTACGAAGCCCTGGCCGCGCTGATCGACAAGCAAGGCAAGCAGTAACAGACCCGACGAGCCGCTGAGCAATCAGCGGCTCGTTCCCATGCTCAGCGTGGGAGCGACCTCGGAACCAGACAGGCTATTTGTAAGGAGAAGCATCCGTGGCAGATGCAAAGCGTTTCGATAACTACATCAATGGTCAGTGGGTGGCCGGTGCCGACTATTGCACCAACATCAACCCGTCTGACCTGTCCGATGTCATCGGCGAATATGCCAAGGCCGACGCAGCTCAAGTCAATGCCGCCATCGAAGCCGCCCGCGCCGCGTTCCCGGCCTGGTCGACTTCGGGCATCCAGGCTCGTCACGATGCGCTGGACAAAGTGGGCAGCGAGATCCTCGCCCGCCGTGAAGAGCTCGGCCAACTGCTGGCCCGGGAAGAGGGCAAGACCCTGCCCGAGGCCATCGGCGAAGTGACCCGCGCCGGCAACATTTTCAAGTTCTTCGCCGGTGAATGCCTGCGCCTGTCCGGCGACTATGTGCCGTCGGTGCGTCCGGGCGTCAACGTCGAAGTGACCCGTGAAGCCCTGGGTGTGGTCGGTTTGATCACGCCGTGGAACTTCCCGATCGCCATCCCTGCGTGGAAAATCGCCCCGGCCCTGGCCTACGGCAACTGCGTGGTGATCAAGCCTGCCGAGCTGGTACCGGGTTGTGCCTGGGCCCTGGCCGAGATCATTTCCCGCGCCGGTTTCCCGGCCGGTGCGTTCAACCTGGTGATGGGCAGCGGCCGCGTGGTCGGTGACCTCCTGGTCAACAGCCCGAAAGTCGACGGCATCAGCTTCACCGGTTCCGTGGGCGTGGGCCGGCAGATCGCCGTCAGCTGTGTGTCGCGCCAGGCCAAGGTGCAGTTGGAAATGGGTGGCAAGAACCCGCAGATCATCCTCGACGACGCCGACCTCAAGCAGGCTGTCGAACTGGCTGTGCAAAGTGCGTTCTACTCCACTGGCCAACGCTGCACGGCTTCAAGCCGCCTGATCGTCACCGCCGGTATCCACGACAAGTTCGTCGCGGCCATGGCCGAGCGCATGCAGTCGATCAAGGTCGGTCATGCCCTGAAGGCGGGTACGGACATCGGACCGGTGGTTTCCGAAGCCCAACTCAACCAGGACCTGAAGTACATTGACATTGGCCAGAGCGAAGGTGCGCGGCTGGTCAGTGGTGGTGGCCTGGTGACCTGCGACACCGAAGGCTATTTCCTGGCGCCGACCTTGTTCGCTGACAGCGAAGCGGCCATGCGCATCAGCCGTGAAGAAATTTTCGGCCCGGTGGCCAACGTCGTGCGCGTGGCCGACTACGAGGCTGCGCTGGCGATGGCCAACGACACCGAGTTCGGTCTGTCCGCCGGTATCGCCACCACGTCGCTCAAGTACGCCAACCACTTCAAGCGTCATTCCCAGGCGGGCATGGTGATGGTCAACCTGCCGACGGCCGGCGTGGATTACCACGTGCCGTTCGGCGGGCGTAAAGGTTCGTCCTATGGTTCGCGTGAGCAAGGTCGCTACGCGCAGGAGTTCTACACCGTGGTGAAGACCTCCTACATCGGCTCGTAACACGCAGCACCGGTCGGCGCTGAAACCGGCGCCGACCGCACAAATTGATTTCCCGTATAAAAATAAATAGTGGAAGTAGATTAAATGCAAGAAACCAAGCCGACTCGCGTCCGCTATTTGATCCTGCTCATGCTGTTTTTGGTGACGACGATCAACTACGCCGACCGCGCAACTATCGCCATCGCAGGCTCCAGCCTGCAGAAAGACCTCGGCATTGACGCCGTTACCCTCGGTTATATCTTCTCCGCTTTTGGTTGGGCCTACGTGGCCGGGCAGATTCCCGGCGGCTGGCTGCTCGATCGTTTCGGTTCGAAAAAGATCTATGCGCTGAGCATTTTCACCTGGTCGCTGTTCACCGTGCTGCAAGGCTATGTGGGTGAATTCGGCCTCTCCACCGCCGTGGTTGCGCTGTTCATGCTGCGCTTTCTGGTCGGGCTGGCTGAAGCGCCATCCTTCCCAGGCAACGCCCGCATCGTCGCGGCCTGGTTCCCCACCGCGGAACGCGGCACCGCCTCGGCGATCTTCAACTCGGCGCAATATTTCGCCACGGTGTTGTTCGCGCCGTTGATGGGCTGGATCGTCTACCGCTTCGGCTGGCAGCACGTGTTCATCGTGATGGGCGTGGTCGGCATCGTGTTCTCGCTGATCTGGCTCAAAGTGATCCACAGCCCGCGCCAGCACCCGATGATCAACGAAGCCGAGTTCAACCACATCGCCGCCAACGGTGCGATGGTCGACATGGACCAGGACAAGGGCAAGGAGAAGAAGGCCGACGGTCCGAAATGGGATTACATCCGCCAACTGCTCACCAATCGCATGATGCTCGGCGTGTACCTGGGCCAATACTGCATCAACGGTATCACCTACTTCTTCCTGACCTGGTTCCCGGTGTACCTGGTTCAGGAGCGCGGCATGACCATCCTCAAGGCTGGTTTCATCGCGTCCTTGCCGGCGATCTGCGGTTTCATCGGCGGCGTGCTGGGTGGAGTGATTTCCGATTACCTGCTGCGCAAGGGTCACTCGCTGACCTTCGCCCGCAAGGCGCCGATCATCGCCGGCCTGCTGGTGTCCAGCAGCATCGTGGCCTGCAACTATGTCGAAATCGAATGGATGGTGGTGGGCTTCATGGCCCTGGCCTTCTTCGGTAAAGGCGTGGGCGCGCTGGGCTGGGCCGTGGTGTCCGATACGTCGCCAAAACAGATCGCCGGTTTGAGCGGTGGCCTGTTCAACACCTTCGGCAACCTGGCGTCGATCACCACGCCAATCGTCATCGGCTACATCATCAGTGCCACCGGCTCGTTCAAGTGGGCGCTGGTGTTCGTCGGTTGCAACGCCTTGGTGGCGGTGTTCAGCTATCTGGTCATCGTCGGGCCGATCAAACGTGTCGTGCTCAAGGAACCTACGGCCAAGGATGCCGACCTCGCCAGCCTGTCTGAAGTCAAATCCTGAAGGAGCGGCACCGATGCAATTGATTGAACATGCCGATTCCCCCCGTTATATCCGCCTGCACGAGCGGGACAATGTGGTGATCGTCGTCAATGACCAGGGCGTGCCGGCCGGGACCGAGTTCCCGGACGGTCTGGTCACCGTGGACTTCGTGCCCCAGAGCCACAAGGTCACGCTGCAAGACATTCCCGAGGGCGGCGAGGTGATTCGCTATGGCCAGGTGATTGGCTACGCGTTGCAACCGATCCCCCGTGGCAGTTGGGTCAAGGAAGACCAGTTACGCATGCCCACCGCGCCACCGCTGGACAGCCTGCCGCTGTCCACCGACGTACCGGCGGCCGATGCGCCGCTGGAGGGTTATACCTTCGAAGGCTACCGCAACGCCGACGGTACCGTCGGCACGCGCAATATCCTGGGGATCACCACCACGGTGCAGTGTGTGACCGGGGTGCTGGATCATGCGGTCAAGCGCATCAAGGATGAATTGCTGCCCAAGTACCCGAACGTCGACGACGTGGTAGCGCTGACCCACAGCTACGGCTGTGGCGTGGCGATCACCGCCACCGATGCATACATCCCGATCCGCACCGTGCGCAACCTGGCACGCAACCCGAACCTGGGTGGCGAGGCGCTGGTGATCAGCCTGGGTTGCGAGAAATTGCAGGCCGGCCAGGTGATGCATGAGAATGACAGCTCGGTGGATCTCAGCGAGCCATGGTTGTATCGCTTGCAGGACTCCAGCCACGGCTTCACCGAGATGATCGAGCAGATCATGGAGCTGGCTGAAACCCGCCTGAAGAAACTCGACCAGCGCCGTCGTGAAACCGTGCCGGCTTCGGAGTTGATCCTGGGTATGCAGTGCGGCGGCAGCGATGCGTTTTCCGGCATTACCGCCAATCCGGCCCTGGGCTATGCCTCGGACCTGTTGCTGCGCGCCGGGGCGACGGTGATGTTTTCCGAAGTCACGGAAGTGCGAGATGCCATCTACCTGCTGACCTCCAGGGCGCAAACCCGGGAAGTCGCCGAGGAGCTGGTGCGTGAGATGGACTGGTACGACCGTTACCTGGCCAAGGGCGAAGCGGATCGCAGCGCCAACACCACGCCGGGCAACAAAAAGGGTGGGCTGTCGAATATCGTCGAAAAATCCCTGGGCTCGATCGTCAAGTCCGGCAGCAGCGCGATCAGCGGCGTGCTCGGTCCTGGCGAGCGCTTCAAGCAAAAGGGCCTGATCTTCTGTGCCACGCCGGCCAGCGATTTTGTCTGTGGCACGCTGCAACTGGCGGCGGGGATGAACTTGCACGTGTTCACCACCGGCCGTGGCACGCCGTACGGTCTGGCGATGGCTCCGGTGGTGAAGGTCTCGACCCGTACTGAACTGGCCCAGCGCTGGCCGGACCTGATCGACATCGACGCCGGTCGGATTGCCACGGGTCGTGCCTCGATCGAGGAACTGGGTTGGGAGCTGTTCCACTATTACCTGGACGTGGCCAGCGGCAAGAAGCAGACCTGGGCGGAACGGCATAAGCTGCACAACGACATCACCTTGTTCAACCCGGCGCCGATTACCTGATCTGACGTTGTCGTTGATCGTTCCCACGCTCTGCGTGGGAATGCAGCCAGGGACGCTCCGCGTCCCGAGAGCCGAACGCGGAGCGTCCGTTGAGGCATTTCCACGCAGAGCGTGGGAACGATCGGTGGGAAAGTGGCTTATCATTAGCCACCTAACGACACCCCTCTCAAGGTCTCCGGCATGCTGGCAATTTTCCTCGAAACCCTGAACATCACCGCGCCGGTGTTTGCCATGCTGTTTCTGGGGGCGTTGCTCAAGCGCATCGACTGGATCAACGACAACTTCATCCACATCGCCTCGTCCCTGGTGTTCAACGTCACCATGCCGGCGCTGTTGTTCCTCGGCATCCTCCATGCCGACCTGCATGCGGCGTTACAGCCGGACCTGCTGATCTATTTTTCCATCGCCACCCTGGTGAGCTTTGCCATGGCCTGGGGCTGGGCGATCTGGCGTTGCCCGCGGGAAGATCGCGGCATCTACACCCAAGGCGCGTTTCGTGGCAACAACGGGGTCATCGGCCTGGCGCTGGCGGCGAGCATGTATGGCGACTATGGGATTTCCCTGGGGGCGATCCTCGCGGCGTTGGTGATCCTGTTCTACAACACCTTGTCGACCATCGTGCTGGCGGTCTATAGCCCGGTGATCAAGTCCGACCCGTGGAGCATCTGCAAAAGCGTGTTCAGCAACCCGCTGATCATCAGCGTGATCATCGCCGCGCCGTTTGCCTATTGGCAGATCGGCCTACCAAACTGGTTCGAGACGTCAGGCAAGTACCTGGCGCAGATGACCTTGCCCCTGGCGCTGATCTGCATCGGCGGTACGCTGTCGCTGGCGGCGTTGCGCAAGAGTGGCAAGATGGCCATGAGTTCGAGCCTGGTGAAGATGGTCGGCCTGCCGGTGCTGACCACCCTGGGCGCCTGGCTCTGGGGCTTTCGCGGGGCGGAATTGGGGATTCTGTTCCTGTACTTCGGCAGCCCGACTGCCGCCGCCAGCTTCGTCATGGCTCGCGCCGCCGATGGCAACCATGAACTGGCGGCGGCGATCATCGTCATCACCACGTTGATGGCGGCGATTACCACCAACCTGGGGATCTTTGTGTTGCAGTGGGGTGGGTGGATCTAGGCTTTTGTGGTGCGCTTGAGGTCCAATCGCGAGCAGGCTCGCTCCCACATTCGACCGCATTCCTTCTGAAAAACCCGATCAACTGTGGGAGCGAGCCTGCTCGCGATGGCGCCAGTCCATACAGCCCCAATCCCGCGCTTTACTCCGGCTTCTGATACGCCTCGATCACTTCCTGCGCCGCCCGAAACGCATCGATCGCCGCCGGCACCCCGGC
Organism: Pseudomonas sp. FG13; assembly: GCF_057809755.1. NCBI lineage: Bacteria > Pseudomonadati > Pseudomonadota > Gammaproteobacteria > Pseudomonadales > Pseudomonadaceae > Pseudomonas > Pseudomonas sp. FG13. The sequence continues at coordinate 59,144 of NZ_JBMDKO010000002.1, forward strand.
ATACACCGCGCAATGCAGCAACGCTTCGCGAATCTCCTCCACCGTGCAGCCGTTGTTCAGCGCGCCACGCACATGGCCTTTGAGCTCCTGGGGGCATTTGAGGGCAGTGAGGGCGGCGAGGGTGATCAGGCTGCGGGTTTTCAGGGGCAGACCCTCGCGGCTCCAGACGCTGCCCCAGGCATGTTCGTTGACGAAGTCCTGCAGGGGTTGGGTGAATTCGGTGGCGTTGCCCAGGGCGCGGTCGACGAACGCATCGCCCATTACCTGGCGACGCATGTCCAGGCCGGTCTTTGGGGTGTCGGTCATGGCAAATCCCTCTTGTGGTGTTGGCGGCGCCAGGCGCGCACCGAGGTGAACAGCAAGAATACGAGCAGGACCGGCAGCACGTAGAACAGCATCAGCCGCTCCAGTTGGCCAGCCAGGGGCATGCCGGTGGTGAACGACATCACATGGAGCCCATAGGCCAGGTACAAGCCCAGGAGCAACAGACCTTCGGCGCGGGTGACCCGGTACCCGGAGTAGAACACCGGCAGGCACAGCACCGCCACGCCGAGCATTACGGGCAGGTCGAAATCCAGCGCGTTCGGCGAAACCGAAAGCGGCGTCGGTGCGAGAAGGGCGGTCACCCCGAGTACCCCCAACAGGTTGAACAGGTTGCTGCCGATCACGTTGCCCACTGCGATGTCGCGCTGGCCCCGCAGAGCGGCGATCAGCGAGGTCGCAAGCTCCGGCAATGAGGTGCTGACAGCGACGATGGTCAGGCCGATGATGCGTTCCGAAAGTCCCAGGTCGGTGGCGACTTCCACCGCCGCGCCCAGCAGCAGATGTCCGGCAAAAATCAGCATAGCCAGACCCGCTGCGATCATCGACAGGCTCTTGAGCCAGGACGCTGGTGTCACCTTGACCGCTACGGCATGGGGACGCCCGGAGTGCCGTGACTGACGCAGCAACAAGCCCAGGTACACCGCCAGGGCGATCAGGAGCAGCACGCCGTCCAACCGCGTCAGCTCTTCGTTCCAGGCCAGCACGAACACCAACAGACTGGCGCCGATCATCAGGGGGATGTCCAGGCGCACCAGTTGGCGCGAGACCCGCAATGGAATGATCAGCGCCGACAGGCCGAGGGTCACGAGGATGTTGAAGATGCCGCTGCCGATCACGCTGCCGACGGCGATGTCGGCGTTCTGCGTCAGGGTCGCTTGCAGGCTGACGGCCATCTGTGGCGCGCTGCTGCCGAAGGCGACGACGCTCAGGCCGATGATCAGGGGGCGTACTTGCAAGCGCGCCGCCAGGCCGACAGCGGCCCGCACCAACAACTCGGCGCCGACGATCAGCAACAGCAGGCCACCGAACAGTTCGATCAGGCTGAACAGCGGTAAATCGGCGAGTAGGGAAATGGCCGGGCTCCGTCTATCAATCGTCGAGGGCTTGGACGCGGACCCGCGCGGTGCCGGTGCGCAACATGCCCAGTTGCTCGGCGGCTTCACGGGACACGTCGATCAGGCGGCCTCGGGTATACGGGCCGCGGTCGTTGATACGGACCACGACACTGTCATTGTTGCCCAGGTTGGTGATTTTCACCCGTGTGCCGAATGGCAACTGGCGATGGGCTGCAGTCAGGCTGTGCTGGTCGAAACGCTCGCCACTGGCGGTGCGCTTGCCGTGGTGTCGGGCGCCGTAATAGGAGGCCACGCCTGTCTGGTCGTAGCCGTGTGGATCGACCGTCCCGCTCTGGCTGGCGCAACCGGCCAGCAGGGACAGCAGGGCGCAGGCGCCGAGAAGACGCTTCATTCTATGACCCCATGATCGTTCCCATGCTCTGCGTGGGAATGCAGCCCGTGACGCTCTGCGTCACAAAAAGCGGACGCGGAGCGTCCAGTGAGGCGTTCCCACGCGGAGCGTGGGAACGATCACCGTCCATAAGTCAGCCCTCGAGCTTGCTTTTCAGCAGTTCGTTGACCTGTTGCGGGTTGGCCTTGCCCTTGGAGGCTTTCATGGCCTGGCCGACGAAAAAGCCGAACATCTTGCCACGCTTGGCTTCGTCCGCTGCACGGTACTGTTCGACCTGCTCGGCGTTGGCCGCGAGCATCTCATCGAGTACGGCGGAAATGGCACCGGTGTCGGTGACCTGCTTCAAGCCGCGCTTCTCGATGATCTCGTCGGCGCTGCCTTCACCATTGGCCATGGCTTCGAAGACCATCTTGGCGATCTTGCCGGAGATGGTGTTGTCCTTGATCCGCAGCAGCATGCCGCCCAGTTGCTCGGCCGACACCGGCGACTCGTCGATTTCCAGCCCCTGCTTGTTCAGCAGGCTGCCCAGTTCGACCATCACCCAGTTGGCCGCCAGCTTGGCGTCGCCGCCGATGCCGACGACTTTTTCAAAGTAATCGGCTTGTTCGCGGCTGGTGGCCAGGACGTTGGCGTCATAGCTCGACAGCCCGAACTGCGCCTGGAAGCGCTCGCGTTTCTGCGGTGGCAGTTCCGGCAGGGTGGCGCGCACGTCGTCGAGGAACGAATCTTCGATCACCACCGGCAGCAGGTCCGGGTCGGGGAAGTAACGGTAGTCGTTGGCTTCTTCCTTGCTGCGCATCGGACGGGTCTCGTCCTTGTTCGGGTCGTACAGGCGGGTCTGCTGGATGACCTTGCCGCCGTCCTCGATCAGTTCGATCTGGCGTTGGATCTCGCTGTTGATCGCCTTCTCGATGAAGCGGAACGAGTTGACGTTCTTGATCTCGCAGCGCGTGCCGAATTCCGCCTGGCCCTTGGGTCGGATCGATACGTTGCAGTCGCAGCGCAGCGAGCCTTCGGCCATGTTGCCGTCGCAGATGCCCAGGTAGCGCACCAGTGCGTGGATCGCCTTGACGTAGGCCACGGCTTCCTTGGCGCTACGCATGTCCGGTTCGGAGACGATTTCCAGCAGCGGCGTGCCGGCACGGTTCAGGTCGATGCCGGTGGCGCCGTTGAATTCTTCGTGGAGGCTCTTGCCGGCGTCTTCTTCCAGGTGCGCCCGGGTGATGCCGACACGCTTGACCGTGCCGTCTTCCAGGGCGATGTCCAGGTGGCCCTTGCCGACAATCGGCAGTTCCATCTGGCTGATCTGGTAGCCCTTGGGCAGGTCCGGGTAGAAGTAGTTCTTGCGGGCGAACACGTTGTGCTGGCCGATCTCGGCGTCAATCGCCAGGCCGAACATCACCGCCATGCGCACCGCTTCGGCGTTAAGCACCGGCAGCACGCCAGGCATGCCCAGGTCGACCAGGCTGGCCTGGGTGTTGGGCTCGGAGCCGAACGTGGTGGAACTGCCGGAAAAGATTTTCGACCGGGTGGTGAGCTGGGTGTGAATCTCCAGCCCGATCACGACTTCCCATTGCATGTGTTTCTCCTCAGAAGCCGGTTGGGGTGCGGGTGTGCCAGTCAGTGTTCAACTGATACTGGTGAGCCACGTTGAGCAGGCGGCCTTCCTGGAAGTACGGCGCGAGCAACTGCACGCCCACCGGCAGGCCATCGACGAAACCGGCCGGCATGGACAGGCCCGGCAAGCCGGCGAGGTTGGCGGTGATGGTGTAGACGTCTTCCAGGTAGGCAGCGACCGGGTCGCTGTTCTTGGCGCCGAGTTTCCAGGCCGGGTTCGGCGTGGTCGGGCCGAGGATGATGTCGACCTCGTTGAAGGCGGCCATGAAGTCGTTCTTCACCAGGCGGCGGATTTTCTGCGCCTTGAGGTAGTAGGCGTCGTAATAGCCGGCGGACAGCGCGTAAGTCCCGACCATGATCCGCCGCTGCACTTCGGCGCCGAAGCCTTCGCCTCGGGAGCGCTTGTACAGGTCGATCAGATTTTCCGGGTTTTCGCAGCGATAGCCGAAGCGCACGCCGTCGAAACGCGACAGGTTCGAGGAGGCCTCCGCCGGGGCGATCACGTAGTACGCGGGAATGGCGTGTTGCATGTTCGGCAGGCTGATTTCCTTGACCACGGCGCCGAGCTTTTCCAGCTCCTTGACGCTGTTGTGGATCAGGTCGGCGATGCGTGGGTCGAGGCCGGCGCCGAAGTACTCCTTCGGCACGCCGATGCGCAGGCCTTGCAGCGAGCCGCTGAGGCCGGCGCTGTAGTCTGGCACCGGTTCATCGATGCTGGTGGAGTCGTTCGGGTCGAAGCCGGCCATGCCTTGCAGCAGCAGCGCGCAGTCTTCGGCGGTGCGCGCCAATGGGCCGCCCTGGTCGAGACTGGAGGCGTAGGCAATCATGCCCCAGCGCGACACGCGACCGTAGGTGGGCTTGAGGCCGGTGAGGTTGGTGAACGCCGCGGGCTGGCGAATCGAGCCGCCGGTGTCGGTAGCGGTAGCGGCCGGCAACAGGCGCGCGGCCACGGCGGCGGCGGAACCGCCGGACGAACCGCCCGGTACGTGTTCCAGGTTCCAGGGGTTCTTCACCGGGCCGTAGTGGCTCGACTCGTTGGCCGAACCCATGGCGAATTCGTCCATGTTGGTCTTGCCCAGGGTCACGGCGCCAGCGGCTGCGAGCTTGGCGACCACGGTGGCGTCGTAGGGGGCCTTGAAGTTGTCGAGCATCTTCGAGCCGCAGCTGGTGCGCACGCCCTGGGTGCAGAACAGGTCCTTGTGGGCGATCGGCGCGCCGAGCAGGGCACCGCCTTCACCGTTGGCACGGCGGGCGTCGGCCGCCTTGGCCTGGCCCAGGGCCAGCTCTTCGGTCACGCTGATGAAGCTGTTGAGCTGCGGGTCGAGCTGGGCGATGCGTGCCAGCAGGGTTTTGGTCAGCTCTTCGGAGGAAAACTTTTTATCGGCGAGTCCGCGGGCGATCTCGGCCAGTGTCATGTGATGCATGAGAGGCTCTTTCCCTTTAGTCGATGACTTTCGGAACCAGGTACAGGCCGTTTTCGACCGCTGGCGCGATGGACTGGTAGGCCTCGCGGTTATTGGGTTCGGTCACGACGTCGGCGCGCAGGCGCTGGCTGGCTTCCAGAGGGTGGGCCAGCGGTTCGATACCGTCGGTATTGACCGCCTGCATCTCGTCGACCAGCCCCAGAATGCTGTTCAGGGCTGAAGTGATGTGTGGAAGATCGGCTTCATTGAGGCCCAGACAGGCCAGATGAGCGATTTTTTCCACGTCGGAGCGTTCAAGCGCCATGGGATTCTCCAGTGGAAAACAGAACAGACGCAGTCTGTCCGTGTGTTAGATTGTCGGAACACTACCGCATTTCTATGGTCCAGTGCCCTGTGTCATAAACAGGGCACTGGCCGCGATTGTAGGGTTTGGTGCACAGAAAAGCGGCCAATTTAACATATTGGCGCCTTGCCCAAAATCCCTGTCGTTGTTAGAGTTTGCCGCACTTTTTTACCCACGCGTTGCCTAGGGTCCCTTTCCCATGTTCAAGAAACTGCGTGGCATGTTTTCCAGCGATCTTTCCATTGACCTGGGCACTGCCAACACCCTTATTTACGTGCGCGAGCGCGGTATCGTCCTGAATGAACCCTCGGTCGTGGCCATCCGCACCCACGGTAACCAGAAAAGTGTCGTGGCTGTTGGTACCGAAGCCAAGCGCATGCTGGGCCGTACACCGGGCAACATCGCAGCCATTCGTCCGATGAAAGACGGCGTGATCGCCGACTTCAGCGTCTGCGAGAAGATGCTGCAGTACTTCATCAACAAGGTTCACGAAAACAGTTTCCTGCAGCCCAGCCCTCGCGTGCTGATCTGCGTTCCATGCAAGTCCACCCAGGTGGAGCGTCGTGCCATCCGTGAATCGGCCCTTGGAGCCGGTGCCCGTGAGGTGTTCCTGATCGAAGAACCAATGGCCGCGGCCATCGGTGCCGGCCTGCCGGTGGAAGAAGCCCGAGGCTCGATGGTCGTCGACATCGGAGGCGGCACCACCGAGATCGCGCTGATCTCCCTCAACGGTGTGGTCTATGCCGAATCCGTGCGTGTGGGCGGCGACCGTTTCGACGAAGCGATCATCACCTACGTGCGTCGCAACTACGGCAGCCTGATCGGCGAGTCCACCGCCGAGCGCATCAAGCAGGAAATCGGCACGGCCTACCCGGGCGGTGAAGTCCGTGAAGTCGACGTTCGTGGCCGTAACCTGGCCGAAGGCGTTCCTCGGGCCTTCACCCTGAACTCCAACGAAGTGCTGGAAGCGCTGCAAGAGTCCCTGGCGACCATCGTCCAGGCGGTGAAGAGCGCCCTGGAGCAGTCGCCACCGGAACTGGCATCGGACATCGCCGAGCGCGGCCTGGTGCTGACCGGTGGTGGCGCATTGCTGCGTGACCTCGACAAGTTGCTGGCCCAGGAAACCGGCCTGCCGGTGATCGTTGCCGAAGATCCGCTGACCTGCGTTGCCCGTGGCGGTGGCCGTGCCCTGGAAATGATGGACAAGCACACCATGGACCTGCTCTCCAGCGAATAAGTCTCGCCGGGTCCATGTTGTTCGTCTACGGGCAGCACTTTGCAGTGCTGCCCGTAGGCGTTTATCTTCTGTCATTCGTATCCAGGCCGGTTTGATGCCGTATGAATAAAGAGAACATTTGCCTGGGAGGAGCGGCTTATTAAACCGCTTTTTGCCAAGGGCCCCTCATTGGGTGTGCGCCTGCTGGTGCTGGCCGTGCTATCGGTTGCGCTGATGGTGGTCGACGCCCGCTTCACACTGCTCAAGCCAGTGCGCAGCCAGATGTCGCTGGTCCTGATGGAATCCTATTGGATCACCGACCTGCCGCAACGGCTGTGGCAAGGTGTGGCCAGCCAGTTTGGCAGCCGGACCGAGCTGGTCGCCGAAAACGAAAAACTCAAGACCGAGAACCTGCTGCTGCAGGGGCGCCTGCAGAAACTGGCGGCCCTCACCGAGCAGAACGTGCGGCTGCGCGAGTTGCTCAATTCCTCTGCGCTGGTCAACGAAAAGGTCGAGGTGGCCGAGTTGATCGGCATGGACCCCAACCCGTTTACCCACCGGATCGTCATCAATAAGGGTGAGCGCGACGGTGTGGTCCTCGGCCAGCCGGTGCTCGACGCCCGCGGCCTGATGGGCCAGGTGGTGGAGTTGATGCCCTACACGTCTCGCGTGCTGCTGTTGACCGATACCACCCACAGCATCCCCGTGCAGGTCAACCGCAACGGCTTGCGGGCGATTGCCAGCGGCACCGGCAACCCGGAACGCCTGGAGCTGCGGCACGTGGCCGACACCGCCGATATCAAGGAAGGCGACCTGCTGGTCAGCTCCGGCCTCGGCCAGCGCTTCCCGGCCGGCTACCCGGTGGCGACGGTCAAGGAAGTGATCCATGACTCCGGCCAGCCATTCGCCATTGTCCGTGCGGTACCGACCGCTGCGTTGAACCGCAGCCGTTACCTGCTTCTGGTGTTCAGCGACAACCGCACACCTGAGGAGCGCGCCAACGACGCTGCCGCGGCCCAGGAAGCCCAGGACCGGCAGGGCGGTGAAGCGGCTGTCCCCGGCGCTGGCGCACCCGTGCCGGCCGCAACGCCGAATCCACCCGTGTCCACACCGGCTACGCCAGCTCCGGCAACCACGCCGGCTGCTGCGCCGACCACTACGCCTGCCAGGTCGGTTGCGCCTGCCGCGCCCGCCGCGACACCGGCCAAGCCCGCAGCGCGTGCACCGACCACTCATGCACCAGCGGCCCAACCGGCGCGCCCCGCCGCCAGAGCGCCCGCCGCCACGCCCGCCACCAGGGGAGCACGAGAAGAATGAGCAGTACCCACTCAGGTAACGGCTGGATAGTCTGGTTGACCTTCGCTCTCGGCCTGTTGCTCAGCGTTTCGCCGCTGCCGCAATTCATGGAAATCCTTCGCCCGTTGTGGCTGGCCTTGCTGCTGGCCTTCTGGGCGCTGGCGCTGCCACACAAGGTCGGCATGGTCACCGCCTGGTGCCTGGGGCTGGCTGAAGACGTGCTCTACGGGACGCTGCTGGGGCAGAACGCGTTGATCCTGACCTTGATTACTTTCCTGGTGCTGTCGTTGCAACAGCGCCTGCGGATGTTCCCGATGTGGCAACAGTGCCTGGTGATCCTGGTGATCTTCGGCCTGGCGCAATTGGTACAGCTATGGCTCAGCGCACTGACCGGCAATCGCCAACCAACCCTGGCACTGGTGCTGCCAGCCTTGGTCAGTGCTTTGCTATGGCCTTGGGTCAGCTTCGGTTTGCGTGGCCTGCGCCTGCGTTTCAAAATCAACTGATTCGCTAGGCTCTGTACGAAAGGTCTTGAGACGAAGGTCAGGCAAGGCGAAAACAGCCGAGGATACATGAGCATTCCGAGGCTGTTTTCAACGCAGCATGAACGAGTATCAAGGCTTTCCGTATAGAGCCTAGGGCTCAAGCGGGAGATGCATTGATGAAACCGCTTTACCTCGCCTCAGGCTCGCCGCGTCGGCGTGAACTGCTCACGCAGATCGGTGTGTCCTTTACCGCCATCAGCGCGGACATTGACGAAACTCCTCTGGATCACGAAACCCCGTCGGCCTATGTCGAGCGTCTGGCGCGCGGCAAGGCCGAGGCCGGGCGGCGGGCCTTGCCGATCGACGACGGTGGTTGCGTGTTGGGCGCCGACACGGCGGTGGTGCTCGACGGGCAGATTCTTGGCAAACCATTGGATCAGGACGGTTCGCGCTCGATGCTGCTGAGCCTGTCTGGTCGCGACCATGAAGTGCTGACCGCTATTGCCGTGCTGGACGGCCAGCGCTGCGAATCCCGGGTGGTTCGCAGTCGGGTGCGTTTTCGCCCTATCACCGAGGAGGAAGCAGCGGCCTACTGGGCCAGTGGTGAACCCCGGGACAAGGCCGGTGGCTATGGCATCCAGGGATTGGGGGCGGTGTTCGTCGCCGGGCTCGAGGGCAGCTATTCTGCGGTGGTTGGCTTGCCGCTGTGCGAAACCGCGCAACTGTTGGGCCATTTCGGCATACCCTGTTGGCAAACCTTGAACGTGCGTTGAACGCCGTCTGACCAGATGCAGCCATTATCGTGAAAATGCCTGAACGAGACCCTGCCATGAGTGAAGAGATCCTGATCAACATCACGCCGATGGAATCGCGCGTGGCGGTGGTTGAAAACGGTGTGCTGCAAGAGGTTCATGTCGAGCGCACGCAAAAGCGTGGCATTGTCGGCAACATCTACAAAGGCAAGGTGGTACGGGTGTTGCCGGGCATGCAGGCAGCGTTCGTCGATATCGGCCTGGATCGCGCGGCATTCATCCATGCCTCGGAGATTTCCATGCGCGAGGGACCTGCCGTGGAGAGCATCGGCGCGCTGGTCCATGAAGGCCAGAGCCTGGTGGTGCAGGTCACCAAGGACCCCATCGGCTCCAAGGGCGCGCGCCTGACCACGCAACTGTCCATTCCGTCGCGCTACCTGGTGTACATGCCACGCACCGCCCATGTCGGCATTTCCCTGAAGATCGAAGACGAGGCCGAGCGCGAGCGGCTCAAGCAGGTGGTCAGCGATTGCGTGGAGAAAGAAGGGATCAAGGAAGCCGGTGGCTTCATCCTGCGCACCGCGGCCGAAGGTGCCGGCGCCGATGAGATTCTCATGGACATCCGTTACCTGCGCAGGCTCTGGGATCAGATCGCCGCGCAGATCAAGACCATTGCCACGCCCAGCGTGATCTACGAAGACCTGGGCCTGGCGCTGCGCACGCTGCGGGACCTGGTCAGCCCCAAGATCGAGAAAATCCGCATCGACTCCCGGGAAACCTTCCAGAAGACCACCCAGTTCGTGGCCGAGTTGATGCCGGAAATCGCCGACCGCCTCGAGCATTATCCCGGCGAACGGCCGATTTTCGACCTGTACGGTGTCGAGGACGAAATCCAGAAAGCCCTGGAGCGCAAGGTGCCGCTCAAGTCCGGCGGTTACCTGGTGGTCGATCCGGCCGAGGCCATGAGCACCATCGACGTCAATACCGGCGCGTTCGTCGGCCATCGCAACCTCGAAGAAACCATCTTCAAGACCAACCTGGAAGCCGCCACGGCGATCGCTCGCCAACTGCGCCTGCGCAACCTGGGCGGGATCATCATCATCGACTTCATCGACATGGAGGACGAAGAGCACCAGCGCCAGGTGCTGAGGACCCTGGAAAAACAACTCGAGCGCGATCACGCCAAGACCAACATCATCGGCATCACCGAGTTGGGCCTGGTGCAGATGACCCGCAAACGCACCCGCGAAAGCCTTGAGCAGGTGCTGTGCGAGCCGTGCAGCGCCTGCCAGGGCCGGGGCAAGCTCAAGACCCCGGAAACCGTGTGTTACGAAATCTTCAGGGAAATTCTTCGGGAAGCGCGCGCCTACCAGGCCACCGGTTATAGAGTGTTGGCGAACCAGAAAGTGGTGGACCGCCTGCTCGATGAGGAGTCGGGTAATGTCGCGGAGCTGGAAGCCTTTATCGGACGTACGATTCGCTTCCAGGTGGAAACCATGTACTCCCAGGAACAATACGACGTTGTGCTGCTCTGAAATGGCTCCTGAAGCGGTGGTCTCGCCGATTTGAATATCTTTGCCTGGGGAGTCCACTGACATGGAGCGTTTGACCCGCATTCTGGCCGCACTGACCCGCTGGGGCTTGGGTCTGTGCGCGCTGCTGCTGGTGCTGCTGGCGCTGTATGTCAGCCTCGGACGAGAACTGGCGCCGCTGGTTGCCGAATATCGCACCGAAGTCGAGAACCGGGCCACCGAAGCGCTGGGCCTGCCGTTTCACCTTGGCAGCCTGGAGGGCAGGTGGAGCGGCCTGGCGCCGATTCTGCTGGCTCGCGACGTGATGATCGGCGAAGGGGCCAATGCCATGCACCTGGATGAGGTGCGTGCCGTGCCCGATCTGTGGGGCAGCCTGCTGGCCCGCCAGGTGCGCATTGCCCACCTGACGCTCGGCGGCCTGAAAATCAGCCTCAAGGAAGGCGCCGACGGCAAATGGGCGCTGGAAGGCCTGCCGGTCAAGGACGATCAGCCGTTCGACCCGCAGCAATTGTTTGATCGCATGCAGGTGGTATCGAGGCTCTCGATCCTGGACAGCCAGGTGACCTTGCAGCCGCTGGACCAGGCGCCACTGAGCCTGACCTATGTCGGCCTGAGTCTCAGGACCGGCGTCAGCCGCCAGCGCCTGGATGCGCGCCTGACCCTGCCCGACGGGCAACCGGTGGCAATCAACCTGCGTACCCGCATTCGCGCCGCCGACTGGAAGAACGGCCAGGCCGATGCCTATCTGAGCCTGCCGCAGAGCGACTGGTCGAAATGGCTGCCGAAGCGCCTGACTCGGGAATGGAATTTCTCCCAGGTCAAGGCCGGCGGCGAGTTCTGGCTGAGTTGGGGCAACGGCATGCTGCAAAGCGCCGCCGTGCGCCTGAATGCGCCGGACATCACCGGCGCCTACGCAGACCGCAAGCCGGTACAGATCCGCAACCTGGCGCTCAACGGGTATTTCCAGCGCGAAAGCGAGGGGATCACCGCGACGTTCGACTCCCTGGCGATGAGCCTGGGTGAAACCCGCTGGGAGTCGCGCCTGCAATTGCAGCAGAGCGTTGCCACCGAGAAGACTGAAGAACGCTGGCATTTGCAGGCCGATCGCCTCGACCTGACCCCGCTTACACCGCTGCTCAACGCCTTGGCGCCTTTGCCCGCAGGCGTGGCAACGGCCATCGACCGTCTCAGGTTCACGGGTGCCCTGCGCAATGCGTGGGTGGATTACCGGCCGCAGAATAGCGGCGACCAGAAGGTCAGCTTCGCCACGAACCTGGATACGGTGGGCTTCGATGCCTATCACGGCGCCCCGGCGGCGCGGAACGTCTCGGGCAGCCTCAGCGGCGACCTCGGTGGCGGCGAGCTGCGCATGGACAGCAAGGATTTTTCCCTGCACCTGGACCCGATCTTCGCCAAGCCCTGGCAATACCTGCAAGCCAATGCGCGACTGACCTGGAAGCTCGACCAGCAAGGTTTCACCCTGATTGCGCCGTACTTGAAGGTACTGGGGGAGGAGGGCCGAATTGCCGGCGATTTCCTGATCCGCCTGCATTTCGACCACAGCCAGGAAGACTACATGGACCTGCGGGTCGGCCTGGTGGATGGCGATGGCCGCTACACTGCCAAGTATTTGCCGGCGGTGCTGAGCCCGGCCCTGGATGAGTGGTTGCGCACGGCTATCGTCAAGGGCGCTGTGGATGAAGGTTTTTTCCAGTACCAGGGGTCGCTGAACCACGGTGCCGAGGATGCTGCCCGCAGCATCAGCCTGTTCTTCAAGGTGCATGACGCCGAGCTGGCCTTCCAGCCAGGCTGGCCTTCGGTCGCCAAGGTCAGTGGCGACGTCTTCGTCGAAGACAGCGGTGTGCGCATCTTCGCCAGTCAGGGGCAGTTGCTGGACACCCAGGTCAAAGACGTGGCGGTGAACATTCCCCATGTCCCCAGCGGGCAGCCTTCCCACCTGCTGCTGGAGGGTGGGTTCGCCGGGGGATTGGGGGACGGGCTGAAAATCCTGCAGACGGCACCGATCGGTACGGCCGAGACGTTCGCCGGCTGGGAAGGCGAAGGCGGCCTGCAAGGTTCTGTGAAACTCGATATCCCATTGGCCAAGGGGGATCCACCGAAGATCCTGGTGGACTTCAGCACCGCCGACGCCCGGCTCAAACTCAGCGACCCGGTGTTGGAGTTGACCCAGCTCAAGGGCGAATTCCGCTTCGACAGCAGCAAGGGGTTGAGTGGCAAGAACATCGCGGCCCGGGCGTTCGATCGACCTTTGACCGCGCAGATCTTTGCCGATGGCCGTGCCGGTGCGCTCAATACCCGGGTGGTTGCGTCCGGACGGCTGGAGGTCAAGAAACTCACCGACTGGTTGAACGTTACCCAGCCATTGCCCGTTTCCGGGGTCATTCCGTACCAGTTGCAGGTGATTCTCGACGGGGCCGACAGCCAGTTATCGGTCAGCTCCAACCTCAAGGGCGTGGCGGTTGACCTGCCGGCGCCTTTCGGCATGACGGCCGAGACCGGTCGCGACACCGTGTTCCGCATGACATTGCAGGGGCCGGAGCGACGTTACTGGGTCAATTACGGCGACCTCGCCAACTTCACGTATGCAGCGCCGGGCGGGAAGCCGGCCGACGGTCGCGGTGAGCTGTTGCTGGGCGGCGGCGATGCGGTCTTGCCTGGGGCCAAAGGGTTGCGACTGCGTGGGACGTTGTCGGAACTGGATGTCGGGCCGTGGCAGGACCTGATGAACAAATATGCCGGGCAGGACCCGAGCGGCAGCGCCAAGCAATTGCTCAGTGGCGTCGACCTGAAGGTGGGCAAGCTCACGGCCATGGGGACGACCCTGGACCAGGCATCGGTGCAGTTGGACCGCAAGCCGGACGCCTGGGCCTTGCGGCTCGACAGCCAGCAGGCCAAGGGCGGCGCCAGCCTGCCGGATGCGAAGACCGCTCCGATCGGGATCAAGCTTGACTATGTTCGCCTGCCGGCCGCGGACCCGACGGTGCAGGCCGATGAAAACGCGCCGGACCCCTTGGCATCGGTGGACCCCACACGGATCCCGGCGATGGATATCGCGATCGACCAGTTGTTCCAGGGACCGGATCTGATCGGAGCCTGGTCGTTGAAGGTGCGTCCGACCAGCAAAGGCATCGCGTTGAACAATCTGGACATGGGCCTCAAGGGCATGCTGCTGCAAGGCAGTGGTGGCTGGGAAGGCGTGCCCGGTTCCACCCGCAGCTGGTACAAGGGGCGTATCGGCGGCAAGAACCTGGCCGATGTGCTCAAGGGCTGGGGATTCGCCCCAAGCGTGACCAGCCAGGAATTCCACATGGACGTCGATGGCAACTGGCCCGGCTCACCGGCGTGGGTCGCGACCAAGCGCTTTTCCGGCAGTCTCGACGCTTCGCTGAGCAAAGGCCAGTTCGTCGAGGTCGAGGGCAGCGCCCAGGCGTTGCGGGTGTTCGGCCTGTTGAACTTCAACTCCATCGGCCGGCGGCTGCGCCTGGACTTCTCCGACCTGTTCGGCAAAGGCTTGAGCTACGATCGGGTCAAGGGGCTGCTGGTGGCAAGCAATGGTGTCTATGTGACCCGTGAGCCCATTACCCTGACGGGGCCTTCGAGCAACCTGGAACTCAACGGGACATTGGACATGGTGGCCGACCGGGTCGATGCCAAGCTGCAGGTGACATTGCCGGTGACCAATAACCTGCCGATTGCCGCGCTGATTGTCGGCGCGCCAGCGGTAGGCGGCGCGCTGTTTCTGATCGACAAGTTGATCGGCGACCGCGTGGCGCGTTTTGCCAGCGTAAGATATGACGTCAAGGGACCCTGGAAAGAGCCGAAGATCACCTTCGACAAGCCGTTCTGATGGACAACGCCAATCCCTCTGTGGGAGCGAGCCTGTGGGAGCAAAGCTTGCTCGCGATGAACGATGACGCGGGTTTACGGTTGGACCGAGTCGTTCGTATCGCGAGCAAGCTTTGCTCCCACAGCCCTCACGGCAAGGATAAGGACAGGAGGAAAGCACCATGCCAGTCGCAGTGATTCAAATGGTCAGCCAAAGCGATGTACTCGCCAACCTGGCGCGTGCCCGTGTGCTGCTGGAGCAGGCCGCCGCTGGCGGTGCGCGGCTGGCGGTGCTGCCGGAAAATTTCGCGGCGATGGGGCGACGGGACGTGGCCGACAGCGGTCGTGCCGAAGCCTTTGGTCAGGGACCGATCCTGCCCTGGTTGAAACAGGTCGCCCGTGACCTCAGGTTATGGATAGTGGCTGGCACCTTGCCTCTGCCGCCGGTGGACCGGCCCGAGGCCAAGGCCCATGCCTGCTCGCTGCTGGTGGACGATCAGGGCCAGATCGTGGCGCGGTACGACAAGCTGCACCTGTTCGACGTTGATGTGGCCGACAATCGTGGGCGCTACCGCGAGTCTGATGACTATGCTTATGGCGGCAACGTGGTGGTCGCCGATACGCCGGTGGGCAGGGTGGGCCTGACGGTCTGCTACGACTTGCGTTTTCCGGAGCTGTACAGCGAGCTGCGGGCTGCCGGCGCCGAATTGATCACGGCACCCTCGGCGTTCACCGCCGTCACCGGTGCGGCTCATTGGGAGGTGCTGATTCGCGCCCGAGCCATCGAAACCCAGTGCTATGTGCTGGCGGCCGCCCAAGGGGGCGTGCATCCCGGGCCTCGGGAGACCTTTGGCCATGCGGCCATTGTCGACCCTTGGGGGCGAGTGCTGGCGCAACAGGATCAAGGCGAAGCCGTGCTGCTGGCCGAGCGTGACAGCAGCGAACAGGCGTCCATCCGGGCGCGCATGCCGGTGGCCGGCCATCGGCGCTTTTTCTCGCAGGGCGCTCGACAGCGACCTGTCCAAGACGACGAATTCAAGGCGTAAAACATATGAGCGGGTTGTTGTCCTCAGTCAGTGAACACCTTCTAGCCCCCGGCGGCGTGACCCTCGAAAGCCTGCAAGGCGTGCTGGGCGACCTGGCCGGGCCGGGTATCGATGCGGCCGACCTGTATTTCCAGGGCCAGATCTCCGAGTCCTGGTCGCTGGAAGACGGCATCGTCAAGGAAGGCAGTTTCAACCTTGACCAGGGCGTGGGCGTGCGTGCCCAGTCCGGCGAGAAAACCGGATTTGCCTACAGCAATGCCATTACCCTCGAAGCCCTGGGGGCTGCGGCCCGTGCGGCGCGTTCGATTTCCCGGGCCGGGCAGAATGGCACGGTCCAGGCCTTCAGCAGCCAGGACGTCGCGCAGTTGTATGCGCCGGATAATCCGCTGGAGGTCATGAGCCGGGCCGAGAAGGTCGAACTGCTCAAGCGCATCGATGTCGCGACCCGGGCCCTCGACCCGCGCATCCAGCAGGTGTCGGTGAGCATGGCCGGCGTCTGGGAGCGCATCCTGGTGGCGTCCACCGACGGCGGTCTGGCGGCGGATGTGCGGCCGCTGGTACGTTTCAATGTCAGTGTGATCGTCGAGCAGAACGGTCGCCGCGAGCGCGGTGGGCATGGAGGCGGTGGGCGCACCGACTATCGCTATTTCCTCAGCGAAGACCGCGCCATGGGCTACGCCCGGGAGGCCCTGCGCCAGGCGCTGGTCAACCTGGAAGCCATTCCTGCGCCGGCTGGCACTTTGCCGGTGGTGCTGGGGTCCGGTTGGTCCGGTGTACTGCTGCACGAAGCGGTGGGGCATGGCCTGGAGGGCGATTTCAACCGCAAGGGCAGTTCAGCCTATAGCGGGCGCATGGGCGAAATGGTCGCTTCGAAACTCTGCACCATTGTCGACGATGGCACTTTGGCTGGGCGGCGCGGCTCGCTGAGCGTCGACGACGAGGGCACCCCGACCGAGTGCACCACGCTGATCGAGAATGGCGTCCTCAAAGGCTACATGCAGGACAAGCTCAACGCCCGGTTGATGGGCGTGGCCCGCACCGGCAACGGCCGCCGTGAGTCTTATGCGCACCTGCCGATGCCACGCATGACCAACACCTACATGCTGGGTGGTCAAAGCGATCCGGCGGAAATCATCGCGTCGGTGAAAAAAGGCATCTACTGCGCCAATCTCGGCGGCGGCCAGGTGGACATCACCAGCGGCAAATTCGTGTTCTCCACCAGCGAGGCCTACCTGATCGAGGACGGCAAGATCACCGCGCCGGTCAAGGGCGCGACGCTGATCGGTAACGGACCGGAGGCCATGAGCAAGGTGTCGATGGTCGGCAACGATCTGGCGCTGGACAGCGGTGTAGGGACGTGCGGCAAGGACGGGCAGTCGGTGCCGGTGGGTGTCGGTCAGCCGACCCTGAAGATCGATGCGATTACCGTGGGTGGCACGGGCGCATGACAGGAGCAGCGGGTGGAGTACGAGCCTCCACCCGCGGACGTCACTCAGCGCAGGCCGCGTTGAGTCTCGTCCAGCTCACGGATGTACTTGAAGATTTTACGGCTCGAAGCCGGTGGCTTGTTCTGCGCCACTTCGTGCTGGGCCTGACGGATCAGGGAGCGCAACTGCTGGCGATCGGCCTCCGGGTAGTCGACGACGAATTTTTCCAGGGTGCCGTCGTCGCCTGCGATCAAGCGATCGCGCCAGCGTTCCAGGTTATGGAAGCGTTCGTTGTACTGCCGGGTGGAGGCGTCGAGTTGATCGAGCAGCACCAGGATGGCGTCAGTGTCCTGATCGCGCATCAGTTTGCCGATGAATTGCAGGTGCCGTTTACGCGCGATGTTCGCGGTGTGCTTGGGCGCATCGGCCAGGGCCCGGCGCAAGGCGTCGGTCAGGGGCAGTTTGGCCAGCAAGTCCGGCTTGAGTGTTGTCAGGCGCTCGCCGAGGTCAACCAGAGCATGCAGCTCGCGTTTGACCTGGGATTTGCTTTTTTCACCCTCGTAGAGGGAGTCGTCGTAAGAATCAACCATGGGGGCAGTCCGCAAAGAAACGCCGCCATGATAACCAGTCGGGGGCCGCTTGTCCGGCCCGGTCGCTCGAAGGCCTTACCGAAAGCAGAATTTGAGTGGAGAAAGCCATGAGTGCAGTTCAGAGCGTCGGCCCGCAGGCATTGCCGGCACTGCAGGAGCAGGTCGAGCAGATCCTTGCCGAAGCCAAGCGACAGGGCGCCAGCGCCTGTGAGGTGGCGGTGTCCCTGGAGCAGGGCCTGTCGACGTCGGTACGCCAGCGTGAGGTGGAAACCGTCGAGTTCAATCGCGACCAGGGTTTTGGCATCACCTTGTACGTCGGCCAGCGCAAGGGCTCGGCCAGCACATCGGCCAGCGGCCCGGACGCCATTCGCGAAACCGTCGCCGCGGCACTGGCGATTGCCCAGCACACCTCCGAAGACGAAGCCTCGGGCTTGGCCGATGCGGCCCTGATGTGCAAGGAAGCGCGGGATTTCGATCTGTTCCACGCCTGGGACATCACTCCCGAGCAGGCCATCGAGCAGGCGTTGCGCTGTGAAGCGGCAGCATTCGATACCGATCCGCGGATCAAGAACGCCGACGGCACGACGCTCAATACCCACCAGGGCTGCCGGGTGTATGGCAACAGCCACGGTTTCATCGGCGGCTACGCCTCGACCCGTCACAGCCTCAGCTGCGTGATGATTGCCGAAGCCAATGGCCAGATGCAGCGTGATTACTGGTACGACGTGAACCGCCAGGGCAATCTGCTGATGGACCCGCTGGTGATCGGCCAGAAAGCCGCGCAACGGGCGGCCAGTCGCCTGGGCGCACGACCGGTGCCGACCTGTGAAGTGCCGGTGCTTTTTGCTGCCGAGCTGGCCGGCGGATTGTTCGGCAGCTTCCTGTCGGCAGTGTCCGGCGGCAACCTGTATCGCAAGTCCTCGTTCCTCGAAGGCGCCCTGGGCCAGAAACTGTTCCCGGAATGGATGACCATCGACGAACGCCCGCACCTGATGCAAGCCATGGGCAGTTCGGCTTTCGACGGTGATGGCCTGGCCACGTATGCCAAGCCGTTCGTGGAGAGGGGGGAGCTGGTGTCCTACATCCTCGGCACGTATTCGGGCCGTAAACTTGGCATGCCGAGCACCGCCAATGCCGGCGGCGTGCACAACCTGTTCGTGACCCATGGCGAAGAGGACCAGGCGGCCTTGCTGCGGCGGATGGGAAGAGGGTTGCTGGTGACCGAGCTGATGGGTCATGGCCTGAACATGGTGACCGGCGATTACTCCCGGGGTGCGGCCGGCTTCTGGGTCGAAAATGGCGAAATTCAATTCCCGGTTCAGGAAGTGACCATTGCCGGCAACATGCGCGACATGTTCAAGCAGATCGTGGCGGTGGGGAATGATCTGGAGCTGCGCAGCAACATCCGCACCGGTTCGGTGTTGATCGAGCGGATGACCGTAGCGGGCAGCTGATCTGTAATCGCAATAAAGATGGCGCGTCATCCTAGCGGGTGACGCGCCTTTTTTGTGTCCGCTTGGCCCTGTTTCGATTCAGGACATGGACACCCTGTGGCGAGGGGATTTATCCCCGCTGGGGTGCGAAGCGCCCCCAAAAAAGGTCCATGCAATCAACCCAAGACACCGCGAGAGTAGGTTTTGGGGCTGCTTCGCATCCCAGCGGGGATAAATCCCCTCGCCACAATGGCGCTCTCCTGTGCTTGTGTTGAATCTCATTATCATCTAATAATGAATCTCATTACCTGATTGAGCCCCGGTCATGAGTTCTGCCTTGCACGAGCAACCCTACCTTGAAAGCTGGCGCTGGATGAGTCGCCGGATCCGTTGTGCCATGAGCCCGGACGAGCCGCGGCTGATCGAGCAATACCTGGCCGAGGGCCGCTATCTGGCCCGCTGCACCGCGACTTCGCCGTGGATGATTTGCGAAACGGCCTTTCGCCTGTTGCTCGACACCGCCTCGGACGTCGCGCTGCCCTGGCATTGGCGCACGCTCTGCCTCGACCAGGCCTGGCGCCCATTGCGTGACCTCGAACGCCAATCACTGTGTCGCTGCCGCCTCACACGCTGGCAGCGCCATGCCTGGGCGCTGGCGACCTGCGTCCTGGAACCCTCGATTTGTCTCAATGAACCGGTACAAGGATTTCCCGATGAGTAACACCCGTATCGAACGCGACAGCATGGGCGAGCTTCACGTCCCGGTAGATGCCCTTTATGGCGCCCAGACCCAGCGTGCCGTGGAGAACTTTCCCATCAGTGGCCAACGCATGCCGACGCAGTTCATCCGTGCGCTGATCCTGGCCAAGGCAGCCGCGGCCCAGGCCAACGTGGAGCTGGAACAGATCAGCGTGGCCCAAGGCAAAGCCATCGTCGATGCGGCCCAGGGGCTGCTCGAAGGGCAGTTCATGGATCATTTCCCGGTGGATATTTTCCAGACCGGCTCTGGCACCAGCTCCAACATGAACGCCAACGAAGTGATCGCCACCCTCGCCAGCCGCTTGCTGGGGGAGACGATCAACCCGAACGACCACGTCAACTGCGGCCAGAGCAGCAATGACATCATTCCTACCTGCATTCACGTCAGTGCCGCGCTGGCCCTGCATGAACAGCTGCTGCCGGCGTTGAGGCACCTGGTGCAGGTGATCGAGCACAAGGCCGTGGAGGTTCATCCGTTCATCAAGACCGGTCGTACCCACTTGATGGATGCCATGCCGGTCCGTATGAGCCAGGTGCTCGAGGGGTGGGCGCAGCAGTTGAAAGCCAACCTCGATCATTTGCAGGACTTGCTGCCAAGCCTGCAATCCCTGGCCCAGGGCGGTACGGCAGTCGGCACCGGGGTCAATGCGCACCCGCGATTCGCCGAGCTGTTCAGTCAGCAACTGACCCGGCTGACCCATGTGCAGTTCACCCCAGGCAAGAACCTGTTCGCGCTGATCGGTTCCCAGGACACCGCTGTGGCGGTTTCCGGGCAGCTCAAGACCACCGCGGTGTCGTTGATGAAAATCGCCAACGACCTGCGCTGGATGAATTCCGGACCGCTGGCCGGCCTGGGCGAGATCGAGCTTGAGGGCTTGCAGCCAGGCTCCTCGATCATGCCCGGCAAGGTCAACCCGGTGATTCCCGAGGCCACCGCGATGGTCGCGACCCAGGTGATCGGCAATGACACGGTGATCACCGTGGCCGGTCAATCGGGCAATTTCGAATTGAACGTGATGCTGCCGATCATCGCCCAGAACCTGCTGAGCAGCATTGCCTTGATGTCCAGTGTCAGCCGGCTGCTGGCGGACAAGGCCATCGCCACGTTCAAGGTCAACGAGGCCGGGCTCAAGCAGGCGCTGTCACGCAACCCGATCCTGGTTACTGCATTGAACCCGATCATCGGTTACCAGAAAGCCGCTGAAATCGCCAAGAAGGCCTATCAGCAAGGCCGTCCAGTCATCGATGTCGCCTTGGAACACACCGACCTGTCGCGCAGCGAACTGGAGGTCCTGCTGGATCCCGAGAAGCTCACCGCCGGTGGGGTGTAGTGCCGACACCTGCGTGGAGGATTCATCATGGAGCACTGGAAACGCACGACCGAAAGGGCCAATCGTCATTTCATCCTGGGCGAGCTGGTGGACGCCCGCGAGGCCTACCTGCAAGCCCTGGCCCTGGCACAGGTGTTGTTCGAACGCTGGGCTGATGCCGATGAAGCCGTGGCTGCCTGCGTTGTGTCCCATCACAACCTGGCGGATCTGCACCTGCGGCTGAACCAGCCGGAGGAAAGCGCCGAATACCTGTGCGCCATCCACCAACGGCTGCTGCAGACCCTGCAGGACGAGCGCATGCCTTCGGCCTTGCGTGCCGCCGCGATGCGCCAGAGCCACAAGACCTATGTCGAACTGCTGGGTTTCATCAGTGAACACGGCGAGTACCCACGCACCCAACGGCTGCTCCGCAGCAACGACACGTCATGCCTGCACCGCGATATCCCCCTTCATCATGGAGTTCATTGAAAATGGCTTTTACCTTGCCCGCGCTGCCCTACGCCTACGCTGCCCTGGAACCGCATATCGATGCGCAAACCATGGAAATCCATTACACAAAACACCATCAGACCTATATCAATAACCTCAACGCGGCCGTGGAGGGCACCGAGTACGCCCAATGGCCCATCGAAAAGCTGGTGGCCAGCGTGGAGCAATTGCCACAGGACTTGCGGGCCGCGGTGATCAACCAGGGAGGCGGCCATGCCAATCATTCCTTGTTCTGGGACGTGATGTCCCCTGAGGGGGGAGGGCAGCCTGATGGTGCGCTTGCCGCGGCGATCGAGGCGCAACTGGGCGGCCTGGAGCGGTTCAAGGAAGCGTTCACCAAGGCGGCGTTGAGCCGTTTCGGCAGCGGCTGGGCCTGGTTGAGCGTAACCCCGCAAAAGCGGCTGGTGGTGGAGAGCAGCGCTAACCAGGACAGCCCGCTGATGGCCGGTCATACACCCATCCTCGGTCTGGATGTGTGGGAACACGCCTATTACCTGCGGTACCAGAACCGCCGGCCGGAATACATCAACGCGTTTTACAACGTGGTCAACTGGCCTGCAGTCGCCCGGCGTTACCAGGCTGCGCTTGCCTGAGCTGTTCATCAAACAATCCAAGGCTGACTATGGACACTGAAACTCTGGCGCCGAGGAGCGGGCGGATGTTCCGCTACGCCTTGGGGTCGCTATTACTGTTGGCCGGGATGACATTGCTGGCGGCCGAAGGCCTGGCGTGGCTGGGCCTTGAGCCAAGACTGCTGCGTGCATTGCAAGGCGGTGGGCTTTGCGCCTTGGGAACGGCTTTGGGGGCTGTACCGGTGCTGGTCATCCGGCGAATGCCTCAGGCCGTGAGCGATTCGCTGCTGGGTTTCGGCGCGGGAGTGATGCTGGCCGCTACGGCGTTTTCGCTGATCGTGCCGGGTATCGCTGCGGCCGAGCAATTGGGACTTACGCCCTGGCTGGCCAGCGGCCTGGTCAGTTTCGGCATCTTGGCCGGTGCATTTGGCTTGTACCTGGTGGAGCGAAAGGTGTCCGCCCGTCCTGAACAGCTGGTTGGTGCACCCGGGCATCCGGTCATTGCGCCGCGGATCTGGTTGTTCGTGTTTGCCATCGTGGCCCACAACGTTCCGGAAGGAATGGCCGTCGGCGTGTCGGCGGGCGGTGGCATGCCCGATGCCGACAGCCTGGCGATGGGCATCGCCTTGCAGGATGTACCTGAGGGGCTGGTCATTGCTCTGGTACTGGCCGCGGCCGGAATGTCCAGGTTCAAGGCATTCCTGATCGGCGCGGCCTCGGGACTGGTGGAACCCCTGTTCGCGCTATTGTGCGCATGGCTGGTGAGCCTGGCCGGGATGTTGCTGCCGCTGGGCCTGGCACTGGCGGCCGGGGCCATGTTGCTGGTGGTGACCCACGAGGTCATTCCCGAAGCCCGCCGCAACGGTCACGAGAAGCTGGCGAGCCTGGGATTGCTGATGGGGTTCTGTCTGATGATGGTGATGGATACCGCGCTGGCGTGACAGGGAGAATCTGTGATCTATTTGTGGCGAGGGGATTTATCCCCGCTGGGCTGCGAAGCAGCCCCAAAAAGAGCTTAGTCGACCTGATGCTCGGCGGTGACAGATATCAGGGCTGCTTCGCAGCCCAGCGGGGATAAATCCCCTCGCCACAGGGGGTTATTCGCCTTCGTCGAAGTAGCGGTTAATCAGGTCCACCAGGGCGTCCATTGCCTCCTGCGCTTGTTCACCTTGGGTTTCCAGATAGATCGTGGTGCCCTTGCCCGCTGCAAGCATCATCATGGCCATGATGCTTTTGCCGTCGATCGTGGATTCAGGCGTCCGACCGACGCGGATGGTCGTTTCCTTGAACTGGCCAGCCACGCCGACAAACTTGGCTGAAGCCCGGGCGTGCAAGCCCAGCTTGTTGATGATTTCAATTTCCTGAGCAGGCATCGCGATGTGAATCCTTTAGCTGAGGTCGCGGTGGCGAACCTGGACGTTCTTCAGGGATTGTTGCAGGAGCTGGCCCAGGCGTTCAGTCAGGTAGACGGAGCGGTGATGACCGCCGGTACAGCCGATGGCAATCGTGACATAGGCTCGGTTGCTTGCGGCAAACCGGGGCAGCCATTTAAGCAGGTAGCCGGAGATGTCCTGGAACATTTCCTCGACATCCGGTTGGGCCGCCAGGTAGTCGATCACCGGTTGGTCGAGCCCGGATTGCTCGCGCAGCTCCGGTTTCCAATAAGGGTTGGGCAGGCAACGCACATCGAACACCAGATCGGCGTCTACCGGCATGCCACGCTTGAAACCGAACGACTCCACCAGGAA
Organism: Pseudomonas sp. FG13; assembly: GCF_057809755.1. Lineage (NCBI taxonomy): Bacteria > Pseudomonadati > Pseudomonadota > Gammaproteobacteria > Pseudomonadales > Pseudomonadaceae > Pseudomonas > Pseudomonas sp. FG13. Next base: position 82,841 of record NZ_JBMDKO010000002.1, read on the forward strand.
CGCCGTGCCTGGCTCCGGCTGGTTCAGTAGGCGCAACTTGATGGTGTCGCGTAACTGATACAGGTTCAGGTTCGTGGTGTCGACCTTCAGGTCCGCCAGGTCGGCGATCGGTCCAAGCAACTGGCTTTCGTCTTCAATGGCTTCGGCCAGCGAGCGGTTGGCATTGCTCAGCGGATGGCGTCGCCGGGTCTCGGAAAAGCGCTTGAGCAGGGTTTCGTCATCGGCATCCAGGTACAGCACATCGCACTGGATATGCCGGTTGCGCACTTCCTCGAGCAGTTCGGGGAAACGCGACAGGTGGCTCGGCAGGTTGCGTGCGTCGACGGAAACCGCCACCAGCGGTTGCGCCAGCTCGGTGTGGATCAGCGCCCGTTCGGCCAGCTCCGGCAGCAGGCCGGCTGGAAGGTTGTCGATGCAATAGTAGCCGCTGTCCTCAAGCACGTTGAGCGCCGTGCTTTTACCGGAGCCGGAGCGACCGCTGACGATGATCAGGCGCATGATTAATGACCGTTCTGCTCGTCCAGGACTACCTGATACAAGGCTTGGTTGCTCGGTGCGCTACGCAGTTTTTCGCGCACTTCCTTGCGGTCCAGCATGCTGGCGATCTGGCGCAGCAGCTCAAGATGCGCATCGGTCGCCGCTTCCGGAACCAGCAATACGAACAGCAGGTCGACCGGTGCGCCGTCGATGGCGTCGAAATCAATGGCGGCTTCAAGGTGCAGCAGTGCGCTGATGGGCGTGATGCATCCCTTGAGGCGGCAGTGGGGAATGGCGATGCCGTTGCCAAAACCGGTGGAACCGAGTTTTTCACGGGCAACCAGGGCCTCGAAGACGTCCTGCATTTCCAGATCCGGCACTTCGCGGTGGATCAGGTTGGCAATTTGTTCGAGGGCTTTCTTTTTACTGCCGCCCGGCGCGTTCACCATGGAACGGCCGGGGGTCAGGATGGTTTCTAGTCGGATCATGGATTGGGGGGATTAACGACCGGTAGCGCCCTGGAGGAGGCTTTGGGTCTTTTCCTTATGCTTTTTGAGTTGGCGATCCAGCTTGTCGGTCAGCAGGTCAATCGCGGCATACATGTCTGTGTGCTCCGCATTGGCAACCACCTCTCCGCCGGGAATATGCAACGTGGCTTCGATTTTCTGCAGCAGCTTCTCGACGTTCATCGTGACCTGCACATTGGTGATCTTGTCGAAATGCCTTTCCAATCGGTCGAGTTTTTCGCCGATGTAGGTACGCAGGGGTTCGGTCACTTCCAGTTGGTGTCCACTGATGTTGACTTGCATACAGCTTCTCCTTCGTTGCCAGTGCATAAAGCGGCAGGCAGAAATGCCTGCCACTGGAACGCTGTGGCGTGGCCTGTTACATCAACCGCTTGCGTTCGCTCGAAGGCGCGATCCCGAGGGATTCGCGATACTTGGCGACGGTACGGCGGGCCACCTGAATGCCTTGTGCCTCCAGTAAACCAGCGATCTTGCTGTCACTCAACGGCTTTTTCTGATTTTCCGCAGCCACCAGTTTCTTGATGATCGCGCGGATGGCTGTGGACGAGCATTCGCCGCCTTCGGAGGTGCTGACGTGGCTTGAGAAAAAATATTTCAATTCGTAGATACCCCGTGGGGTATGCATGAATTTCTGCGTGGTCACCCGGGAAATTGTCGATTCGTGCATGCCCACCGCCTCGGCGATGTCGTGCAGGACCAACGGCTTCATCGCTTCGTCGCCGTAGTCCAGGAAGCCGCGTTGATGCTCGACGATCTGGGTTGCAACCTTCATCAGGGTTTCGTTGCGGCTCTGCAGGCTCTTGATGAACCAGCGGGCTTCCTGCAACTGGTTGCGCATGAAGGTGTTGTCGGCGCTGGTATCGGCGCGTCTTACAAAGCCAGCGTACTGGGCGTTGACCCGTAGCTTGGGGACCGATTCCTGGTTCAGCTCCACCAGCCAGCGATCGTTGTGCTTGCGCACGATCACATCGGGAACCACGTATTCGGGCTCGGTGGCCTCGATCTGTGAGCCCGGGCGTGGGTTGAGGCTCTGGACCAGTTCGATCACCTGGCGCAGCTCATCTTCCTTGAGCTTCATGCGCCGCATCAGCTGGCTGTAGTCGCGGCCGCCCAGCAGGTCGATATAGTCGGTGACCAGTCGCTTGGCCTCGGCCAGCCACGGCGTCTTGGCGGGCAGCTGGCGCAGTTGCAGCAGCAGGCACTCACCCAGGTTGCGGGCGCCGATGCCGGCCGGTTCGAATTGTTGGATCCGATGCAGGACGGCTTCGATCTCGTCCAGCTCGATGTCCAGCTCCGGATCGAAAGCTTCGAGAATTTCTTCGAGGGTCTCGTCCAGGTAGCCCTGATTGTTGATGCAGTCGATCAGGGTCACGGCGATCAGGCGATCGGTGTCGGACATCGGCGCCAGGTTCAGTTGCCACAGCAGGTGGCTTTGCAGGCTTTCGCCGGCAGAGGTGCGGGTGGTGAAGTCCCACTCGTCATCATCGCTGCTTGGCAGGCTGCTGGCGCTGGTCTGGTAGACGTCCTCCCAGGCCGTGTCCACGGGCAGGTCGTTGGGGATGCGTTCGTTCCACTCGCCATCCTCGAGGTTATCCACCGTCGGGGCGGCTTCCTCCTGGTAGGACGGCTCCTGGATCTCGGTATTGGATTTTTGCTCGACGTTGTCGGCCAGCGGATCAGTGTTGTCGAAGTCGTCGCCTTCTTCCTGGCGTTCGAGCATCGGATTGGATTCCAGGGCCTCCTGGATTTCCTGTTGCAGGTCCAGGGTCGACAATTGGAGCAGGCGGATGGCCTGTTGCAGCTGCGGTGTCATCGTCAGCTGCTGGCCCATTCTCAAGACTAGCGATGGTTTCATGGCAGGGGCTTAACACCTTATTCGCCGGCGCACATGCGCCATCCACTACAAGGGCGCCGAAGCGCCAAACCTTAAGCAAATTATATGCCTGAAACTGAAGTGTTTGCCTAGAGGGAGTACTCAATTAGTTTCCCGATGAGGGGATTCATTGAGCCTCTCCCGAGGCGCTGCCTGGTAAAACCGACGGCGCCGGAACAGTTGCCAGACACTTCGCGCTTACAGGCGGAACTCATGGCCCAGATACACTTCCTTGACCAATTCGTTGGCCAGGATGGTGGCGGAGTCACCTTCGGCGATCAATTGTCCATCATTGACGATGTAGGCGGTCTCGCAGATGTCCAGCGTCTCGCGCACGTTGTGGTCGGTGATCAGCACGCCGATCCCCTTGGCCTTGAGATGGTGGATGATCTGCTTGATGTCGCCCACCGAAATCGGGTCCACGCCGGCGAACGGTTCGTCGAGCAGGATGAATTTCGGTGCGGTGGCCAGGGCGCGGGCAATTTCCACCCGGCGCCGTTCGCCGCCGGACAGGCTCATGCCCAGGTTGTCGCGGATATGGCTGATGTGAAATTCCTGCAGCAGGCTTTCCAGCTCCTGGCGACGACCCGCCTTGTCGAGTTCCTTGCGGGTTTCGAGAATCGCCATGATGTTGTCGGCGACCGACAACTTGCGGAAGATCGACGCTTCTTGTGGCAGATAGCCGATGCCGGCCTTGGCCCGGCCGTGCATTGGCTGATGGCTGACGTCCAGGTCGTCGATCAGGACGCGGCCCTGATCGGCCTGGACCAGGCCGACGATCATGTAGAAACAGGTGGTCTTGCCCGCGCCGTTGGGGCCGAGCAGGCCGACGATCTGCCCGCTGTCGATGGACAGGCTGACATCTCGCACGACTTGACGGCCCTTGTAGCTCTTGGCCAGGTGCTGAGCTTTCAGAGTTGCCATTACTGGGGCCTTTGCTCGGTTTTCTTTTTCGGCTGGATGACCATGTCGATCCGTGGGCGCTGCTCGGTCACCTTGTTGCCGGTGGCGCGGCCGGCGCTGGCGAGTTTCTTGTTGGTGTCGTAGACGATTTTCTCGCCCTGGGTGACGTTGTTGTCCTTGTCGATGACCTTGGCCCGATCGATCAGCACGACGCGGTCCTGGGAGGCGTGATACTGGATGGTCACGCCGTAACCCTGCACGGGCTTGGTGTCGCCAGCCGTTTGCAATTGCTCGAAATAAGCCAGGTTGCCCACCGAAGTCACCACGTCGATATCGCCGGACTGAGTACGGGTAATGGTCACGGTGTTGCCGGTGACCTTCATCGAGCCCTGGGTGATGATCACGTCGCCCTTATAGGTGGCGATACCGTTCTTGTCGTCCAGTTGGGCGTCGTCGGCCTGGATGCGGATAGGCTGGTCACGGTCATTGGGAAGAGACCAGGCGCTCGCGCTTCCCAGTGCTGCGCCCAGACTGAGCAAAATAGGGAGGGTTTTAGCGAGCTTCATACTGTCCTCTTACGTTCGATAGCAGGTGTATCCTGCTTTCCTTCAGATACGCCTTCATTCCCGTGCCGGTCGATACACCGCCGGCGCCGTCGATTCTAACGGGTTGCTCGGTCTGCGCATATTGTTGCTGCGGGAACACGGTCATGCGAGTGCTGGTGATGATGGTCGTGCGGTTTTTCTCATCGGTTCGCGCAACGCGTACCGAGTCGATCAGTTCCACTTCGGTGCCGCCGGGATTCACTTCGGCGCGTTTGCTCTGCACGTGCCACGGAAACTCGGTGCCGCGGAACATGTTCAGGTCCGGATTGGCGACCAGGGTAATGTCGGTGGCCTTGACGTGATCGACCTTGTCGGACGTCATTTCGTACTGCACCTTGCCGTCAGGCAGGTATTGCAGTGTATGCGTGTTGGTCGCATACCAGTCGATATCGTTTTCCTCGACCTGGACGGCGGGGCGGTCGAGAAAACGTTCGGGGCTGATGTTCCAGTAGCCCACCGCCGCGAAAATCGCCGCGATGCACGCGAACAGCAGGATGGTGCGAATCTTCTTGCTCAGCATAAATGGCTCACAGGTACGCGGCGTTCGCCGCTTCGAGGCGGCCCTGGGCGCGCAGGATCAGTTCGCAGAATTCACGGGCCGCGCCTTCGCCGCCTCGCGCGGTGGTGACGCCGTGGGCGTGCTCGCGTACGAAGCCGGCCGCATTGGCCACCGCCATGCCCAGGCCAACCCGACGGATCACCGGCAGGTCCGGCAGGTCGTCACCCAGGTAGGCGACCTGTTCATAGGTTAGGTTGAGTTGGCCCAGAAGCTCGTCCAGGACCACCAGTTTATCCTCGCGACCCTGATAAAGGTGGGGAATGCCGAGGTTCTTCGCGCGTCGCTCGACCACCGGGGTCTTGCGGCCGCTGATGATAGCCGTCTGCACGCCAGCGGCCATCAGCATCTTGATGCCCTGGCCGTCCAGGGTATTGAACGTCTTGAACTCGCTGCCGTCCTCGAGGAAATACAGGCGTCCGTCGGTCAGCACGCCGTCCACGTCGAACACGGCCAGCTTGATGGTTTTACCGCGTAGCAGCAGGTCTGCGTTCATTTACATGACTCCCGCACGCAGCAAGTCGTGCATGTTCAGGGCGCCCACCGGGCGGTCTTCGGCATCGACCACCACCAGGGCGCTGATCTTGTGGTCTTCCATGATTTTCAGGGCTTCGGCGGCGAGCATTTCTGCGCGGGCAGTCTTGCCGTGGGGTGTCATGACCTGTTCGATGGTGGCGCTGTGCACATCGATGGTGCGGTCCAGGGTGCGACGCAGGTCGCCGTCGGTGAAGATCCCGGCGAGCTTGCCGTCGGCCTCGAGGATCACCGTCATGCCCAGGCCCTTGCGGGTCATCTCCATGAGTGCGTCCTTGAGCAGCGTGCCGCGTTGCACCTGGGGCAACTCTTCGCCGGCGTGCATCACGTTTTCGACCTTCAGCAGCAGGCGGCGGCCCAGTGCGCCACCGGGGTGGGAGAAGGCGAAATCTTCCGCGGTGAACCCCCTGGCTTCCAGCAGGGCCACGGCCAGGGCATCGCCCATGACCAGGGCGGCCGTGGTGGACGAGGTCGGTGCCAGGTTCAGCGGACAGGCTTCGTGCTCGACGTGGACATTGAGGTTGACTTCGGCGGCCTTGGCCAGCGGCGAGTCCGGGTTGCCGGTGAGGCTGATCAGCCGGATGCCCAGGCGCTTGATCAGCGGCAGCAGGGTAATGATTTCATTGGTGGAACCGGAATTGGACAGCGCCAGGATGATGTCGTCCCGGGTGATCATGCCCATGTCACCATGGCTGGCTTCGGCCGGGTGGACGAAGAATGCCGTGGTGCCCGTGCTGGCCAGGGTTGCGGCGATCTTGTTGCCGATGTGCCCGGACTTGCCCATGCCGACCACGACGACGCGGCCTTTGCTGGTCAGAATCATCTCGCAGGCGTGTACGAAATCAGCGTCGATGCGGGGCAGCAAGCCTTGCACGGCTTCGAGCTCTAGGCGGATGGTACGTTGTGCCGATTGAATCAGATCGCTGGATTGGCTCATGTCAGAAATCGTATAGCCCGATGAAAAGGCGGCGATTATAGCGGCAATGAACAATTCCCTCACGCTAGTTCGTCATGCTTCGTGCAAACACCCCGCCTGATTTGAAATAAAATGCATCCATTTAGCTTAAGCGAGGCTTAACCGGTCAGGGGTGGGCCTTGGGCGCGTGGCCGTTGCAGTGATATAGTTCGCCGCCGGTCCGGATGCCCGGCGGTACCGATGTTGATCGGCTGGCTGGGGCATTCGGATGTGAGGCTGCATCGCAAGGAGTTTAGATGAGTGCCGACAACGCCTACGCGGTCGAGCTGAAGGGGCTGTCCTTCAAGCGAGGGACGCGCAGCATTTTCAATGACATCGATATTCGCATCCCACGGGGCAAGGTGACCGGCATCATGGGCCCTTCCGGGTGTGGCAAGACCACGCTGCTGCGCCTGATGGGCGCACAGTTGCGTCCCAATGCCGGTGAAGTCTGGGTCAATGGCCAGAATCTTCCCAAGTTGTCGCGCAGCGACCTGTTCGATGCGCGCAAGCACATGGGCGTGCTGTTCCAGAGTGGCGCGCTGTTCACCGATCTTGACGTGTTCGAGAACGTGGCGTTTCCGCTGCGGGTCCATACCGACCTGCCGGAGGAGATGATCCGCGATATCGTGCTGCTCAAGCTGCAGGCGGTCGGGCTGCGTGGCGCCCTCGAACTGATGCCGGACGAGCTGTCCGGCGGCATGAAGCGCCGGGTCGCACTGGCGCGGGCGATTGCCCTCGATCCGAAAATCCTCATGTACGACGAGCCCTTCGTCGGACAGGACCCGATCGCCATGGGTGTATTGGTGCGCCTGATCCGCCTGCTCAACGATGCGCTGGGCATCACCAGCATCGTGGTGTCCCACGACCTGGCCGAAACCGCCAGCATCGCGGACTACATCTATGTGGTCGGCGATGGCCAGGTATTGGGGCAGGGTACACCCGAGGAATTGAATGCCTCGGACAACCCGCGCATTCGCCAATTCATGAAGGGGGATCCGGACGGTCCGGTGGCGTTCCATTTTCCGGCCACGGATTACCGTACCGATCTGTTGGGGAAGCGCTGATGCGCAAGAAATCATTAATAGAAAGAACTCGCCTGTTCGGCCGTTCCGGCATCGATGTGCTGGCGGTGCTGGGCCGTTCCACGCTGTTCCTGGCCCATGCCTTGCTCGGTCGCAACGCCTCCGGCGGCGGTTTTGGCCTGCTGGTCAAGCAACTGCATTCGGTGGGGGTGATGTCCCTGGTGATCATCGTGGTGTCCGGGATCTTCATCGGCATGGTGCTGGCGTTGCAGGGTTTCAATATCCTGTCCAGCTACGGCTCGGAGCAGGCGGTCGGGCAGATGGTCGCGCTCACGCTGTTGCGTGAACTCGGTCCGGTGGTGACCGCGCTGCTGTTCGCCGGCCGTGCCGGTTCGGCGCTGACGGCCGAAATCGGTAACATGAAGTCCACCGAGCAGCTGTCCAGCCTGGAAATGATCGGCGTCGACCCGCTCAAGTACATCATTGCCCCGCGCCTGTGGGCCGGCTTCATTTCCCTGCCGGTGCTGGCAATCATCTTCAGCGTCGTCGGGATCTGGGGCGGTTCGTGGGTAGCCGTCGACTGGCTGGGGGTCTATGAAGGCTCCTACTGGTCCAACATGCAGAACAGCGTCGACTTCATGGATGATGTGCTCAATGGCGTCATCAAAAGTGCCGCATTCGCGTTCGTGGTGACCTGGATCGCCGTGTTTCAAGGCTATGACTGCGAGCCCACGTCTGAGGGGATCAGCCGTGCCACAACCAAGACCGTGGTGTACGCCTCGCTGGCGGTCCTGGGCCTTGACTTTATTTTGACCGCCTTGATGTTTGGAGATTTCTGATGCAAAACCGCACCCTGGAAATCGGTGTCGGCCTTTTCCTGCTGGCCGGCATCCTGGCTTTGTTGCTGCTGGCCCTGCGAGTCAGCGGCCTGGCGCCGACCGCGAACACCGATACTTATAAACTTTATGCTTATTTTGACAATATCGCCGGTTTGACGGTCAGAGCCAAGGTGACCATGGCCGGTGTCACCATCGGCAAGGTCACGGCAATCGATCTGGATCGCGACAGTTTCACCGGACGGGTGACGCTGCAGCTGGAGAAGCGCGTGGATAACCTGCCGACTGATTCCACTGCATCTATCCTGACGGCGGGGCTGCTGGGTGAGAAATACATCGGTATCAGCGTAGGCGGGGAGGAAACCCTGCTCAAGGATGGTGGGACCATCCATGACACGCAGTCGTCGCTGGTACTCGAGGACCTGATCGGGAAATTTCTGCTCAATACCGTTAGCAAAGACGCCAAATGAGGAGCTTTTCGATGATCTCTATCTTGCGACGCAGCCTGTTGGTCCTGCTGGCAGCCCTGCCGCTGATGACCAATGCCCTGGCGGCGCCTTCCGCGCATGACATCATCCAGGACACCACGACCCGGCTGCTGGCGGACCTCGCCGCCAACAAAGAGAAATACAAACAGGACCCGGGCGCATTCTATGATGCGCTGAACGGCATTGTCGGTCCGGTGGTGGACGCCGATGGCATCTCCCGCAGCATCATGACGGTCAAGTACTCGCGCAAGGCCACTCCTGCGCAGATGACCCGCTTCCAGGAAAACTTCAAGCGCAGCCTGATGCAGTTCTACGGCAACGCCTTGCTCGAATACAACAACCAGGGCATCACCGTTGGGCCGGCCAAGGATGAAAGCGGTACCCGTACCAGTGTCGACATGCAGGTCAAGGGTAACAACGGTGCGATCTATCCGGTTTCCTACACGCTCGAACAGCTGAACGGCGAATGGAGGGTGCGCAACGTGATCATCAACGGCATCAACATCGGCAAGTTGTTCCGCGACCAGTTCGCCGATGCGATGCAGCGCAATGGCAATGACCTGGACAAGACCATCGATGGCTGGGCCGGCGAAGTCGCCAAGGCCAAGGAAGTGACCGAGCAAGCCAAAGAGAAGCAGGAACAATGATCGAGTCGGTGAGTGAGTCGGCCATTCGTCTGGGCGACGCCGGCGAGTTGTTGCTCAGTGGTGTACTGGACTACCGCACCGGTCCTGCCCTGCGCAAGCAGGGCCAGGCGCTGATCAAATCCGTCAGTGCGGCCGAGCTGGTCATTGACTGCTCGGCGGTGCAGAAATCCAGCAGTGTCGGCTTGTCGCTGTTGCTGTGCTTCATGCGGGACGCCAAGGCGGCCGGCAAAACGTGGAGCATCCGTGGGATGCCCGAAGACATGCGCGAAATAGCCCAGGTCAGCGAACTGACCGAGCTGTTGGCGCAATCCTGACCCACATCGCCGGAAAAGTCCCCCCGTCAGAGTCCTGCTTCGCGGGGTTCGCAGGCGCGGGGCTTTTTTGTATGATGTGCGACCCGCGCGCACAGGGCGCCGATTGAGGTTGAGCATGCAGGCTGTAGAAGTGAAGAGCTTCCTTGAAGGAAAGCTGCCTGGTACGAAGGTGGAAGTTGAAGGCGAAGGCTGTAACTTCCAGCTGAACGTGATCAGCGATGAACTGGTGGCGTTGAGCCCAGTGAAGCGTCAGCAGAGCATCTATGCCCATTTGAACCCATGGATTGCCGATGGCAGCATCCACGCGGTCACGATGAAATTTTTCAGCAGCGCGGCCTGGGCCGAGCGCACCTGAGCCCAAGGGCCTCGAGATTCTTATGGATAAACTGATTATTACCGGCGGCGTTCGTCTTGATGGCGAAATCCGTATTTCCGGGGCAAAGAACTCCGCCCTGCCAATCCTGGCCGCGACCCTGCTGTGCGATGGCCCGGTGACCGTGGCCAACCTGCCGCACCTGCATGACATCACCACGATGATCGAGCTGTTCGGCCGCATGGGCATCGAACCTGTCATCGACGAGAAGCTCAGCGTCGAGATCGATCCACGCACCATCAAGACCCTGGTCGCCCCGTACGAGCTGGTGAAAACCATGCGTGCGTCGATCCTGGTGCTGGGCCCCATGGTTGCCCGTTTCGGTGAAGCCGAAGTCGCGTTGCCTGGCGGTTGCGCCATTGGCTCGCGTCCGGTGGACCTGCACATCCGTGGCCTGGAAGCCATGGGCGCGGTCATCGACGTCGAAGGCGGCTACATCAAGGCCAAGGCCCCTGAAGGCGGCCTGCGTGGTGCGCATTTCTTCTTCGATACCGTCAGCGTGACCGGCACCGAGAACATCATGATGGCCGCTGCACTGGCCAAGGGCCGCAGCGTGCTGCAGAACGCTGCTCGCGAGCCTGAAGTGGTGGACCTGGCGAACTTCCTGATCGCCATGGGCGCCAAGATCAGTGGTGCGGGTACCGACACCATCACCATCGATGGCGTCGAGCGCCTGCATTCGGCCACCTACAAAGTGATGCCGGACCGGATCGAAACCGGTACCTACCTGGTTGCCGCTGCCGTCACCGGCGGTCGCGTCAAGGTCAAGGACACCGATCCGACCATCCTTGAAGCCGTCCTGGAGAAACTCAAGGAAGCCGGTGCCGAAGTCACCTGCGGCGAAGACTGGATCGAAGTGAACATGCACGGCAAGCGGCCCAAGGCCGTCAATGTGCGGACCGCGCCATACCCGGCGTTCCCGACGGACATGCAGGCACAGTTCATCTCCCTCAACGCCATTGCCGAAGGCACCGGCGCGGTGATCGAGACGATCTTCGAAAACCGTTTCATGCACGTCTACGAACTGCACCGCATGGGCGCCAAGATCCAGGTCGAAGGCAACACCGCCATCGTCACCGGCGCCGAGAAACTCAAGGGCGCGCCAGTGATGGCCACCGACCTGCGGGCCTCGGCCAGCCTGGTGATTTCGGCCCTGATCGCCGAAGGCGATACCCTGATCGATCGCATCTACCACATCGACCGTGGCTACGAGTGCATCGAAGAAAAACTGCAGATGCTCGGCGCCAAGATCCGCCGCGTACCAGGCTAGTTCCGGCTGCATGGGCACAAGGATGTGCCTGGATTTCGTTTCAAATCGAGGGTGGTCCACCCTCGATGTGTGTCCGGCGCCGCTTGCGACCGGGCATGTGTACCTTGATAAGGACTGACGTTCCCATGTTGACCATCGCACTGTCCAAGGGCCGCATCCTTGACGACACCCTGCCGCTTCTGGCTGAAGCGGGCATCGTGCCGACCGAGAATCCGGACAAGAGCCGCAAGCTGATCATCCCCACGACCCAGGCCGATGTGCGCCTGCTGATCGTGCGTGCCACCGATGTGCCGACTTATGTGGAGCATGGCGCCGCCGACCTCGGCGTTGCCGGTAAGGACGTGCTGATGGAGTACGGCGGCCAGGGCTTGTATGAGCCCCTGGACCTGCGGATCGCCCGGTGCAAGCTGATGACCGCCGGCAAGGTCGGTGCGCCGGAGCCCAAGGGACGCCTGCGTGTGGCGACCAAGTTCGTCAACATTGCCAAGCGTTACTATGCCGAGCAGGGTCGCCAGGTCGATATCATCAAGTTGTACGGTTCGATGGAGCTGGCGCCGCTGATCGGTCTGGCGGACAAGATCATCGACGTCGTCGACACCGGCAATACCCTGCGGGCCAATGGCCTGGAACCCCAGGATTTCATCGCGGACATCACCTCCCGGCTGATCGTCAACAAGGCGTCGATGAAAATGCAACACGCCCGCATCCAGGCTCTGATCGATACCCTGCGCAAGGCAGTGGAATCTCGACACCACGGCTGATACACCCGCGCGACCTCTGGTTGCGCCCGTCTATCCGCGTCATAGCCAATTTTCTCAGGTGCCCACGCGAATGGACTGGTAGCTTAGGGCGCCTGAGCATTTGCCATTAATGAGGCCCTCGCTATGACCGCTCCCACCTCGATTCGCCGACTCAACGCTGCCGATCCGGATTTCGCGCATCATCTGGATCATCTGCTGAGCTGGGAAAGTGTGTCTGACGACTCGGTCAATCAGCGGGTGCTGGACATTATCAAGGCCGTGCGCGAGCGTGGCGATGCTGCCCTGGTGGAATTCACCCAGAAGTTCGATGGCCTGCAAGCGGCGTCCATGGCCGACCTGATCCTGCCACGCGAGCGCCTGGAGCTGGCCCTGACCCGGATCACCGTGCCCCAGCGCGAAGCCCTGGAAAAAGCCGCCTCCCGGGTGCGCAGCTATCACGAAAAACAGAAACAGGACTCCTGGAGCTACACCGAAGCCGACGGCACGGTGCTGGGCCAGAAGGTAACGCCGCTGGACCGCGCCGGCCTGTACGTGCCGGGCGGCAAGGCGTCCTATCCCTCCTCGGTGCTGATGAATGCCATCCCGGCCAAGGTTGCTGGCGTGACCGAAGTGGTCATGGTCGTGCCAACCCCCCGGGGTGAAATCAACGAACTGGTGCTGGCCGCTGCCTGCATCGCTGGGGTGGACCGGGTGTTCACCATCGGCGGTGCCCAGGCCGTGGCTGCATTGGCCTATGGCACCGAAAGCGTGCCGAGGGTCGACAAGGTGGTCGGGCCGGGCAACATCTATGTCGCCACCGCCAAGCGCCACGTGTTCGGCCAGGTCGGTATCGACATGATCGCCGGCCCTTCGGAGATCCTCGTGGTATGCGACGGCCAGACCGATCCGGACTGGATTGCCATGGACCTGTTTTCCCAGGCCGAGCACGACGAAGACGCTCAGGCGATCCTGGTCAGCCCGGATGCCGACTTCCTCGACAAGGTCGCGGCCAGTATCGACAAGCTGTTGCCGACCATGGACCGTGCCGAAATCATCAACACCTCGATCAATGGCCGTGGGGCACTGATCAAGGTCGATGACATGGAACAGGCGATTGAGGTCGCGAACCGCATCGCGCCGGAACACCTGGAGTTGTCGGTCGCCGATCCGCAGGCCTGGTTGCCGCAGATCCGTCATGCCGGTGCGATCTTCATGGGCCGACACACCAGCGAGGCCCTGGGTGACTACTGTGCAGGACCCAACCACGTGTTGCCGACTTCCGGCACCGCGCGTTTCTCGTCGCCGCTGGGGGTGTATGACTTCCAGAAACGTTCGTCGATCATCTTCTGCTCCGAGCAGGGTGCATCCGAACTGGGCAAGACGGCTTCGGTGCTGGCTCGTGGCGAGTCGCTGAGCGCCCATGCGCGCAGCGCCGAGTATCGAATTCTTGATGAGTCCTCCATTGACGGGCAGGGAAATTGAAATGAGTAAATTCTGGAGCCCGTTCGTCAAGAACCTGGTGCCCTATGTGCCGGGCGAACAACCGAAGCTGACCCGCCTGGTCAAGCTCAACACCAACGAGAACCCCTACGGCCCATCGCCCAAGGCTCTTGCTGCGATGCAGACCGAGCTCAATGACAATCTGCGTCTGTACCCGGACCCCAACAGCGATCTGCTCAAGAGCGCCGTGGCCCGCTACTACGGCGTGCAGGCCAACCAGGTGTTCCTCGGTAACGGTTCGGATGAAGTGCTGGCGCACATTTTTCACGGCCTGTTGCAACACGACCAGCCGATCCTGTTCCCGGATATCAGCTACAGCTTCTATCCGGTGTATTGCGGGCTGTATGGCATCCAGTTCGACGCGGTACCGCTGGACGAGCAGTTCAGGATCGATCCGGCGGACTATGCCAAGCCGAACGGCGGGATCATTTTCCCCAACCCGAACGCCCCGACCGGCTGCCTGCTGGCGCTGGACGCGGTGGAGCAGATGCTCAAGGCCAGCCCGGATTCGGTGGTGGTGGTCGATGAAGCCTATATCGACTTCGGTGGCGAGACGGCCATCAGCCTGGTGGACCGCTATCCTAATCTGCTGGTCACCCAGACCTTGTCCAAGTCCCGCTCGCTGGCGGGGTTGCGAGTGGGCTTGGCGGTGGGCCATCCGGACCTGATCGAAGCACTGGAGCGGATCAAGAACAGCTTCAACTCCTACCCCCTGGATCGCCTGGCAAACGTGGGCGGCGCGGCGGCGTTCGACGACCGCGAGTATTTCCAGAAAACCTGCCGGTTGGTCATCGAGCACCGCGAGTGGGTGGTGGCGCAACTGGAGGCCAAGGGTTTTGAAGTGTTGCCTTCGGCGGCCAACTTCATCTTCGCCCGTCACCCCCGGCATGATGCGGCGGGGTTGGCGGCGAAGCTGCGAGAACAGGGCGTGATCGTGCGGCACTTCAAACAGGAGCGGATTGCCCAGTTCCTGCGGATCAGCATTGGCACACCGGAGCAGAACCAGGCGCTGATCGACGCCCTGGGCGAACTCTAAAGCTCTGCGCTGAACTGTAGGAAATCCTCTGTGGGAGCAAGGCTTGCCCGCGATGGCGGTGGGTCAATGACTCAAATGTCGACTGATTCGGCGCTATCGCGAGCAAGCTCGCTCCCACAGGTGTGTTCTGTGTATTCAGATGCTTTATTCGTGATGCGGCTCGCCAAGGAACGTCAGCGAAGTAAACACACCACGGGTGGCCACGTCCTTGTCATCCTTGAGCGGTATTTCCATTTGCGCGGCGATGACGTTCAAGCCTTCATTGCGCACCAACACCTGGGCCCGACCGTCGGCATCGGTTTCAGTGGAGACGGTGTTCGGCGCGCTGCGGTAATCGCCCACCAGTTTTACCCCGGCCGCGGGCTTGCCATCCAGCAGGACCCGTACCGGCAATGATTGGCCGGGACCTACGGTCAGCGGGTCGACGTCCGGCAGGATCACGAACTTGATCGGCTCAAGCTTTGGCAGCTTCGCTCCGGGCTCATAGATCGCCAGACTGTATTTGAAGGTGTGGGTCGACTCGATCGCGCCGGGTACTTTGCTGCGGCCTTCGTTGATCCACTTCTTGTCGGCGGTCTGGGACCACATGCCGTTGTCCAGCGCCACCGCGAGCACGGCCGGTGGCTTGAGCGGTTGCAGGCGCGCGTGATCGGGCAGGCGTTGCACGGTGACGGGGATCATTTTGCCGCCCAGGTCATAGGCCCAGGCCCCGCTGATTTTCTGTGCCTTGAACGCGTTGTCCTCGGCGCCGTGGCCGTAGATCACCTCAATGTTGCCGCGCCGTTGTTCGGTCCACAAACCGTGGGCCGAGGCTTGTGTCGCCAGGAACAGACCGAGAAGGGCGAGTGTCTTGGAGGATTTCATGCCGATTTTCCTTTTTTATAGATCGAGGGTGAGGCTGACGGTGAAATTGCGCGGCTCGCCGGGATTGACCCAGTAGTTGCTGTAGGAGCGTTCGTAGTATTTTTCATCGAAGACGTTGTTCAGGTTCAGGCCCACGGTGACGTTCTCACTGGCCTTGTAATGAGCCAGCAGATCCACGGTGTGGTAAGCCGGCAGCTCGAAGTCCTTGCCGGCTTCGCCCGAACGGTCCCCTACGTAAGTGAACGCCGCGCCGACATCCGAGCCGCGCAGGTGCCCGTCCTGGAATTCATAGACACCCAGCAGGCTGCCGCTACGCTTGGCAACGCCCAGGATCCGGCTGCCGGTGGGGATCTCTTTGTCACCTTCGGTCACTTCTGCATCGATGTAGGCAAAGGCCCCGATCACGCGGATGGCGTCGGACAACTGACCGCTGACCTGCAGATCGATCCCCTGGCTGCGGGCCTTGCCCATGGCGCGGTTGGTGTTGGTGTCAGGGTCCAGCGCCAGGACGTTTTCCTTCTCTATATGGAACGCCGCCAGGGTGGTGCTCAGGCGATGGTCGAACAGCTCGCTCTTGATCCCGGCTTCATAGCCGACGCCTTCCTCCGGGTCGAAGGTCTTGCCGCCAGCGTCCAGGCCGTTGTTGGGCTTGAACGAGGTGGAGCCGTTGGCGAACAGTCCGACTTCAGGCGTCAGTTGGTACAGCAGGCCAGCCCGTTGCGTCAGGGCATCGTGGCGTTGGCGGTTGATGAGCTGGGTAATGTGATCATCGATGCGCTGCTCGAAATGCTCGTAGCGCACACCGAGCATGCCCCGCAGCTTTTCGGTGAAGACGATCTGGTCCTGAAGATTCAATGCACGGCTTTGGACATGCTCGAAGAAATCCGTGCCGGTGCGCAGCCCGTCGGGTTTGGGTTGGCCGTAGATGGGCTGATAGATGTCGATGGGATAGGCGCCGCCGTTGAGGGTGGTGACGCGTTCGTTCTTGCGATAGTCCTCGTATTCACTGCCGATCAGCAGTTCGTGCTGCCATGGTCCCCAGTCGAACAGGCCGCGCAGTTCCAGTTGAGTGATGCTGTCATGCCAATCGTTGTCGCGTTCGCGGTAACGGCGGTTGACGGTATGGCCGTCGGTATTCAGCGGACGCGCTTCGGAGGCGAAGCCCCAGAGTTCGCCTTGCTTGTAATGACTGGCCAGGCGCAGTTGCCAGGTATCGTTGAGCTGATGCTCAAGGGCGACCTGGAGCATGTTGTTGTGGTTGTCGATGTCACCGTCGTTGGGTTCGCCCAGGAAGGTCGAGCGGGACATGCCGCTCCAGCGATTGTTTGGCGCGACGATGCCCCGATCGAATGTCGAGCTGTGTCGCACGATTTCACTCTCCACCAGCAGGCGTGTGTCGGGACTCAGTTGCCAGCTGATGGAAGGCGCCACGAATACCCGCTGGCTGTCGACGTGATCGCGAAAGCTGTGATTGTCTTCCACCGCCAGGTTTACCCTCGACAGCAGGGTGCCTTCGGCGTCCAGTGGTGTATTGACGTCCAGCGCGGTGCGGTAGCGATCCCAGCTGCCGGCACTGGTTTGCAGGGTGGTGAAAGCTTCGGGCTGGGGTTTCTTGGTGACGATGTTGACCGTGCCCCCTGGATCGCCGCGTCCATAGAGGCTGGCCGCTGGCCCCTTCAATACTTCGATGCGTTCGATGTTGGCGGTGTCCGGCGTGCTTGGGTAGCCGCGGTTCGCGCTGAAGCCGTCTTTGTAGAACTCCGACGTCGTGAAGCCGCGCACGCTGTATTCGTAGAGCGTCAGGCCGCCGAAATTGTTCTGCTTCGATACGCCGCCGGCAAACTCCAGCGCTCGTTCGACGCGGGTGCTGCCCAGATCCTTGAGGACATCAGCCGGGATTACGCTGATCGCCTGAGGGATGTCTCGCAGGGCCGTGTCGGTTTTGGTCGCGCTGGCGGAGCGGGAAGCGCGATAGCCCTTCACCGGCCCGGTGGGGGATTCGTAGTCGGCCGTAACGCTGGTGGCCTCCAGTTCCAGGGGCTGGGTTTCCTCGGCAAAGGCCGGGTCGCCCAGCAGACCCAAGGCCAGGCTGGCGAGGGAAATCCGTTTTAGAGATGACATGTTATGTTGTTCCAATTGTCTTAATTGAAACAATATAACACTACTAATGAGAATTTATGCTATCTGTGATTTCTCATTAAATTTTCAGACAGTCAGGCTCTTGTGGCGAGGGGATTTATCCCCGCTGGGCTGCGGAGCAGCCCCAACCCAGAGCACTCAATCTGTCTGACACGCCGAGTCAGCAGCTTTTAGGGCTGCTCCGCAGCCCAGCGGGGATAAATCCCCTCGCCACAGGGGGGGTGAGCCGGTTACTGCTCTTCCTTGACCGCTACAGGCGCGGGCGGTGGGCGCAGGCCGATTTCGGCGGTGAGCTTGAGCTCCTTGCCGTTGCGCATCACCTGGATGGTGACTTTGTCGGTGGGTTTGATACGCGCGACCTGGTTCATCGAGCGACGGCCATCGCCGGCCGGTTCGCCGTCGATGCTCAGGATCACATCACCCAACTGCAGGCCGGCCTTCTGGGCCGGGCCATCGCGGAAAATCCCCGCCACCACGATGCCAGGCCGTCCGGACAAACCGAAGGACTCTGCCAGCTCCTGGGTCAGTGGCTGCACTTCGATGCCCAGCCAGCCACGAATCACCTGGCCATGTTCGATGATGGACTTCATCACTTCCATCGCCAGTTTCACCGGGATGGCGAAACCGATGCCCTGGCTGCCGCCGGACTTGGAGAAGATCGCCGTGTTGATCCCGGTGAGGTTGCCATTGGCATCCACCAGTGCGCCGCCGGAGTTGCCGGGGTTGATCGCGGCATCGGTCTGGATGAAGTCTTCGTAGTTGTTCAAACCCAACTGGTTTCGCCCGGTGGCACTGATGATGCCCATGGTCACGGTCTGGCCGACGCCGAAGGGGTTGCCGATGGCGAGGGCGACGTCACCGATGCGGATGCTGTCGGAGCGGCCGATGGTAATCGCCGGCAGATTCTTGAGGTCGATCTTCAGTACCGCGAGGTCGGTTTCCGGGTCGCTGCCGATCACCCGGGCCAGGGTTTCGCGGCCATCCTTCAGGGCTACCACGATCTGGTCGGCACCGCTGGTGACGTGGTTGTTGGTCAGCAGGTAGCCTTCCGGGCTCATGATCACGCCCGACCCCAGGCTCGACTCCATGCGTTTCTGCTTGGGCGAGTTGTCGCCGAAGAAGCGCCGGAATTGCGGGTCCTCGAACAAGGGATGACTGGGTTTGTTGATGACTTTGGTGGTGTACAGGTTGACCACGGCCGGTGCGGCGATGGTCACGGCATCGGCGTAGGAGACGGGCCCTTGCAACAGTGCCTTGCTCTGCGGCGCCTGCTGCAGATTGACATCGAGGCTCGGCAGGCCAACCCATTCGGGGTAACGCTGGATAATCAGTAGTGCGACGAGCACGCCGACCAACAGCGGCCAGCCGGAAAAACGCAGCGCCTTGAGCATCTATCACGTCCTACAAGAGTTGCAGGCGGAATGAGACCGCCCATAATGTCGCGCATTATACGAGGCCGCGCGCGCCTCGGAACGGGATATTTAGGAGTCTTTTCATGGCCGTAGCCCTGAGCACCCTGGTTGAAGAAGCGGACCGTTACCTGGCAAGCAGCCGGATTGCCGATTACTGCCCCAACGGACTGCAGGTCGAAGGTGCACCCCAGGTGATGCGCATCGTCAGCGGCGTGACCGCCAGCCAGGCGTTGCTCGACGCCGCCGTGGAGGCCGATGCCGACCTGGTGCTGGTGCACCACGGTTACTTCTGGAAGGGCGAGAGCCCTTGCATCACCGGCATGAAGCAGCGTCGCCTGAAAACCCTGCTCAAGCACGATATCAGCCTGCTGGCTTACCATCTGCCGCTGGACCTGCACCCTGAGGTCGGCAATAACGTGCAACTGGCCCGCCAGTTGGACATCACCGTCGAAGGACCGCTGGACCCGGAAAACCCCAAGATCGTCGGCCTGGTCGGCTCCTTGTCCGAACCGATGACGCCTCGGGACTTCGCCCGCAAGGTCCAGGAAGTCATGGGCCGTGAGCCGTTGCTGATCGAAGGCGAGCAGATGATCCGCCGGGTCGGCTGGTGCACCGGGGGGGGCCAGGGTTATATCGACCAGGCGGTGGCGGCCGGGGTCGACTTGTACCTCAGCGGCGAAGCATCGGAACAGACCTACCACAGCGCCCGGGAAAACGGCATCAGCTTCATTGCCGCCGGCCATCATGCGACCGAACGCTATGGTGTACAGGCGCTGGGCGATTATCTGGCGCGACGCTTTGCCCTGGAGCACATCTTCATCGATTGCCCGAATCCGATCTGATGCAATTGGATCCCTGTGGGAGCGAGCCTGCTCGCGATGCGATCCGTCAGCCAGCCGAGTGTCGACTGATCCACCGCTATCGCGAGCAGGCTCGCTCCCACAGAGGGCATTGTGAAGCCCGAACCACCAGGCATATCCATATGCTGTTTCGATCTAGTTGGCGCCCTGATTAGAAGAGGTCGCTGTGCTAGGATTCTTCGCTCGAACACGGCCCGCTGGCCGTTCATAAGAAAGTTTTCGTGAGTAGCCATGGTCGACAAACTGACGCATCTGAAACAGCTGGAGGCGGAAAGCATCCACATCATCCGCGAGGTGGCCGCCGAGTTCGACAACCCGGTGATGCTGTACTCCATCGGTAAAGACTCCGCCGTGATGCTGCACCTGGCACGCAAGGCGTTCTTCCCCGGCAAGCTGCCGTTTCCGGTGATGCATGTCGACACGCGCTGGAAATTCCAGGAAATGTACAAGTTCCGCGATCGCATGGTCGAGGAAATGGGCTTGGACCTGATCACTCACGTGAACCCGGATGGCGTAGCGCAGGGCATCAACCCCTTCACCCACGGCAGTGCCAAGCACACCGACATCATGAAGACCGAAGGCCTGAAGCAGGCCCTGGACAAGCATGGTTTCGACGCAGCGTTCGGCGGTGCCCGCCGCGATGAAGAGAAGTCCCGTGCCAAGGAACGCGTCTACTCGTTCCGCGACAGCAAGCACCGCTGGGACCCGAAGAACCAGCGCCCGGAGCTGTGGAACGTCTACAACGGCAAGGTCAACAAGGGCGAGTCGATCCGGGTCTTCCCGTTGTCGAACTGGACCGAGCTGGACATCTGGCAGTACATCTACCTCGAAGGCATTCCAATCGTGCCGTTGTACTTCGCCGCCGAGCGCGAAGTGATCGAGAAGAACGGCACGCTGATCATGATCGACGACGAGCGCATCCTCGAGCACCTGTCTGAGGAAGAGAAGGCCCGCATCGTCAAGAAGAAAGTGCGTTTCCGTACCCTTGGCTGCTACCCGTTGACGGGCGCGGTGGAGTCCGAGGCCGAGAGCCTGACGGACATCATTCAGGAAATGCTCCTGACGCGAACTTCCGAGCGCCAGGGCCGGGTCATCGACCACGATGGCGCAGGCTCGATGGAAGATAAAAAACGTCAAGGTTATTTCTAAGGGGCTGTCATGTCGCATCAATCTGATTTGATCAGCGAGGACATCCTCGCCTACCTGGGCCAGCACGAGCGTAAGGAGCTGTTGCGCTTCCTGACCTGCGGTAACGTCGACGACGGCAAGAGCACCCTGATCGGGCGCCTGCTGCACGACTCCAAGATGATCTACGAGGATCACCTGGAAGCCATTACCCGCGATTCGAAGAAAGTCGGCACCACCGGTGACGACATCGACCTGGCGCTGCTGGTCGACGGCCTGCAGGCCGAACGCGAGCAGGGCATCACCATCGATGTCGCGTACCGCTATTTCTCCACCGCCAAGCGCAAGTTCATCATCGCCGACACCCCCGGCCATGAGCAGTACACCCGCAACATGGCGACTGGTGCCTCCACCTGCGACCTGGCGATCATCCTGGTGGACGCCCGCTACGGCGTGCAGACCCAGACCCGTCGCCACAGTTTCATTGCCTCGTTGCTGGGCATCAAGCACATCGTCGTGGCCATCAACAAGATGGACCTCAAGGACTTCGATCAGGGCGTGTTCGAGTCGATCAAGGCCGACTACCTGAAGTTCGCCGAAGGCCTGAAGATGAAGCCTTCGAGCATGCACTTCGTGCCTATGTCCGCCCTCAAGGGCGACAACGTGGTGAACAAGTCCGAGCGCTCGCCGTGGTACACCGGCCAGTCGTTGATGGAAATCCTCGAGACCGTGGAAGTGGCGGGCGACCGCAACTTCACCGACCTGCGTTTCCCGGTGCAGTACGTCAACCGTCCGAACCTGAACTTCCGCGGTTTCGCCGGCACCCTGGCCAGCGGCATCGTGCACAAGGGCGACGAAGTGGTGGTGTTGCCATCGGGCAAGAGCAGCCGCGTCAAATCCATCGTCACCTTCGAAGGTGAGCTGGAGCAGGCAGGTCCGGGCCAGGCCGTGACCCTGACCATGGAAGACGAGATCGACATCTCCCGGGGCGACCTGTTGGTGCATGCCGACAACGTCCCGCCGGTCACCGACAGCTTCGAAGCGATGCTGGTGTGGATGGCCGAGGAGCCGATGCTGCCGGGCAAGAAATACGACATCAAGCGTGCGACCAGCTACGTGCCAGGCTCCATTGCCAGCATCGTCAACCGGGTCGACGTGAACACCCTCGAAGAGGGTCCGGCCAGTGCGTTGCAGCTCAACGAAATTGGCAAGGTGAAGATTGCCCTGGATGCGCCGATCGCCCTCGACGGTTACGAGAGCAACCGCACCACCGGCGCGTTCATCGTCATCGATCGCCTGACCAATGGCACCGTCGGCGCCGGCATGATCGTCGCCCAGCCGCTGGCTCACGGCAGCAGCACCCACCACGGCAAGCTCGCCCATGTGTCGGTGGAAGAACGCACCCAGCGCTTCGGCCAGCAGCCGGCAACGGTGCTGTTCAGCGGTCTTTCGGGCGCCGGCAAGAGCACACTGGCTTACGCCGTGGAGCGCAAGCTGTTCGACATGGGCCGTGCGGTCTTCGTCCTCGATGGCCAGAACCTGCGCCATGACCTGAACAAGGGCTTGCCGCAAGACCGTGCCGGGCGCACCGAGAATTGGCGCCGTGCGGCTCATGTGGCCCGTCAGTTCAACGAAGCCGGTCTGCTGACTCTGGCGGCATTCGTTGCACCGAGCGCCGAAGGGCGTGAGCAGGCCAAGGACCTGATCGGCAGGGAGCGTTTGCTGACGGTCTACGTCCAGGCCTCGCCTGCGGTGTGTGCCCAGCGTGATCCGCAAGGGCTATACGCCGCTGCTGGCGACAACATCCCGGGCGAGTCCTTCCCGTATGACGTGCCGCTGGACGCCGATCTGGTGATCGATACCCAGTCGCTGACACTGGAAGAGAGCGTCAAGCAGGTGCTGGATCTGCTGCGCGGTCGCGGCGCGATCTAAGCGCTTCTGGCAATGAAAAAGCCCGCCGATGAGTGATCATCGGCGGGCTTTTTCATTGTCTGAATCCAACAGGGTCAACTGTGGGAGCGAGCCTGCTCGCGATGGCGGTGGGTCAGTCTCCATCTTTGCAAGCTGATGCACCGCCATCGCGAGCAGGCTCGCTCCCACAAGGGATCAGCGGCGCATTGGGTATTCGCGATGCATCTGCTCCAGCAGTGCATCCTTGTCCTGCCACAGCTGGTTGATCCAGCCCTGGAACTCCAGGCGATAGGCGCCGTCCTGGTCGTAGTTCTTCCCGACGAATTGCGGCGGGATCGTCAGTTCCTGGAAGTGCACGACCACTTCATCAACCTTGCCACACAGCAAGTCCCAATACCCCGGACGACCGCCAGGGTAGTGGATGGTCACGTTGATAATCGATTCCAACTGTTCACCCATGGCATCGAGCACAAACGCGATGCCGCCGGCCTTGGGCTTGAGCAGGTAGCGAAACGGTGACTGCTGCTGGGCATGCTTGCCTTCGGTGAAGCGTGTGCCTTCGGCGAAATTGAAAATGCCCACCGGGTTGTTGCGAAACTTCGCGCAGGTCTTGCGGGTGGTTTCCAGGTCTTTGCCTCTTTTTTCCGGATACTTTTCCAGATAGGCCTTGGAGTAGCGCTTCATGAACGGGAACCCCAGCGCCCACCAGGCCAGGCCGATCACCGGTACCCAGATCAGCTCCTGCTTGAGAAAGAACTTCAGCGGGCGGACGCGGCGATTGAGCACGTACTGCAACACCATGATGTCGACCCAACTCTGGTGGTTGCTGGTGATCAGGTACGAGTGTTGGTAGTCCAGGCCTTCCAGGCCGCTGAGGTGCCAGCGGGTGCGGCGCAGCAGGTTCATCCAGGCCTTGTTGTTGCTGATCCAGGCTTCATGGATGTGGCTCATGAGCCAGTCGGTGAAGCGTTGGGCGGCGGGGAAGGGCAGCAGAAGCTTGAGGATCGCCACGATGAACAGCGGTGTACAGCAGGCAATGGTATTGAGCGCCAACAGCAGCGAAGCGATGACGCCTCGCGCCGGGGCAGGCAGGAAGTCCAGCATTTAAATATCCATGGGTCGGTTGGCGGCTTGGATCGCGGTGAGGGCGATGGTGTACACGATGTCATCGACCTGGGCGCCACGGGGCAAGTCGTTCACCGGTTTGCGCAGGCCCTGGAGCATCGGCCCGAGGCTGACGCAATCGGCACTGCGTTGGACGGCCTTGTGGGTGGTGTTGCCGGTGTTCAGATCCGGAAAGATGAACACCGTCGCCCGACCGGCCACCTGGCTGTTGGGCGCCAGTTGTCGTGCCACGGTTTCGTTGGCGGCGGCGTCGTATTGCAGCGGGCCGTCGATCAGCAAGCCTTGCTGCGCTTCGTGGGCCAGCAGGGTGGCTTCGCGGACTTTCTCTACTTCCTCTCCGCTGGCCGATTCACCGCTGGAATAGCTGAGCATCGCCACCCGTGGCGTGATACCGAACGCGGCAGCCGAGTCGGCGCTTTGCAGGGCAATCTCCGCCAGCTCCGCCGCGCTGGGGTGCGGGTTCATCACGCAGTCGCCGTAGACCAGCACTTCCTCGGGAAACAGCATGAAGAACACCGATGACACCAGGGAGCAGCCCGGCGCCGTCTTGATCAACTGCAGGGCCGGACGGATGGTGTTGGCGGTGGAGTGGACAACGCCGGACACCAGACCGTCGACTTCGTCCAGCGCCAGCATCATCGTGCCGATCACCACGGTGTCTTCCAGTTGCTGCTCGGCCATCGGGGCATTCAGGCTTTTGCTCTTGCGCAACCGCACCATCGGTTCGACGTAACGCTCGCGGATCGAGTCCGGGTCGAGAACCTCCAGTCCTGGCGGCAGTTCGATGCCCTGGGCCCGGGCCACGGCCTCGACGTCGGCCGGTTTGGCCAGCAGTACGCAGCGGGCGATGCCGCGGGCCTGGCAAATGGCGGCAGCCTGGACCGTCAGCGGTTCGCTGCCTTCCGGCAGGACAATGCGCTTGTTGGCGGCCTGGGCGCGCTGGATCAATTGATAGCGGAACACCGCCGGTGACAGGCGCATCTCCCGCGGCGTACCGCAGCGCTGGTGCAGCCACTGGGCGTCCAGGTGGCTGGCGACGAAATCGGTGATGATCTCCGCACGTTCGCGGTCGTCGATCGGGATTTCCTTGTTCAACCCATTAAGCAGGTTGGCGGTGTCATAGGAGCCCGTGCTCACCGACAGTACCGGCAGGCCCGCCTGCAGGGCGCCACGGCACAGCTCCATGATGCGTGGGTCGGGAAGGGTATCGCTGGTCAGCAGCAGACCGGCCAGCGGTACGCCGTTGATGGCGGCCAGGCTCACGGCCAGGATGATGTCGTCGCGATCGCCGGGGGTCACCACCAGCACACCGGGCTTGAGCAGTTCCACAGTGTTGCGCATGGTGCGGGCGCAAATGATGATGTTGCTCATGCGCCGGCTTTCGTAATCGCCGGCATTGAGCACCTGGGCGCCCATCAAATCGGCCACGTCGCGGGTACGCGGGGCGTTGAGTTCGGGCCGGAAGGGGATGCATCCCAGCAGGCGGAAGTCGCCGCTGCGCAGCAAGGGCGAGTGCTCCTTGAGCCGGGCGGAAAACACTTCCATGCTTTCGTCGGTACGGACCTTGTTGAGGATCACGCCGAGGACTTTCGGATCTTTCGGCCCGCCGAACAATTGCGCCTGCAACTCAACCCGCCCGGAAAGCTCGGTCAGCACTTCGTTTTCCGGCGCCGACACCAGGATCACCTCGGCGTCCAGGCTCTTGGCCAGGTGCAGGTTGACCCGGGCGGCATAACTGGCGTTGCGGGTCGGGACCATGCCTTCGACCACCAGTACGTCCTTGCCGATGGCTGCCTGCTGGTAAAGCGTAATGATTTCTTCCAGCAGTTCATCGAGCTGGCCGTCGCCGAGCATGCGCTCGACGTGAGCCAGGCCCAGCGGCTGAGGCGGCTTGAGGCCGTGGGTGCGGGCCACCAGTTCGGTTGAGCGTTCCGGGCCGGTATCGCCGGGGTGAGGTTGGGCGATGGGTTTGAAAAATCCGACCTTCAGCCCGGCCCGTTCAAGGGTGCGCACCAGCCCGAGGCTGATGGAGGTCAGGCCCACACCAAAATCGGTGGGCGCGATAAAAAAAGTTTGCATGCGGATTCTCTAAGGGAGCATGGCAAAGGCGAGGCCTATGTATAGCCGTCTACCATCCATTCAGTCACCAAGATTATCGCTAACCGGTGCCTGAGCACACCAGCCGCAATCAAAGGGCTGGCCTATTTTTTCAATACGTTGCGTGGGATCCAGCACCCACGCCCGGGATTGCCAAGGGGGCTGGTGGCGCAGGTGCTGGGTATGCCCGCAGGACAGCTCGGCCACCCAGTGACCCTCCTCGTCCTGATGGAAGCCGGTGACCGTCGGTCTGTGTGAGCAAGCCCGTTTGTCAGGGTTCCGTTCGCTTTCGGGCAAATCCTTGTTTAGACTTGTCCGTTCTTCATTCTTATGCAAAAGGTCTCGCCCCATGCTGATCGCCGCCAATAAGGCTGTCTCCATCGACTATACCCTGACCAACGACGCTGGTGAGGTCATCGACAGCTCTGCCGGCGGCGCTCCGCTGGTCTACCTGCATGGCGCAGGCAACATCATCCAGGGCCTGGAAAAAGCCCTGGAAGGTAAAACCACCGGTGACGAGCTGAACGTGACCGTCGAACCGGAAGACGCCTACGGCGAGTACTCTGCCGAACTGGTCAGCACCCTGAGCCGCAGCATGTTCGAAGGCGTGGATGAGCTGGAAGTGGGCATGCAGTTCCACGCGTCGGCGCCGGATGGCCAGATGCAGATCGTCACCATCCGCGACCTGGACGGCGATGACGTCACTGTGGACGGCAACCATCCTCTGGCCGGCCAACGCCTGAACTTCAAGGTCAAGGTTGTCGACATCCGTGATGCCAGCCAGGAAGAAGTTGCCCATGGTCACGTCCATGGCGAAGGTGGTCATCACCACTGATTTCTGCGCTACGCTGAAGTGAACCGGAAAGGCGCCATGGGCGCCTTTTTTAATCGGTTACCTGCCATGGTTGTTTCGAAGATCTGCAAACTTGGAGTTCGTCATGAGTGCTTTTCACGACCTTAAACTGAAAGCCTTGGATGGTCAGGAGCTTCCTCTGGCGCCTTTCAAGGGGCAAGTCGTGCTGGTGGTCAACGTTGCCTCCAAATGTGGCCTGACGCCTCAGTACGCTGCGCTGGAAAATCTCTATCAGCAGTACAAATCCAGGGGCTTCAGCATCCTGGGCCTGCCTTGCAATCAGTTCGCCGGGCAAGAGCCCGGTACCGAGCAGGAAATCCAGGCGTTCTGCAGCAACAATTATGGCGTGACGTTTCCGCTGTCCAGCAAGCTGGAGGTGAACGGTCATGACCGGCATCAACTCTACCGCCTGCTGGCGGGCGAGGGCGCCGAGTTCCCCGGGGACATTACCTGGAACTTCGAGAAGTTTCTGCTCGGCAAGGACGGCCGCGTGTTGGCCCGCTTTTCGCCGCGCACGGCACCGGATGACCCTGCGGTGATCCAGGCGATTGAAAAAGCGCTGGGCTGAACCTTCACCGTTGTGGCGAGGGAGCTTGCTTGCGTACTGTGGGAGCAAGGCTGCCCACGATGAAGGTGATGGGACCTTTCAGAAATCGGGGTGCCTGGTTCGCGAGCAAGCGTTGCTCCCACATTCAGCTGCCTTTGCGCACCCTTTTTAACCTTTATCACTCCAATCAATAGTGCTACCCAGCACTCCCCACGCTGCATATTATCGTCGTCATATCGACTGCGACCTTGTCCCGTGGAGTGTCCCATGCCTGTAAAAGCCCTGTTCAAACCTTTCCAACTCGGTGCGTTCGAGCTGCCGACCCGGGTCGTGATGGCGCCGATGACCCGTTCCTTTTCACCGGGCGGCGTGCCGAATGCCAAGGTCATCGAATATTACCGTCGCCGCGCAGCGGCCGGGGTTGGCCTGATCATCACCGAAGGCACGACGGTCGGGCACAAGGCTTCCAACGGGTATCCGAACGTGCCGCACTTCTATGGCGATGCAGCGCTCGCCGGTTGGAAGCAAGTGGTCGATGCAGTACATGCCGAAGGCGGCAAGATCGTCCCACAGTTGTGGCATGTGGGCAGTGTGCGCCGCACCGGGACCGAACCGGATGCCAGCGTGCCGGGTTATGGCCCGACTGAGAAGCTCAAGGACGGCCAGGTGGTGGTCCACGGTATGACCCAGGCAGACATCGACGATGTTATCGCCGCCTTCGCCCAGGCAGCGAAAGACGCCCAGAGTATCGGCATGGATGGCGTGGAGATCCATGGCGCCCATGGTTACCTGGTGGACCAGTTTTTCTGGGAAGGCAGCAACCAACGCACTGATGGTTACGGCGGCAGCCTGGCCAACCGTTCGCGCTTCGCCATCGAATTGATCCGTGCCGTGCGAGCCGCCGTTGGCGAAGGATTCCCGATCATCTTCCGCTTCTCTCAATGGAAACAGCAGGATTACACGGCACGTCTGGTGCAGACCCCCGAAGCCCTGGGCGAATTCCTCAAGCCGCTGTCCGAGGCTGGCGTGGATATTTTCCACTGCTCGACACGTCGCTTCTGGGAGCCGGAGTTCGACGGTTCCGAATTGAACCTGGCCGGCTGGACCCGCAAGCTGACCGGCAAGCCGACCATCACCGTCGGCAGCGTTGGCCTGGATGGCGAGTTCCTGCAGTTCATGGTCAATACCGACAAGGTCGCGCAACCGGCCAGCCTGGAGAAACTGCTGGAGCGCCTGAACAATGACGAGTTCGACCTGGTGGCGGTAGGCCGTGCGCTGCTGGTGGATCCGGACTGGGCCCAGAAAGTGCGTGAAGGTCGCGAGCAGGAAATCCTGCCGTTCAGCCGTGAAGCACTGATGACGCTGGTCTGAATCGCCTGCGCCGACGCCATCGCGGGCAAGCCTTGCTCCCATATTGGATCTTCAGCGGACGGGTCATTTGTGAGCTGCTGATTACCCTGTGGGAGCAAGGCTTGCCCGCGGCGCTTTCAGCGATGCGGCACTGCCTGCGGCAGTGTCGATATGGCCTGGCAAGCCCCCCGTAATTGCGCCTCGAACTGCTCGATCACTGACGCCCAACCCTGGCGACTGGCATGCTGACGGGCATTGAGCCTCACGCAACGTAACGTTTCGGACTCCTCCAGCAGCCAACGGGCCGCATCGCAGAACGCTTCCTCATCCCCTGGCATTGCCAGCACGCCGTTGTAGCCATGACGGATGTGCTGTGCCGCGGCGGCCTGGTCATAGGCCACTACGCCCAGCCCGGAGGCCAGGGCTTCCAGCACGACGTTGCCGAAGGTTTCGGTCAGGCTAGGAAAGACGAACACATCCCCGCTGGCATAGTGGCTGGCCAGTGTCTCGCCACGCTGGGTGCCGCAGAAAATCGCCTCGGGCAATTCCTGCTCCAAGGCGGACCGTTGCGGGCCGTCGCCGATCACCACCAGCTTGATCCGCCGCTCGGGGAACGCACTGCACAGCCTGTCGAAACAATGCTTGAGCAAGCCGAGGTTCTTCTCCGGCGCCAGGCGCCCAACGTGGACCACGGCAATGTCGTCATCGCCCAGGCCCCAGCTTTCCCGCAGGCTGACCGAGCGCTTGACCGGATGGAACAACTGGCTGTCCACGCCGCGGGACAACAGCGTAACGCGCTCGAAATGCCGCCGCTCCAGTTCCAGTTGCTGGCTGAGACTAGGCACCAGGGTCAGATTGGAGCGGTTGTGGAACCAGCGCAGGTAATGGGTGAGTACGCGACTCAGCAACCCGAGGCCGTACTGCCGGGTGTATTGCTGGAAATTGGTGTGGAAGCCACTGACCACGGAGATTCCCAGGCGTCGCGCCGCCCGCAGTGCCGATAAACCCAGCGGCCCTTCGGTGGCGATGTACAGCACATCGGGCCGCTGACGCTTCCAGCGCCGCAACAGCTTGTGCATGGACACCTGGCCCCACTGCAACCCCGGATACCCCGGCAACGGCCAGCCCCTGCACAACAGCAACTCGTCACTGGCCTGGCGTAGATCGGTAGCCTGCCGCGGACGCACCAGCTCCACCCGGTGCCCTCGGGCACGCAGGCCCTCGTGCAAGCGGCCCAAGGTATTGGCCACGCCATTGATTTCCGGCGGGAAGGTTTCAGTGATGAGGGTGATATGCAGGTGTGTGCTCATGACCCCAGTGTCGACCGGGGCCATTTCGTCAGTGTGACGCCTTGATGATGGATTTGTGACCGGTTCAGCCTTGGCGGGCCAGCGCCGTCTCGGCACCTTGCTCGCGCACCCAGAACAGGGTCGCTCCGGCCACGGCCGCTGGCATCATCAGGATGTTGACCACGGGGATCAGCAGCGCCAGGTACACGCTGCCGCCAAAACCGAGGCTCTGCCAGCGCTTCTGGCGCAGCCAGGCGAGCATTTCGTTCCAGCCCAGCTTGTGGTTGTCCGCCGGGTAGTCGATGTACTGGATCGCCATCATCCACACGCCGAACAGCAACCACAGCGGTGCGGCCACGAGGTTGACCACGGGAATGAACGACAGCACGAACAACCCCAGGGCGCGGGGCAGGAAGTAGCCGAGCTTGCGTGCCTCCCGGGCCAGGGTGCGTGGGATCATGGCGACCAACTCACCCCAACTAAAGGGTGGGAAGTCATCGGTGCCACGGACCACCACCTCGACTTTCTCCGCAAGAAAGCCGTTGAACGGCGCGGCGATGATGTTGGCGAGCATCGTGAAGGTAAAAAACACCATCAGCACCACCAGCACCACGAACAGCGGCCAGAGGATATAGCTGAGGAAGCTCAGCCAGTCCGGCAGCGACGGCATCAACGTGTCGACCCACAGGCTGAATTGATGGCCGGCCAGGTAGATCAGGCCGACGAACAATACGAGGTTGATCACCAGCGGCAACAATACGAACAAACGCAGGCCCGGACTCAAGACCAGCTTGAGGCCTTCTTGCAGATATTGCGGGCCGGACAGGACGGGGGCGGGCATGGGAAGCTCCGAGAGAAGATGAACGCGCCGACCTTACCGGCTTTGCCCGACGCGGGAAAGCGTCTACATGGCGTGTAACAGGTTTATTGAACGGGCGACTCTATTGAAAGCTCTACCCGATATAGAACTCGCCTATGAGCTGGATTGTTAAACCGTATTTCCTTAATCTTCGCTCCCTCGATACGCTGCACCCATTCTTTTTCAGGACCGTCGAACTAAAGCCTTCCCCAAGTGCGTCAACGGTCCTTTTTATTCCCGCCGCTCACCCGGCGCTCCGGCCCCAAGGGGCTGGTCAACTGGAGCAGGTCATGTCTGAAGTTCGTCATTCGCGGGTCATTATTCTCGGTTCCGGCCCTGCCGGTTACAGCGCCGCTGTTTACGCGGCTCGTGCCAACCTCAAGCCACTGCTGATCACCGGCATGCAGGCCGGCGGTCAACTGACCACCACCACCGAAGTCGACAACTGGCCGGGCGATGTCCACGGCCTGACCGGCCCGGCGTTGATGGAGCGCATGAAAGAACACGCCGAGCGCTTCGAGACCGAAATCGTCTTCGACCATATCAATGCCGTGGATTTCGCCGCCAAGCCTTACACCCTGACCGGTGACAGCGCGACCTACACCTGCGACGCCCTGATCATCGCCACCGGTGCCAGCGCCCGTTACCTGGGCCTGCCGTCGGAAGAGGCCTTCATGGGCAAGGGCGTTTCCGCTTGCGCCACCTGCGACGGTTTCTTCTACCGCAACAAGCCGGTCGCCGTGGTCGGTGGCGGCAATACCGCTGTCGAGGAAGCCTTGTACCTGGCGAACATCGCCAGCACGGTCACCCTGATCCACCGTCGCGAAACCTTCCGCGCCGAGAAGATCCTGATCGACAAGCTCAATGCCCGCGTGGCCGAAGGCAAGATCATCCTCAAGCTCAATGCCACCCTGGACGAAGTGCTGGGTGACAACATGGGCGTGACCGGTGCCCGCCTGAAAAACAACGACGGCAGCTTTGACGAAATCAAGGTCGACGGCGTCTTCATCGCCATCGGCCACACGCCGAACACCTCGTTGTTCGAAGGCCAGTTGGAACTCAAGGACGGTTACCTGGTGGTCAAGGGCGGCCGCGACGGCAACGCCACCGCCACCAGCGTCGAAGGTATCTTCGCAGCAGGTGACGTGGCCGACCACGTCTACCGCCAAGCCATCACCTCGGCCGGCGCCGGCTGCATGGCGGCCCTGGACACCGAACGTTACCTGGACGGCTTGCAGAACGCTTCGTTCTGATTTCAGCCTGAGAGCAAGCGAAGCACCTGTGGGAGCGAGCCTGCTCGCGAAGGCGGTAAATCAGTCAACATTACGCTGACTGTCTCACCGCTTTCGCGAGCAGGCTCGCTCCCACAGTGTTTTGTGTGGTCTGTTCAGCTCAGCTTCGCCAGGCACGCTTCGAGAATATCCAGACCTTCCTCCAGCACCGCCGGCTCGGTCGTCAACGGTGCCAGCAAGCGGATGATATGGCGCGACTTGCCACTGGGCATCAGCAGTAGACCCGCGTCCCGTGCCAGGGCCAGCAACTGGGTCAACTGCGCCGCTGCCGGGGTACCGTCGGCGTGGGCCAGTTCGATGCCGCGCATTGCGCCGACACCCGTCAGGCGGCCCAGGAATGGCGTCAGCCCCCGGCGGCGCCATGATTCGTAGCGGCTGACAATCGCCTCTTCCTGTTGCGTGCCCCAGGCGTGCAGGTGCGTGTCGGTCATTTCCTCCAGGGTCGCCAATGCGGCGGCGCAGGCGATTGGGTTGCCGGAATAGGTGCCGCCCAAGCCACCCTTGGGCAGGTTGTCCAGCAAAGCCTTGCGCCCCACCACCGCACCCAGCGGGACACCGCCGGCAATGCTCTTGCCCAGCAGGATCAGGTCGGGCTCGATGCCCAGTCGCGAGAAGGCAAAACGCTGGCCGGTGCGCCCGAAGCCGGACTGGATTTCATCGATGATCAGCACGATGCCCTTGTCGTCGCAGAACTGTCGCAGGGCCTGGGCGAAAGGGATGTCCAGCGCCAGGAAGCCCGCCTCGCCCTGTACCGGTTCGACGATGAAGCAGGCCACATCGTTGACGTCGATCTCCACGCTGAACAGCCGCTCCATGGCCTGCAAGGCTTCTGCGCAGGTCACGCCGTTGTCCTTGCTCGGATAGGGCAGGTGATAGACCGGGCCGGGCAGTACGCCGATTTTCTGTTTGTAGGGTGCGACCTTGCCATTGAGGTTGAGAGTGGCCAGGGTGCGCCCGTGGAAGCCGCCGTCGAAGGCGATGACGGCGGTGCGGCCCGTGGCCCCGCGCACGATCTTCAGGGCGTTTTCTGCAGCCTCCGCGCCGCTGTTGGTGAGCATGCCGCTGATGGGGTAGTCCACTGGGACAAACGCTGTAAGACGCTTCATCAATTCGATATAGGGCGCGTGGGGAGCGGCGTTGAAGGCATAGTGAGTCAACCGGGTGGCCTGCTCGCGAATGGCCTCGACGACGCGCGGATGGCAATGGCCGAGGTTCAGCACGCCTATGCCACCCACGAAGTCGATATAGCGCTTGCCATCGGTGTCCCAGACCTCGGCGTTTTTGCCGTGGCTGAGGCTGACGGGGTGCACGATGGAGATCGATTGGCTGATGGTTTCGCTGCTCATGGGTGACGGCTCGAAGGAAGAAAGGATTTCCTTTATCTAAGCCGTGAGCAGTGGGGGCCGGCAAACGAAATAAAGTTGCCGGGTCAATCTTAAAAGTCGGGATGTGTGCCAATGCCAAGGGAAACGAAGTGCCTGTGGCGAGGGGATTTATCCCCGCTGGGCTGCGAAGCAGCCCCAGGCGCCAATCGCGATCAACCTGACACGCCTGGGTTGGCAGTTAGGGCCTGCTTCGCAGTCCAGCGGGGATAAATCCCCTCGCCACAGGCGGGGATCAGCGGCGTTGCAGGGGCTGGGCCGCGAACTTCACGCCCGCCAGGCCATGGACCATCAGCGCACGGATATTGCCGTGGTCGCTGCCGTCGGGAGTGTTCAGCACCGAGCGGTAATGTTCGCCGAACGCCAGCAGCGCTTCTTCATCGCTCAAGCCTTCGAGCAAGGCCAGGCCGAGGGTCTTGCAGGAGCCTTCGTTCTGTCCGGCCGCGTTTTCCACGCCGCCGTTGATGAAAGCCTGGGGCTGGTAGTCGTAGCCATCGGCAATGAAGGCCAGGGTATCGGCGAAAGCGTGTTCGCCACTCTGGAGGCGGGTGCGCAGGGTTTTCAGATCAGGCATCGGGTTTTCCTTTGGCGAACGCCGCTTGTTGCTCGGCGCTGGCTTCTTGCTGGTATTGGGCTTTCCATTCGGCGTACGGCATGCCATAGACCCTTTCACGGGCGTCATCGAGGCTGACCTCGATCTGGCGTTCATCGGCAGCAGCCTTGTACCACTTGGACAGGCAGTTGCGGCAGAAACCGGCGAGGTTCATCAGGTCGATGTTCTGCACATCCTTGCGGCTGTCCAGGTGGGCAACCAGCCGACGGAAAGCGGCGGCTTCGAGTTCGAGGCGTTGTTGGTCGTTCATGGCGGTCTCTGCAAGACAGCTTCAAGGGACAAGCTTCAAGCTGCAAATGGATTGCGGTCAGGCTTGAAGCTTACAGCTTGAAGCCTGTAGCGGCTACGCAGTCGCTCGGCTGGCCGCCAAAGTGATCGACACCGACTCGGCAAAACGCAAGGCGTGGGGTTTGTCGACTTCGACTTCGGCGTATTGCACCGACTCGTTGCTCATGACCAGGTCCAGCAGCTCTTGGGTCAGGCGTTCCAGCAGAGCGAAGCGATTGCCTTCCACGTGGGCGATGATCGCTTTGGTGATGGTGCGGTAGTTCAGCGCATGATCGATGTCGTTGTCGCGTACCGCTTCCTGTGCCGGGTAGAGGATGGTCAGGTTGATCAGGACATCCTGTTTGTTGAGGATTTCATCCTCGTTGATCCCGATGAAAGTGCGCAGGCGCAGGTCCTTGACCCGGATGCGCGCCATGGCTGGCTGAAGTTGTGGCATTTACTTGCTCCGTCGAATCAATTGCAGGAACTCCTGGCGAGTGGTGCTGGACTCGCGAAAAGCCCCGAGCATCACTGAAGTGTTCATGGTCGAGTTCTGTTTTTCGACACCGCGCATCATCATGCACATGTGCTGGGCCTCGATGACCACCGCGACACCGGCGGCCTGGGTAACCTGTTGCACCGCGGCGGCGATTTGCCGGGTGAGGTTCTCCTGGATCTGCAGGCGGCGGGCGAACATGTCCACCAGCCGCGCGATCTTCGACAGCCCGAGGACCTTGCCCGTTGGAATATAAGCCACATGGGCCTTGCCGATGAAGGGCAGTAGGTGATGCTCGCACAGGGAATAGAGTTCGATGTCGGCGACGATCACCATCTCGTCGCTGTCCGAGTCGAACAGGGCGCCATTGACGATCTGCTCGACGCTTTGCTCGTAGCCGTGGCAAAGGTACTGCATGGCCTTGGCGGCACGAACCGGTGTGTCCAACAGGCCTTCGCGGTCCGGATCTTCACCCAGGCCGATGAGGATCTCGCGGTAATTCTGGGGCAGGGATAACGCCATGATGGATCCTCGCAGCAAGGCTATTTGACGTGCCGCCCGCCGTTGACGGTCAGGGTCGTGCCGGTGACATAGGGGTTGTCCAGCAGATACCGCAGGCTCTGGTAGATGACTTCGCTACCGGGCTCGATGCCCAACGCCGATTTGGCCAGGGTCTTGGCTCGATAAGCCGCGTCGTCTTCGGCCTTGAACAGTAGCAGGGCCGGGGCGATACCGTTGACCTTGATCGCCGGTGCGAACTTCGCTGCGAACGACAGGGTCAGGCTGTCGAGTCCGGCCTTGGTGGCGCAATAGGCGATGTGTTTGCTGCTGCCCTTGCGGGTTACATCGTCGCTGATGTGCACGATATCCGCGGGAGTCGAGCGCCGTAGCAGCTCGGCACAATGCAAGTTGATCAGATATGGCGCAAGCATGTGCACGCCGAACATGGCATTGAAGGCCGCCGATTCGTTGCCTGGCGTTTCGACCAGCCATGCCGAGGCGTTGTGCACGATGGCCCGCAGCCGGTCCGTGTGTTGCTTGAGCTGTTCGATGAAGGCCAGGATCCCGTCTTCGCTGGAAAAATCGGCAAACATCGCTGTTGCTCCCAGATCCCGGAGCGTCTGCACACCTGGACGCTCGGTGCGATAAGTGACGATGACCGGATGACCGTCCTCCAGCAATCGGTGGGCGCAGTGCAAGCCGACACGCTGGGCTGCGCCGGTGAGCAGGATAGGGGCGTCGGTACTGGGCATGGACGGACTCGGTTCACAACAGAAGCAAAACTATATCAGTGACTGCGGGATGTACCTATTTGTAGCGGCTGAGCTCATGGGCTGGGCCTGTCGCTCAAGCGTTCGTCATGGCGACACGCCACGAATAATGTGTGACAAAAAACAACAAACTGATGTATCGAATGGGTTTGCTCTTGTCATCGTATGACCAAGAGGGAGTAAACTGGGATCCAATTTGCCAGTCGGGCCTGTTGGACAAAAAATGAGCGTAATCACCGACGATCAGTTCGTTTTCCAAGCGGCAGCGGGCCTGGAGCGCGAAGACCTGTTTCCCATCCGTGAAGTTTCGCGGCTCACGGGAGTGAACCCTGTGACCCTGCGCGCCTGGGAGCGCCGCTACGGTCTGATCCAGCCAACCCGTACCGAAAGCGGTCACCGTCTGTATTCCCTGGGCGATATCGACAAGGTACGCAGCATCCTTTCCTGGATCGAACGCGGGGTCGCTGTCAGTAAAATCAGCAAGATCCTGAGCAAGACCGAATCGTTGCAACCGGTTTCCGTGTTGATTCCATCGGATCTGGTGAGGGTCGACTACGCGCAATGGCAGCGCCAGATCGCGGTCGCGGTCGCCAACTTTGACGATGTAGAGCTGGATCGCATCTATGGGCAGATTTTTTCCAGTTACGCAGTGCCAATCGTCTTTCAGCGCATCCTGATGCCGCTCTGGCGGCAATTGCTGCAACGTCAGCAGGAGTTCGGACAGACCAGCGAATGGCTGTTTTTCGACGGATTCCTGCGCTCGCGTGTCGCGCAACGACTCCTGCTCAAGCGCGAGGACCGGTCGCGACGCGTCCTGGTCAGCGCCATCGCCGGTCAGTGCCGTGAGCTGGAGCTGCTGGTGACGGCGCTGTATGTGTCGAAGGCGGACGTGGGCATCAGGTTGATGACCGTCGGCCAGCCATTCGACGAACTGACCCTGGTATGCCAGAAGACTCAACCTCTGGCGCTGGTACTGGTGTCCAACCATGTGCCCGTTGCCGAATTGCCCAAGCGCATGAACAGATTGGCGATGAGCCTGGATTGCCCGTTGATGCTGGCCGGCGATGCGTCCGACCTGATGCAGGAAAGCCTGGCAGGATCATCGATCGGTTGCCTGGGCAATGACGGAACAGTGATTCACCAGCGCTTGCGCCAGTTGCTGGCAGGTACCCTGGATACGTAGGTAGCTCATTCGAGTACTCGAATCAACCAAACCGGCCGCTAGAGATGCATGGCCGGGTGAGACAGGCGATGCTGCTGGAGGATGTACTGACGCAGGCGTTCGGTTTCGTCCTGGTCGTTCTGGTTCAAATGGTAGGCATACAAGCCTTGCTCGGTTTCCCGTTCGAAGGTCCCGCGCAACGAAATCCTTTCGTAGCCTGACGGGCTGAACCACAGGACGAATTGTTTCGGCGGTTTGGTACGGCTGCGGTTTTCCAGCAACACACCCTTGCAAGACACTTCGTGGACCCACAAAGGCCCTGGCTGACCCTTGGCATTTTCAAGTGCCACCGGCTCTTCGAGGGCCAGGCGCCAGGGGCGTACTTTCGGTCCGTCCTCGTAGATACTCGGTACACCCAGGCGCAGGTGCATCGCGTGGAATTCATCCTCCACAAGCTGCAACGGGAAAGTCATTTGCTGGTTTTCGAAGCTGGCTTGCAGCGTCACCTGCTCATTGGCCGCCAGGCGCGTCAGCAAGTCACGGATCTGCGACCCGCTATTGACCAGCAGGCTGGATGTCACATCCCGTTCATTCAATTGCGGGATGTGTTGCATGGTCCGGATAAAGTCCAACTCATCCTGAGTCAGAAGCGCGTCACGTTGCATGGTGTACTCGAAATGATTTTGCGTTTTCACTGGTGATTGTAGTGAATGACCGTTAATTCGTCGTTTTGTTTGCGCCGTTCGTCGCATCGAGCCGGGCAATCGTCGCACGGGCTTCGGCCAATTCCTTTTCCAACTGGACGACGCGTTGCTGCGCCTTGACCTGGGCTGTCACGTCTTTTTGCACACCCACGAAATAGGTGTGGCCATCCGCCTCGTTTTTTACCGTGGACAGTGACAATTCATTCCAGAACGGCGTGCCGTCCTTGCGATAGTTGCGAAGGATTTCCCGACAAGCGCCGCCTTGATCCAGGGTCTGGCGAATTCGCTCCAGGGAGGGTTGATCGCGATCACCCGATTGCAGGAAACGGCAATCCTGATAAAGGATCTCGTCGCGGCTATAACCGGTCAGCCGTTCGAAGGCCGGGTTCACATAGATCAGAATATTGTCTTCGCCTTCCTTTTCAGCGATGACGATTCCGTCATTGGAAGCATTTATCACCAGTTGCATCAATTGCGCATTGATCATGGAGCACGTCCTTTTTAGCCCATGTAAGTACCGCATTATTGGAAGAACCTGGCGCGATGTCTACTGGCCATTAGTTCTTATCGAGCGTCAATCGTAGCCTTGCGGCTCAGCCTGTTACTATCGCGCTTCTCTTTTATTCAGGCTCAGGACCAGATTGATGAAAGTCGCCATCCTTTCCGGCTCGGTGTACGGCACCGCTGAAGAAGTCGCTCGACACGCCGCCAAGCTGCTCGGTGATGCAGGCTTTGAAACCCTGCACAATCCGCGGGCAACCCTGGCCGATATCCAGGCATTAGGCCCGCAGGCCGTGTTGGCTGTGACATCCACCACCGGCATGGGCGAATTGCCGGATAATCTGATGCCGCTGTATTCGACAATACGTGACCAACTGCCGGCGTTTTTTCGCGGCCTGCCGGGTGCGGTGATCGGCCTGGGGGATGCCAGTTATGGCGATACCTTCTGCGGCGGTGGCGAGCAGATGCGCGAGTTGTTCGCCGAGCTGGGCGTGCGCGAGGTGCTGCCGATGTTGCGCCTGGATGCCAGCGAGAGCGTCACCCCGGAAACCGATGCCGAACCCTGGTTGGGCGAGCTGATCGACGCGTTGCGTGGTTGAGGAAGGCGGCGGGCCCTGCCGGTGACCCGCTCGGCCATTAAGCTGGCTGCCAAGGCAACTACCGTCGCGGTAAGGGCTGACTAGACTCATTCTCTTGTGCCAATACCTATAACGATAAGCCCGAGGTCAGAGCCGTGAGCATAGCGCCCATCCAACCGACACTCAGCATCAAGGACCAGGTCAGTGCCGCTGAATGGCAAACCCGTATCGATCTTGCCGCCTGTTACCGGCTGGTCGCGCTGCATGGCTGGGATGACCTCATCTTCACCCATATTTCTGCGAAGGTTCCCGGCACCGAGGACTTTCTGATCAACCCATTCGGGTTAATGTTTCATGAAATCACTGCGTCGAGCCTGGTCAAGGTCGATCAGGCCGGCCACAAGCTGATGGACAGTCCCTACGAAATCAACCCGGCCGGCTATACCATCCACAGTGCGGTGCACGAAGCACGGGACGATGTCGCCTGTGTGCTGCATACCCATACCGCTTCCGGCGTGGCGGTATCGGCCCAGAAACAAGGCGTGTTGCCGATCAGCCAGCAGTCATTGTTCGTGTTGTCGAGCCTCGCCTATCACGCTTATGAAGGCGTGGCCCTGAATCATGAAGAGAAGGCCCGCTTGCAGGCAGACCTGGGGAACAGCAGTTTTCTGATGCTGCACAACCATGGGTTGCTGACATGCGGTGGCACCATCGCTGATACCTTCCTGATGATGTTCACTTTCCAGCGGGCCTGCGACATCCAGGTTCTGGCCCAGAACGGCGGGGCTGAGCTGATAGCCATCGAACCGAACATACTGGCCGGTGCCCGGGCGATGATTGCCGGGGTGACCAAAAGCGCCCAGGGCATGGGCGGTGCGCTGGCCTGGCCGGCGTTGCTGCGCAAGCTCGATCAACAAGACCCGGGCTACAGAAACTGATGCCCATGGTCCAGATTCCGCTGCGTATCTGGCGCCAGCGCGGCCAGACATTCCTGTTCCGGGGCCACACCATCCGGTATTGGGTGGCGGGGCATGGCGAGCCGCTGCTGTTGATCCACGGTTTCCCCACGGCCAGTTGGGACTGGCATTACCTGTGGCAGCCATTGGCACAGCGTTATCGCGTGATCGCCTGCGACATGCTCGGTTTCGGCGACTCCGCGAAACCGACGGATCATGTCTACAGCCTGCTGGAGCAGGCGGATCTGCAGCAGGCATTGCTGGCGCATCTGGATGAGCGGCAAGCGGTGCACATTCTGGCCCACGATTATGGTGACAGCGTGGCTCAGGAACTGATCGCCCGGCATTGTGAAGCACGCATCGAAATCGCCAGTTGTGCGTTTCTCAACGGGGGCCTGTTTCCGGAAACCCATCGTCCGGTGCTGGCGCAGAAGTTGTTGCTCAGTCCGTTGGGCTGGCTGGTAGGTCGTGCGTTTTCACGCGAAGGCCTGGCCAGGAATTTTCGGCAGATCTTTGGCCCCTGGCGTGGCCCCAGCGAAAGTGAACTGGATGATTACTGGAGCCTGGTGAAAAACCACGACGGCCCACGGATCATGCACAAACTCATCCGCTACATTCCCGAGCGTCGCGTACAGCGTGACCGCTGGGTGCAGGCGATGCAGCGCGGCGAGGTTCCGATGCGGGTGATCGACGGCGCGTTCGATCCGATTTCCGGCGCGCATATGGTGGCGCGCTATGAGGCCCTGATTCCGAATGCGGATACGGTGCTGCTGCCCGATATCGGGCACTACCCCCAGACTGAAGCCCCCGTGCAAGTGCTCAAGCATTACCTGGCGTTCCGTGAGAACCTCGCGGCGCCAGTGCGGCTGCGGGCCTCGGTGAAGTGTCTGTGACTGCCGGCTCCCTATCGCGAGCAGGCTCGCTCCCACCCTGTCCGGGGTGAACCTGATACCTGTGTCCACCGCCAGTCCCCTGTGGGAGCGAGCCTGCTCGCGATAGCGCTGGGTCAGCTTGCCTCGATGGTGGATCTGCCGCCGAACCCGGTTCGGGTTGAATCCGGCCCCCCGCATCATCCCCTCACCTTATCGCCTACCATTCACTCGCAACCGTGTTGATTGTGACCGTCCGCCCCGTGCCTGACACTCAGGCTTTAAATCCTCGGCCTGCTGGAGTTCTGCCCATGAGTGAGTCTGTGCGCTTCGAAGATAAAGTGGTAATCGTCACGGGAGCCGGCGGTGGGCTGGGGCGGGCCCATGCGCTGCTGTTCGCCAGGCAAGGCGCCAAGGTGCTGGTCAATGACCTCGGCGGCTCCGCGCAGGGGGAAGGGGCCAATGCCTCGGCGGCGGATCGGGTGGTCGCTGAAATCCGCGAAGCCGGGGGCATCGCCGAGGCGAACCACGATTCTGTTACCGATGGCGACAAACTTGTGCAAAACGCCCTCGACGCGTTTGGCCGGGTCGATGTCGTGGTGAACAACGCCGGCATCTTGCGGGACAAGACTTTCCACAAAATGGACGACGCCGATTGGGACCTGGTCTACCGCGTCCACGTCGAGGGCGCATACAAAGTCACCCGTGCCGCCTGGCCGCACCTGCGTGAGCAAAATTATGGCCGGGTAATCTTCACCGCTTCCACGTCCGGCATCTACGGCAACTTCGGCCAATCCAACTACGGCATGGCCAAGCTCGGCCTTTATGGCCTGACGCGTACCCTCGCTATCGAGGGGCGCAAGAACAATATCCTGGTCAACGCCATCGCCCCCACTGGTGGCACGCGCATGACTGAAGGCCTGATGCCGCCGCAGGTGTTCGAACAGCTCAAACCCGAGCTCGTCAGCCCGCTGGTGGTGTACCTGGCCAGCGAAGCCTGTCAGGAAACCTCCGGGTTGTTCGAAGTGGGCGGCGGCTGGATGGGCAAAGTACGCTGGGAGCGCAGCCTCGGCGTCGGGTTCGACCCAAGCAAAGGCTTCTCGCCCGAAGACGTTGCTGCCCATTGGCAACAGATCTGCGATTTCGACAACGCGGTGCATCCCAATGACAACCTGGAAGCGTTGAAGGAAATGATGGCGAATATGCAGCGTTACGCCGTGTAACGATTATTGCCTGGGCCGGTTGTCGTTGCCGACGATAACCGTGCTCAGGGAAAGTACTTCTTTACCAAGGCCGCCAGGTTCGCCGCGGTCTCGATGTCCATCACCCCGTCATGTTTCGCCGGCCGAAAGTGCAACTGGAAGGCGCGTACCAAGCGCTGGAAACCCGTGACCGTCGTGGCCGCTGTCGTGTCATACCCATACTTCCTGAACAGCCCCAGCAGATGTTCCCGCGTTGGTACGCCTGTGCATCGGTAGGCCTGCAGGAAAGACTGTTGCGTGCAGTCATCGAACCACGCGCCGATGCCTTTCAGATACAAAGCATGCCAGGGAAACATCGGGCCCGGGTCACTCTTGCGCCCGGCGGCGATGTCCGAATGCGCCACGACATTGACCGGGCTGATATCGGGATAACGCCCGAGTATGTCGAGGGCCAACTGCTCCACTGCTTCGATTTGCTGCGGCGAGTAAGGCGGGAAGGTGAATGTTCCCTGGTGATCGGCGGCCAGATTGACGATTTCGACTCCAATGGACGTGTCGTTCAAATTGTTGCGATTCCCCCAACTGCTCACCCCTGCGTGCCAGGCCCGCTTGTTTTCGTCCACCAGATTGAAAATCTGCGGCTCATTGAAACCTGCTTCCGCATAACTCGGGTCAGTGAAGTCCGGAACCAGGTAATGGGCGCTGACGGAGGCGCCGGTCAGTGCGCTGATGGAAGATGAGAAATTGGCGGCCGTGTAATGGAAAACCAGAAAGCGAATGCGGTTGTTGTGGCCTTTGTTTGAACGGTAACGGGTGGAATTTATCGGGTACATAAATGTGCTCATTGATAATTGAAGGGGTCGAAGCTGCGCGCTTCGATTAACTTCAGACTAACAATGATCTTCAAATTGGCTTGTAGTGAGGGTCTTGGTCTTTTGTAGGAATTGGCGT
Organism: Pseudomonas sp. FG13; assembly: GCF_057809755.1. Classification (NCBI taxonomy): domain Bacteria; kingdom Pseudomonadati; phylum Pseudomonadota; class Gammaproteobacteria; order Pseudomonadales; family Pseudomonadaceae; genus Pseudomonas; species Pseudomonas sp. FG13. Next base: position 126,175 of record NZ_JBMDKO010000002.1, read on the forward strand.
TTGGTTTGTGGGGTTCTATAACCTGGAGATAAAGAAATCGCTGTACAGGCAGCGGCTAATGGTTAGGTGTATCTTTTTTCAAGAAAGAATTTTGGTGCTTTCCAGTTGGGGCCCTTAATGCAAAGACCTTTTTTGCCGTTTGCCAGGACCCCTGTTTTGAAAAGCTTAGTGTAAGTTCTTTCAAGCTCACCATGCTGTATAAGCTTAATGTTATGGCGTCTGATCATCATGTCCAAATGTGGGGGCGCTTTCAATAGTGCAAATACTGTGACGATTTCTTCTAATGGCTCATTCTTGATTATTTGCTCAATGGTGTTCATTAAACTCTCCTTTCAAAAGTCTGATCCATCCCTGATCGACGAATAAAGACTATAAATTCGATCCTGAAAGTTGGGCAGGTGAGAGATTCCGAAGGTGTTGTAGGAAACAAGAAATCTCACGCCGGAGAAAACCGCGCCGCGAACTCAAGTCAGCTTGGGTACCCATCTGGAAACCATTGATATAAAAAAGGCCGCTGCAAAAAGCAGCGGCCTGAAGATGACGTTGCAAAGGAGCCACAAACCAACGTCGGTAAGCACGGGGTGATGGATCGATAATCCATCCGAATGACGGTGCGCCAGGCGTGAGGGATGCCATGGCGGGTGCTTGCAGGCCCGTTACCCTGAAAGCCCGGCCAGCATAGGGATCGGGCGTATCGGGAAACAGACCGGATCCGGACATGCACTGTTACGGCGCGCGCAACAGTCGAAACGAAGCGCCGAACATGCATTGCACTGATGGGCCACTATCCAGCCCATCCATGGCGTGTGCAAAGCCCCGTCTTGTGCGGGCAATCATCCTTTCGAGCGACAACGTGAATACCTCCTTGGTGCGCTTATCGCCCATGACGGGCGGCAGTAGGGTGAAGTCTCTGTCACTCACCGGGGAAGACGCATGACAACAATAACAATGCGCGCCATCTTCAAGCCGCAGGCGCTGGCCGTTGCGGTGGCCTTGGGCTGCTGTGCCCAGGCTCAGGCTGTCTCATTCAACATTGGCGAGATCGAAGGCCAGTTCGACTCCTCGCTGTCCGTGGGCGCGAGCTGGGGTATGAGCGATGCCAACAAGGACTTTATCGGCACGGTCAACGGCGGTCGGGGCCAAGCTTCCACCGGTGATGATGGGCGGCTGAATTTCAAGAAGGGCGAGACCTTCTCGAAGATCTTCAAGGGGCTGCACGACCTCGAACTCAAGTACGGTGATACCGGCGTGTTCGTGCGTGGCAAGTACTGGTATGACTTCGAGCTGAAGGACGAAAGCCGTCCGTTCAAGGACATCAGCGACAGTAATCGCAAGGAGGGCGCCAAGTCCTCAGGGGCGGAGATTCTCGATGCCTTCGTCTATCACAACTATTCCATCGCCGATCTGCCGGGCACCGTGCGTGCCGGCAAACAGGTGGTCAGTTGGGGGGAGAGTACCTTCATCGGCAACTCCATCAACAGCATCAACCCGGTGGACGTGTCCGCATTCCGTCGCCCGGGTGCCGAGATCAAGGAAGGCCTGATTCCGGTGAACATGCTGTTCGCCTCCCAAGGCCTGACCGACAAGCTCACCATCGAGGGCTTCTACCAGTTGGAGTGGGACCAGACGGTGGTCGACAACTGCGGCACGTTCTTCGGCAATGACGTGGTAGCGGATGGCTGCACCAGTGGCTATACCGTGGGCAGCCCGGCTATCGCGCCGTTCGTACCGCTGACCCAGGCGTTCGGTCAGGGGATCGAGGTGTCCAGCGAAGGCGTGGTCATTCCTCGTGGCGGCGACCGTGATGCCCGTGACTCCGGCCAGTGGGGCACGGCGTTGCGCTGGCTTGGTGATGACACCGAGTACGGTCTGTACTTCATGAACTACCACAGTCGCACGCCTACGGTCGGTACCACGACGGCGGGAGCTTCAACCCTGGCGGCTCTGCCGGGAATGGTTGCGATTGCCAACGGTCTGGCTCCGGGCAGCGGTGCGGGCCTGGCGCAAAGCGTGATGCTAGGTCGCGGTCAGTACTACTTGGAATACCCCGAAGACATCCATCTGTACGGTGCCAGCTTCTCCACCACGCTGCCCACCGGCACCGCATGGACCGGTGAAATCAGCTATCGCCCCAACGCTCCGGTACAGCTCAATACCAACGACTTGACCCTGGCCTTGCTCAATCCGATTGCCGGTGGAGCAGCCTCACCGATTGCAACCAGGGCCGGCGCCGACAACACCGGCTATCGCCGCAAGGAAATCACCCAGATCCAGAGCACCATGACGCACTTCTTCGATCAGGTGTTGGGCGCGGACCGCCTGACCCTGGTGGGCGAGGCGGCGGTGGTGCATGTCGGCGGGCTGGAGTCCAAGGACAAGCTGCGTTACGGCCGCGATTCGGTCTACGGCCAATATGGGTTCAACGGTGACACCGATGGCTTCGTCACCTCGACCTCATGGGGCTATCGCGCCCGGGCGATCCTCGACTACTCCAACGTCATCGCCGGCATCAACTTCAAGCCCAACATGTCCTGGTCCCATGACGTGGCCGGCTACGGTCCCAACGGTCTGTTCAACGAGGGCGCCAAGGCCGTCAGCCTCGGCGTCGATGCCGACTATCGCAACACCTACACCGCCAGCCTGAGCTACACCGACTTTTTCGGCGGCGACTACAACGTCCTCAAGGATCGCGACTTCCTCGCGTTGAGCTTCGGCGTGAACTTCTGATCTGGCTGACAAGGAAAAACCTATGCGCAAGATGATCCTGCAATGCGGCGCCCTGGCTTTGAGCCTGTTGGCCGCAAACGTGATGGCGGCGGTCTCGCCGGACGAGGCGAACAAACTGGGCACCAGCCTGACGCCGCTGGGTGCGGAGAAAGCCGGTAACGCCGATGGCTCGATCCCGGCCTGGACCGGTGGTATTCCGAAAAACGCCGGTGCCGTGGACAGCAAAGGTTTCCTGGCGGATCCGTTCGCCAATGAGAAGCCGTTGTTCATCATCACCGCCGCGACGGTGGACAAGTACAAGGACAAGCTTTCCGAAGGCCAGGTCGCGATGTTCAAGCGCTACCCGGAGACCTACAGGATCCCGGTCTATCCGACCCATCGCAGCGTTGGGCTGCCGCCGGAAATCTACGAGTCGGCCAAGCGCAGTGCGCTCAATGTCACCGCGATCAACGACGGTAACGGCCTGGCCAATTTCACCGGTAACCGCTACTACGCGTTTCCGATTCCCAAGAACGGTGTGGAAGTCATCTGGAACCACATCACCCGTTATCACGGTGGCAACCTGCGACGCATCATCACCCAGGCGACACCGCAGACCAACGGCAGCTTTACGCCGATCCGTTTCGAAGAGGAGGCCGCTGTGCCGGCCCTGATCAAGGACGCCGATCCGGAAAAAGCCAGCAACGTGCTGACCTATTTCAAGCAGGAAGTCACCGCCCCCGCACGTCTGGCCGGCAACGTACTGCTGGTGCATGAAACCCTCGATCAGGTGAAGGAACCGCGCCTGGCCTGGATCTACAACGCCGGCCAGCGCCGTGTGCGCCGTGCCCCTCAGGTGGCCTACGACGGCCCGGGTACTGCCGCTGACGGGCTGCGCACGTCGGACAACTTCGACCTGTTCTCCGGTGCACCGGATCGCTACGACTGGCAACTGGTCGGCAAGAAGGAAATGTACATTCCGTACAACAGCTACAAGCTCGACTCACCCAACCTCAAGTACGACGACGTGATCAAGGCCGGCCACATCAACCAGGACCTGACCCGCTATGAGTTGCACCGGGTCTGGGAAGTGATCGGTACGGTCAAGCCCAACGAGCGGCACATCTATGCCAAGCGCCACATGTACTTCGACGAAGACAGCTGGCAGGCGGCGCTGGTGGATCACTACGACGGTCGTGGTCAACTGTGGCGTGTGGCCGAAGGACATGCGCAGTTCTATTACGACCACCAGAACCCCGCCTATACCCTCGAGACGCTCTACGACATCATCGCCGGCCGCTACATTGCGCTGGGCATGAAGAACGAAGAGAAGCACAGCTACGAGTATGGTTTCGAGGCCAGGGCAGCCGACTACACGCCGGCGGCGCTGCGCTCGAGCGGGGTTCGGTAAGCCTCGATGGCCTTCTGATTGTGGCGAGGGATTTTATCTGCGGTGAGGGGATGATCTGTGGCGAGGGGATTCATCCCGCTGGGCTGCGCAGCGGCCCCAAACCCTACGACTCGGTGTATCAGGCTGATTGAGTCGCCTGTGTTGGGGCTGCTACGCAGCCCAGCGGGGATGAATCCCCTCGCCACAAGAACATCTTTCCGGTCGTTTTCTTATGGCGCGCGATCAGCGCGCTGAATACTTCTCCAAAGGTTGGCGACACAGGGCTAGGGTGGTGAGACAACAATAAAAGGGACTCTCGCACATGACCGCCATGACCCCGTGTCCGGATCGTCCTGGATTGCTGCCTCGCCTGTCCTCGACGCATGTGCCACGTCGGTCCCTGAGCGAGCCGTTGCTCACTTCCGAAGCTCGGATAAAACTGCTCTGCGCGCCGGCGGGCAGTGGCAAGAGCGCGTTGTTTGCCGAATGTTTTCTACAGGCTCCCGCCGGATGCCAGTTGCACTGGCTGCCGCTGGGGGGCGCGGCGTTGGATGCGAAGCAGATGTGCGAGCAACTGGCGCAGACCCTCGGGCTGCCGGTGATGGAGGAGGCGGCGCTGTTGTCCCATCTGGCGCGCTTGCAGACGCCGACCTGGTTGTTCCTGGATGATTATTGCCGAGTACCTAATCCCGAACTGGACCAGTTCCTTGACCGTCTGCTGAACGCCAGCAGCCCGGCGCTGCACCTGTGGCTCAATGGCCGTCGCCGACCACATTGCAACTGGTTGCGCTTGTTGCTCGATGACGAGCTGCACGAGTTCGATGCGAAGGCGCTGGTGTTCAGCCCTGACGATATTCAGCCGTTGCTCGGTCATCTGCCTGGCCCTCTGGCGATCCGTACGGCTCGCGAGGTAATACAGCGCAGCGGCGGCTGGTGCGCCGGTGTGCGCATCGCCTTGCTCGAGCGTTGCGAGTGGGCGCGCCGCCACGCATCGCCGGGACGCCCCGGTACCTTGCTCGATTATCTGGAGCACGAATTGTTCAGCGCGTTGACCCCGGACCTGGCACAGGCCTGGCGCGTGCTGGCCCATCTGCCGCGCTTCAATGCGCGGCTGTGCGAGCATCTGTTCGGTGACACCGTGGGAGCGGAATGCCTTCCCTTGTTGCAGGATCTGGGATGCTTTATCGAGCCGTGGGAGCAATCCTCGGACTGGTTGCAGATATTCCCGGCCCTGGCCCGGCTGGTGCGTGAGGAACCCTGGCCCCAAGGGCGCTCCTGGCATCGACGGGCCTGCCAGTGGTTCGCGGCCGAGCAGGATTGGCCGATGGCGTTCGAGCAGGCAATGTTGGCTGAAGAGTTCGAGGCCGCCGTCAGTGTTCTGCAGCACCTGAGCTTCGAGCATGTCTTGCAAGGTCGCAACGTGGCGCTGTTACTGGGTTTGCATGATCGACAGGGTGAAGCGCTGGCACTGGGTACGCCGCAGTCGGTGGGGTTGGTCACGGCCGCGCTGCTGTTCGCCGGTCGTTTCGATCAGGCATCGGCGTGTATCGAGCAACTGGCCAGGTTTGCCCCCCAATCCAAGGCCTGCCAGCAGCGCCAGTTGATTGCCCGGTGGCAGGTTCTCAGTGGCTGGTTGCGGCACCTGGCAGGAGAGGGTGATCAGGCGAGCGAACATTTTATCCAGGCCCAGAACAGCTTGGATCCGGAGGCCTGGGCTTCACGACTGCTGTGCCAGTCGGGGCTGACACAACAGGCGTTGCTCAGGGGCGAGTTGGCGTCGGCCCAATGGATCAACCGCCAGGCGCTGTGCCTGGCGCGTGCACAGGGTTCGCTGGTGTTCGAGGGGGTGTTGGAGCTGGATCACGCCCAAGTGCTGGAGCAGCGCGGCGCGCCTCACCGGGCCGACCATCTGTTGAGTGCGGTGCAGGGGCTGCTGGATAAGCCAGGCCAGGACTTTTCTCCGTTGCTGGGGCGCATTGCCCTGCGGCGCGGGCGCCTGGCATTGCGCATGGGGTATGCAGAGCAGGCTGCGGAGCAGTTTCAAACGGGTCTGGAGACGAGTCTTCACTGTCAGGACAAACAAGTGCTCTACGGCTTTCTCGGCAAGGCCAGTCTGGCCGCCAACCAGGGCGACTACGGCGAAGCCTTCGTGCAACTGCGTGAAGCCGAGCGGGTCATGCAGCAGCGGCACATTCCCGACACCGTATACCGTGGTGTGTTGCTGCAGACCAGCTGCCAGTTCTGGTTGCAGCAAGGCCGCCCGGAACTGGCCCATGAAGCCTTGACCCGGGTCTTGCGACATTTCCGCGGCCCACAGGCCAGGCACGCGCCGCCTGCGACCCTGGAATTGATTCCGCGGCTTGAATACCTGTTGGTACTGGCCGAGGTCTACCTGCAGCGGGCGCAAGATCCGCAGGGCCGGTTGAGGGACATGATTGCCCAGGCGCAACGCTGTGGAATGCAAGGACTGGAAACCGAGCTGTATCTGGCCTTGGCCGAAGTCGTCTGGCTGTCCGGCGAGCATTCCCAGGCCCGTGTCCTGATGCAGGAAGGTCTGGAACGAGTCGCCTGTTGGCGCGCGCAGCAGGCCCTGTGTGAGCTGCGCTTGCGCCAGCCGGAACTGATGCGTTGGGCACAGTCGGCGGAGCCCGTCGGACAGCCGACGGTCATTGCCGAAGGCGCCTTGCTCAGTCAGCGAGAGTTGGAAGTTCTGGAGCTGATTGCCCAAGGCCATTCCAATCAGCAAATTGCCGAACGGTTGTTCATTTCGCTGCACACGGTAAAAACCCATGCGCGGCGGATACATAGCAAGTTAGGCGTGCAGCGACGTACCCAGGCGGTGGCGAAGGCCAAGGTCATGGGTGTCATGGGTTAGTTCCGCTATTAGAAGCCCGGTTGTTTTTTGCAAGGTAGGCACTGCCTGAGATAACTGTTTGCAACTCCTCACGCATGCTTACATTTGCCGTTTCACGATAAGCGGGGGCTCTGGTGTATAACGGCCCTGGTGAAGTTGCACGGGTTGTTTTACCCGGTCGCTTTATTCGTTGAACCCTGCTTGGGTGAACATCAATGATCAATCGAACAGGAAGTTCGAATACATGACAAGACAAGGATGCTTATGAATATGCCGTTGTTTTCCTCTCACGCTGAAAGGCTTTTTACGCTCAAGAAAACCCGTGTGGATTTTGCCGTGCGGGTACTGTTGGGCCAGTCGCTGGAGGCGCGAGGGATCAATCCCCATGCCAACTACCTGACAACACTGATCAATGTTTCGAGCGCAGAGGTCAAATCTTCCGAGACCTTGTTCGATGTCGCGCTGAGTTGCGTCGAAGAACAAGTACTGCCTCATTACACGCAAGGACTCAGTAATGTCTTCAGCAAGCGTTATTCCTTTGCTGCCGAAGACCGGGTAAAGGCTCTGGATCTGATCGAGTTCGAACGCATTGTCATGGAGATCGTGACAAGCCTTGCCGAAAAACCTTCAATGGATCTGTCTTGGCGCACGATCAAGCGTCTGACGGTCGAGGATATTCGCGGGGCGTTGGACATTCATTTGCCCGGGGTAAATCTCGATGAAGTCTACGTCACCAGTTTCGTCACCCATGACTTCGGCAAGCGCGTGGTGTCTTCCTCTCAGCAACTGGCCGAATACCTGCTGGGCCATTTCGAGCAGGATGAAATTCCTTACCACTCGCACGGCAGTCACCAGGCCATTCATGCCGTCCCCTTCAGTGGCAGCGACGAGCACCTGCATCCACAGCTGACCACCGCGCATATCAACGATTTACTGATCAGAATGGTTCCGGACTTACTGAGCTGATCCTGAGCCGGACTCATACCCCATCCGCCAACTCACGGCCCGGGTCGCCGCCAACAATCGTTGGGCCGCCGGGCCATTTTCGTCGGCATGGAACAGCGAGGTCGGGCCGACGATGGTCATGACGGCCGTGACTTGGCCGACGGCATTGAAGACCGGCGCGGACAAGGCGTCCACGCCTGGCATCAGCAAGCCATGCACATGATGCAATCCCCGACCGCGGATCTGTTCGCACAGGGTGGCATAGGCGTGGTCGTCAGCCAGTGCATGAGTGTCGGTGGCCGCCACCTCCTGTTCTCGCAGCCCGATAGTCTCGCGCTCCGGCAGATAGGCACTGAACACCAGTCCGGTGGACGAACTGAGCAGCGGCAACACCGAACCCAGTTGCGTCACCACAGTCACGGCGCGCACGGCGGGCTCGATCCGTACCACGGTCGCGCCGTGATTGCCCCACACCGCCAGGAAACAGGTTTCGTTCAAGTCGTCCCGCAGTTCCGCCAGGGGCAGGGCGGCCACTTGCAGCACGTCCATGCCGTTCAGCGCCGCCAGGCCCACCCGCAAGGCTTCGCGCCCCAGGCCGTAATGGTTGGTGGCGGTGTTCTGCTCGGCGAACCCGCTGGCAATCAAGGCCTGCAGGTACCGATGGACCTTGCTCGCCGGCATCTGCACGTGTTCGGCCAGGCGCGACAGCGACGTGGAGGGGGAGAGTTCGGCCAGGGCCTTGAGGATGTCGGTGCCGACTTCGGCCGAGCGGACTTTCTGTTTGCCGTTATTGAGCGGGGTTTCCATGGAGGCACTGGATCCGGAGGGCGAATGGGCGTCTTTATAGCTTGACGGTCGCTGTCGAGCAAATTACGTTATGCGTAATCGAATTACGATAAAAACAACAGGTGTTCAGGAGGCTCCATGAACCTCGATTCCACAGCGTCTGAGCTGGCGTACCAATCAGGCTTTGGCAACGAATTTGCCAGCGAAGCGCTGCCTGGCGCGCTGCCTGCCGGCCAGAACTCGCCGCAGAAGGCCCCCTACGGTCTCTACGCCGAATTGTTTTCCGGTACGGCATTCACCATGGCGCGCAGCGAGGCGCGGCGCACCTGGATGTATCGCATCCGGCCATCGGCCAACCATCCGGCTTTCGTCAAGCTGGAACGCCAACTGGCCGGCGGGGCGCTGGGCGAGGTCACCCCCAACCGCCTGCGCTGGAACCCGTTGGACATCCCCGCCGACCCCACCGACTTCATCGACGGGCTGGTGCGCATGGCCGCCAATGCCGGCCAGGACAAGCCCGCCGGGATCAGCATCTTCCACTACCGTGCCAACCGTTCCATGGAGCGGGTGTTCTTCAATGCGGACGGCGAATGGCTGATCGTGCCGCAGTCGGGGCGATTGCGGATCGTCACCGAGCTGGGGCGGCTGGAACTTGAACCGCTGGAAATCGCCGTGTTGCCTCGCGGCTTGAAGTTTCGCGTCGAGCTGCTCGATCCGCAGGCCCGTGGCTACCTCGCTGAGAACCATGGTGCGCCGCTGCGCCTGCCTGATCTCGGTCCCATTGGCAGCAACGGCCTGGCCAACCCGCGGGACTTCCTGACCCCAGTCGCGCATTACGAAAACCTCGCTCAGCCGACCACGCTGGTGCAGAAATTCCTCGGTGAGTTGTGGGCTTGCGAACTGGATCATTCGCCGTTCGACGTCGTGGCCTGGCACGGCAATAACGTGCCGTACAAATACGACCTGCGCCGGTTCAACACCATCGGCACGGTCAGCTTCGATCATCCGGACCCTTCGATTTTCACGGTGTTGACCTCGCCTACCAGCGTCCACGGCCTGGCCAATCTCGACTTCGTGATCTTCCCGCCGCGCTGGATGGTGGCGGAAAAGACCTTCCGTCCACCCTGGTTCCACCGCAACCTGATGAACGAATTCATGGGGCTGATCCAGGGCGCCTACGATGCCAAGGCCGAGGGTTTCCTGCCGGGCGGTGCCTCCTTGCACAGTTGCATGAGCGCCCACGGTCCGGACGGTGAAACCTGCACCAAGGCAATCAACGCCGAGCTGACACCAGTGAAAATCGACAACACCATGGCCTTCATGTTCGAAACCAGCCAGGTGCTGCGCCCGAGCCGTTTCGCACTGGACTGCCCGCAACTGCAAACCGACTACGATGCCTGTTGGGCTTCGCTGCCCGTCACGTTCGACCCGACCCGGAGATAATCCATGACCCAAGTTTCCCCTGCCCGTAGCTGGGTTGCCTCTGCCAACGGCCATGCCGATTTCCCTCTGCAAAATCTGCCACTGGGGATCTTTAGCGTGAACGGCGACGCTCCTCGCAGCGGTGTTGCCATTGGCGATCATGTGTTCGACTTGCAGGCCGCGCTGCAGGCAGGCCTGTTCGATGGCGCAGCGCGCGAAGCCGTCGAAGCCATGAGCGGCGGCCAGTTGAACGCATTCTTCGAGCTGGGTCGCAATGCCCGGGTGGCCTTGCGTGAACGACTGCTGGCCTTGTTGGGCGAAGACAGTGCGCAACGCGAGCAGATCCTGGCCCAAGGGACGAAGATGCTTCCCCTGGCGACGGATTGCCAGATGCACCTGCCGGCGAAAATCAACGACTACACCGACTTCTACGTTGGCATCGAGCATGCGCAAAATGTCGGCAAGCTGTTTCGCCCCGACAACCCGCTGTTGCCCAATTACAAATACGTTCCCATCGGCTACCACGGTCGCGCCTCGACCATCCGCCCGTCCGGTACCGATGTACGCCGCCCCAAGGGCCAGACCCTGCCCGCCGGCCAGAGTGAACCGACTTTCGGCCCCTGCGCGCGGCTGGACTACGAGCTGGAGCTGGGGATCTGGATCGGCAAGGGCAATGCACTGGGCGAGCCCATCGCCATCGGTGATGCCGCTGAACACATTGGCGGGTTCTGCCTGCTCAACGATTGGTCGGCGCGGGATATCCAGGCCTGGGAATACCAACCGCTTGGGCCTTTCCTGTCGAAGAGTTTCCTGACCAGCATTTCGCCGTGGGTCGTGACGGCTGAAGCCTTGGAACCGTTCCGTCGCCCTCAACCGGCGCGGCCTGAAGGCGATCCGCAACCGCTGCCGTATCTGCTGGACAAGCGCGATCAGGACGGCGGCGCCTTTGATATCGAGCTTGAAGTCCTGCTGCTGACCGGAGCCATGCGTGAGCGGAACCTGCCGGCCCATCGCCTGACCCTGAGCAACACCCGCTACATGTATTGGACCGTGGCGCAGATGGTCGCGCACCACAGCGTCAATGGCTGCCAGTTGCAGGCCGGCGACCTGTTCGGCTCGGGCACCTTGTCGGGCCCGGAGAACGGTCAATTCGGCAGCTTGCTGGAGATCACCGAGGGCGGCAAGAAGCCGATCGAGCTGGCGTCCGGTGAAGTGCGCAAGTTCCTCGAGGATGGCGACGAAATCATCCTGCGGGCCCGTTGCAGCCGTGAGGGCGTCGCCTCCATCGGCTTTGGCGAATGCCGGGGCAAGATCCTGCCGGCGCGTTGAGGGACAGGGCATGGAACTCTATACGTACTATCGCTCCACTTCGTCTTATCGGGTGCGCATCGCCCTGGCACTCAAGGGCCTGGATTACCGTGCCGTGCCGGTCAACCTGATCGCACCGCCGGGAGGCGAGCATCGTCAGCCGACTTACCTCGCGATCAACCCGCAAGGGCGGGTACCGGCGCTGCGTACCGACGAGGGGGCGCTGCTGGTGCAATCGCCGGCCATCATCGAATACCTGGAGGAGCGTTATCCACAGGTGCCGCTGCTCAATCCTGACCTGGCGGTGCGTGCCCATGAACGCGGCGTCGCCGCCCTGATCGGTTGCGATATCCACCCATTGCACAACGTCAGCGTGCTCAACAAGCTGCGACAGTGGGGGCACGATGAAACGCAGGTGACGGAGTGGATCGGGCATTGGATCAGCCAGGGGCTGGCGGCGGTGGAGCAGTTGATCGGTGACGAGGGCTACTGTTTCGGCCCCGCGCCAGGATTGGCAGATGTCTACCTGATCCCGCAGTTGTACGCGGCTGAGCGTTTCAACGTTTCCTTGCAAGGTTATCCACGGATCCGTCGAGTTGCGGCGCTGGCAGCTGCACATGCCGCGTTCCAGCGGGCGCATCCGGCTCATCAGGTGGACACGCCTGCCAGCTGACATCAAGGGTGGCTGATCTGACGCCATCGCGAGCAGGCTCGCTCCCACATGGTTCGCGTTACACCGTCCCGTGTGGGAGCGAGCCTGCTCGCAATGGCGGCCTGACATTCAATCAGGGCGCCGGCCTCTCTGCAGATCAATGCACAATCGAATTCGGCGGCAGATGCCCCAGCCGTTCTGTCAGCCGGATCCGCTGGATCGGGTCATCACTGAGCATCAGCGCATGTTCCAGGTCGAAGCGTTCGGCGTTGGGGCAGTCGAGCCGCTGGTACAGGCTGGCGCGGGCCAGATAATCGGCGGCGCTGGCGTTGCCGAGTTCCAGCACCCGTTCAGCATCGATCAGCGCGTCGATGTACTCGTCGTTCGTCAGATGCAACTGCCGGAGATTGCGTGACAGGCGCTGGAGCATCTGCAGCGGTTCGGCGCTGGCCAGGTGTTCAGCCTTGAGCGACACGTTCGAACCATATTGGCGCTGCAACAGTTCCCGGCAGTCGTTGGGATACAGCCGACGGCCGCCGCATGGGTCGAGCAGGTGATCGGCACCGGGCACCCGGAGCAGGAAGTGACCGGGGAAATTGACCCCGACCATCGGTATTTCCAGGCCTCGGGCCAATTCCAGGGCAATCAGGGCGAGAGCCAGCGGTTGGCCGCGCTTTCTGGCCAACACTTTGTCGAGCAACGCTACACGCGGGCGCAGGGGCGTGAAATCGTCCTGGGCAAACCCGAGGTCATTCAGGCAGCGCAACAAGGGCTGGCCCAGCTCAGCGACGGGCAGCAACGGCAGGTCATGGCTGACCCGCTGTTGCAGATCCCTGAAGTCCCTCAGCAGGGCCGGTATGTCGACGTCGCGATCATGCTCGGCAGCGATCCAAAGCGCCGCTTCGAACAGCGCAGCAGGCGACCGGTGCAGACATTCAAAAAAGGCTTGGCGCGGTTTCATCACACTCTCCGGACATTGCCTCGTTTTAGCCCTGCCACGGGCTTTCGTCCAGTATCAGAGAGAGGCGGCAACGGTTATGTCCGAAAAGACTGACAGCTGAGGCGACTTATTCCGGCGTGCTCCAGCAAATTTCAGCTACGCGCCTATACTGGCGAAACAAACAGAAGTGATTCGGGAGCCTGTCGATGTTTGCGCTCATGCAAAGCTCCCGCCTTGAATCGCTGCACTTGAGCGTGGACCCGACAACAGGGTTGAAGGCGGTCATTGCCATCCATAGCAGCCGCCCAGGGCCAGCCTTGGGCGGATGTCGTTATCTGTCCTACCCCGACGATGAAAGTGCCGTGGTCGATGCCGTGCGCCTGGCCCAAGGCATGAGCTATAAGGCCGCCCTGGCGGGGCTGCCCGTGGGCGGCGGGGTGGCGGTGATCATGCGTCCGGCCCATGTCGAAAGCCGGGCCGCATTGTTCGAAGCTTTTGGTCGCTGCATCGAGCAACTGGATGGCCGGTACATCACCGCCATCGACAGCGGTACCTCGGTGGCCGACATGGATTGCATCGCCCAACAGACCCGTCATGTCACCAGTACCACCGCCTCGGGAGACCCGGCACCTCACGCGGCGATGGGCGTGTTTGCCGGCATTCGTGCCACGGCCATGGCCCGGCTGGGCAGTGATAACCTTGAAAGCCTGCGCGTGGCGATCCAGGGCCTGGGCAATGTCGGGTACGCCCTGGCCGAACAGTTGCACGCGGCCGGTGCCGAACTGCTGGTCAGCGACATCGACCCCGGCAAGGTGCAACTGGCAATGGAGCAATTGGGCGCCCATCCCATTGCCAACGATGCGTTGCTCAGCACCCCTTGCGACATTCTTGCTCCTTGCGGCCTGGGCGGTGTGCTCAACAGCCATAGCGTGGCGCAACTGCGTTGCTCGGCCGTGGCCGGCTCGGCCCATAACCAGTTGAGCAACCTGCAAGTGGCCGATCAACTGGAAAGGCGCGGGATTCTCTACGCGCCGGACTATGTGATCAACTCCGGCGGCCTGATCTACGTCGCCCTCAAGCATCGCGGCGAAGAGTTGCCAACCATCACCGCTCACCTGTCGAAAATCGCTGCTCGGCTCACGGAAGTCTTTGCCCATGCCCAGGCGGAGAAACGCTCACCAGCCCGGGTGGCGGATGAATTGGCGGAGCGTTTGCTGTATCGCTAACAACGGCTCGCAGCGCACCGCGAACCGTCATGATCAGTTGCCCGCGGCGATGACGGCGGTTTTGGCTTGCCGGGTATGGGTCAGCACGAAATGCGCCACGAGACCGAAGATCAGGCCCCAGAATGCGGCGGCCAGCCCCAGGAAACTCATGCCCGATGCGGTCACCAGGAAGGTGATCAGCGCTGCTTCCCGCTGCTTTTCATCGGCCATGGCTCCGGTCAGCCCTGCGCTGATTGCACCGAACAAGGCGAGGCCGGCGAGGGAGGCGATCAGTTCTTTCGGCAGTGCGGAAAATACCGAGGCCAGCGTTGCGCCGAAGGTGCCCATCAGGATGTAGAACACCCCGCAGGCGATGCCGGCGATGTAGCGTTTGTCGCGGTCCTCATGGGCCTCGCGGCCGGTGCAGATCGCTGCGGTAATGGCCGCCAGGTTCAAACCGTGGGAGCCGAAGGGCGCCATCAGCGCCGCGCCAATTGCAGTGACCGAAATGATAGAGCGCGCCGGCGTGTTGTAGCCCGCGGTCCGTAACACGGCCATGCCCGGTACGTACTGGCCGGTCAGCGTCACCAGCGCCAATGGCAGGCCGATGTTGATGATTGCGTGCCAGCTCCATTCAGGGGCGATAAAGACCGGATGGGCCACCTCGATGGTAATCGAACCACTGTTGAGTTCTCCGAACGCGGCGGCCATCGCGCAGCCGACCACCAGCACCGACAGAATCGCGTAGCGCGGCGAAAAGCGCTTGCAGAGCAGATAAGCCGCAATCATCGACAGTACCAACGCCGGCTGCAGTTTGATCGAAGTGAACAGCTCTGCGCCGAAGCGGAACAGGATGCCGGCGAGCATGGCGGCGGCGATGGCTTTGGGCAGGCGACTCATCAGTTTGTCGAACGCGCCGGACAAACCCACGACGGCAATGATCAGCGACGCCACTGCATAGGCGCCGATGGCCTGGGGCAGGGTGACGGTCGGCAGCATCGACACCAGCAAGGCCGCGCCCGGTGTCGACCATGCGGTGATCACAGGAACACGCAGGCGCCAGCTCAGGAGCAGGCCGGTGATCCCGCTGCCGATGGAAATGGCCCAGATCCATGAGGACACCACATCGTTGGCCAGGTGTGCCTCCTTGGCTGCCTGGAACACGATGATGAGGGGGCCGGCGTAGGAAATGATCACGGCGATAAAGCCCGCGATGATCGCTGACAGGGATAGATCCTTTCTGAGTGTGGCCATGATGTCTCGACTTGGCACGGCAGGAGCGTGCAGTTGATCAGGGATTGATTGAATCGATTGAATCGATTCTGGATGAGTGTATTTGAATGAATTGAATTGATTCAATGGTTCGGTGATAGGTTTCGCAGCGTTCTGCTGTTTTTTTCAATTAACTATATGATTTATATGTATATTAATTTTCAATGCGTTGTCTTTTGAGAACCGGTTTTGGATTGGATATCGAATCAATCGACTCAATTCCTTGATTGTTCCCATCATTAATGGCCTCGCCTCGATGTGATATGCTCGCAAATTCATCATTTCTACGAGGGGCGGCGATCATTCATGTGGATTCCCCAGCTAAGCGAGTTCAACCAGCCGATGTACCTGTCAATTGCCGATGCGTTGGCACGCGACATCGGTAATGGGGTGCTGAGCGAGGGTGACCGCTTGCCGACCCTGCGGGAATTGGCCAATGCCCTGGATGTCACGCCGGGCACCATCAGCCGGGCCTATGGCGAAGCCCATCGACGTGGGCTGGTGCAAGGTGAGGTGGGGCGTGGCACGTATGTGCTCAGCCAGCAGCAACTGGACCTGCCGACAACTCATGGCGCCGCGCCGTTGAACCTGGGGCAGCCCGAACTGCTCGATCTCTCGATCATCAAGCCTTCCAGCGAAACCCTGGAGTACTGGTTGCGCGGTGCGCTGGTGGGCATGGCAAAAAGCACCGATTTTGCCGGCGCCCTGGATTACGCCCCGGACGGTGGTCACCCGGCCCATCGTGAAGCAGGCGCGCAGTGGCTGCGTCATTCGTTGCCCGACGCGCAATGGCAGCAAGTGGTGATCACCGCCGGGGCCCAGCATGGCTTGATGGTCGCGATGAGCGCGCTGACCAACGCTGGCGACCTGGTGCTCTGCGAGGCGCTTTGCTACCCGGGCATCATTTCCCTGGCCCATGGCCTCGAACGCCGCCTGCGCGGTGTGTCGATGGATGACGAAGGCATCATCCCCGAAGCGTTGCGTGAACTGTGTTTGCGAGAGAAACCAGCGATGCTGGTTTGTGTGGCGACTTGCCAGAATCCGACGGCGGCGATCATGTCGCAAAAGCGTCGGGCACAGATTGCCGCGCTGGCCGAGGAGTTCGACTTCATCATCCTGGACGATGATATCTATGGTTTCCTCGCCACCGATCCGTCGACCAGACCGCTGTCGGCTTTTGCGCCGGACCGGTCGGTGTACCTGACCAGTCTGTCGAAGGCGGTCATGCCGGCGCTTCGGGTCGGTTATCTCTACAGCCCGCCGAAACTGCTGTCACGGCTGACCTCGATGGTGCGCAGCAGTGTCTGGATGCCGTCACCGTTGACCGCGCAACTGGCGAGCAATGTGATCACCGAGGGCCTGGACAAGAAACTGATCCGCATCCAGCGCAATGAAGCCGCCGGGCGGCAAGCGATTGCTCGGGAAGTCTTTGCCAACTTCGAGCTCAAGGCCCAGCCCTATGCGTACCATGTCTGGTTGACGCTGCCCGAACCGTGGACCGGCGACGAATTCACGATGCTGGCCCGGGCCAACGGCGTACTGGTACTCAGTGGCTCGCAGTTCCAGGCTGAACGCTCCGGGACTAGCCGAAGTGTAAGGGTGGTGCTGATGTCCCCTACCAGCCAGGACGAGCTGCGTTTCGCCCTGACAAAGTTGGCCAGCCTGATCGATTCCGATCCACGCCGTTACTATTGAGTCGCCCCAGGCTGGACCTCACGCTGCATTGAGCAGTCGGCAACGGCCTCACTCGCTTTCTTCGGTACCCAGAAGCTCCCCGAGGGCGGCTGCGTTGCTTTTGAACGCGGCTGCAAACGCCGCTCTGTTTTTTGCCATGAAGATGCTCGCATCCTCAGCCTGTTTCTCGTTCAGGCCCTGCACGTTCTTCATCAGAACAGTGGTCAGCACCTCCGCCAGTTCGAGCATCTGGTCATGGGCATCAGCGAGCTTACGGTCCAAAAACGTAGTCTCCAAATCACGTGTACTGCGGTACAGAATCTCAACAGCCATGGCTGGCCTCTCGTTTGTTTGCATGTCTGCCGCAAGCATGGGAAGCCAGGCTGCGGAATCTATAAAATCCAAGCATCACGGCTGTGAGGTGCGACGGTCGGTCCCGCCTCGTGCGCCTTCAAACCGGTAATCTGCGAATACTGTATTTATATACAGCCCGGAGGATAAGCGAATCCTTTCTCTTTGGGTAGTGGCTTTTTAATGTAGACCGGTTTCGGCGTTTGTCGTGGGGAGGACGTGTCGGTTGCCAGCCTTTCGCCATCTCACTCACGGCGCTGGCCTTTTTTCTGCATGCAGAACAACCGTCACGTCCAACCCGCATCATTCGGTCGAGTCGACCTAAGGAAACCGTATCGTGAAAATCAACTGGGCCGAGAATCTGCGCCAGAACGTCCATCAGTTGGCCGAGTCCCTGGGCAACCTGTTCGTCGAGACGTTCCACTATCTGGCGCTGTTCGCCATCGGGGCGGTGACCGCATGGGCGGCGGTCATGGAGTTTTTGCAGATGATCGAGGCAGGGCACATCAAGATCGACGATATCCTGCTGCTGTTCATCTATCTGGAATTGGGCGCGATGGTCGGGATCTACTTCAAGACCAACCACATGCCAGTACGGTTTCTGATCTACGTGGCCATCACCGCCTTGACCCGCCTGCTGATCTCCAACGTTTCCCACCACAGCCCGCCGGACCTGGGGATCATCTACCTGTGCGGCGGAATCCTGCTGCTGGCATTCTCGATCCTGGTGGTTCGCTACGCGTCGTCGCAGTTCCCGTCGGTGAAGATCGAGCACCCGCACCGTAAGGTCGGCGCGGGCTCCAGCGAGCATGCAGAAATAGAAAAAGGGGAAATCTAAAGGCTGGCGGAGGCCGGTCCTTGGGTGCGCGGTGGTGGCAGCTTGACGTTGTCGCCGCCGGTCATGGCTTCAAGGATCGCCACGGCGCTGTGGCCCTGTTCGATGGCGATGCCGAACTGAATGCTTTGCACCAGGCGCTTGAGCCGTTCCGGATCGTTGCGCTGCTGGGCACTGATCATGCGCTTGGCGACGATCCGCCCGGCCCGGGACAGGGTCAGCATGATGCTGCCGTCGAGGCCCTGGATGCTCAGGTTGATTTGATACTGCGGCGCAAAAGCGTCGGTAATGATCTGAAAAGGGTTGTCCATGATGCGTCACCGCCTGATTGAACGTGCAGTTGTTGACCGGCCTTGATCGGGATTAGTTCGCAATACCGGACCATCGGCCATTCCATGATCGTGTTCCATCGCTGAGTGCAAGCAACCATCAGCAGATTGCAGCCTCTGGCCGCTGCAATAAGACGATAGCAAGGGGCATGCCGGAAAAACTGTCGGTCAATGTTCGCGGCGAGACAGCTCGCGACGCTCTGGAACGGGACCCCAGGGACTGCCCGTTTCGGGGCGGGATGTTCGTTGACGGTGCGGTGCGGGGCGCAAATCGCGAAAGATGGCGGGGCGAGGAAACTCCCGACATTAACAGCGCTTTTGCCTGTTGTCCGGCTTTATTTGCAAATGAATATTTATCTTTTTAAAGGGCTTGAATTGTTCCTCGGGCAGCCCGACTCTGTACTCAAGGGGCCGTTACGCCAACGTCGACAGGCCCCTGGCGAGCTAGCCGAAATAAGGGATGAACTATGCAAATCCAAGTCAACAGTGATAACCATATTCAAAGCAGCATCCGACTGGAGGAGTGGGTACGTACTACCATCGAAAGCACGCTCGAACGTTATGAGGAAGACCTGACTCGGGTCGAAGTCCATCTGGGGGATGAAAACGGCGCCAAGCCTGGTCCCCATGATCTGCGCTGCCAGATCGAAGCCCGGCCGAAGGGCCATCAACCGATTTCCGTGACGCATAAGGCCGGTTCGCTGGAGGCAGCGATCGAGGGCGCGTCGACGAAGTTGGAAAATGCCCTGGAACATCTGTTCGGCAAGTTGCGTGGCAAACGCGCCGCTGCGGTCCAGACCGAATCCGTGGCCCTGGCCGATGCGATGCTGGAAGAAGAATTCCTGGAGAACGAGCGAGCCGCACGTCACGGCTGAAGTTGCGTTTACCTTTAATCCCAACTGAAAAAACGGGCCTTGCAATTGCAGGCCCGTTTTTCGTTGGCAAGCACCATCAGCGCAAGAAGGCCTGCCGATACTCCCCAGGCGTCGCCCCCAATGCCTGGCGGAAACGGTGGGTGAAGTGACTGGCGCTGGCGAACCCGCAAGCCAGTGCCACGTCGCCCAAGGGTTGTGAGGTGTGGCGCAGCAGGTGCCGCGCCTGTGCCAGGCGCCTCGCCAACACATACTGGTGG
Source organism: Pseudomonas sp. FG13 (assembly GCF_057809755.1). Taxonomy (NCBI): domain Bacteria; kingdom Pseudomonadati; phylum Pseudomonadota; class Gammaproteobacteria; order Pseudomonadales; family Pseudomonadaceae; genus Pseudomonas; species Pseudomonas sp. FG13. The sequence goes on from NZ_JBMDKO010000002.1 coordinate 145,976, forward strand.
GGTGGCAGCCCGAAGCTCTCGCGGAACATCCGGGCGAAGTGGTATTCGGACAGCGCACACAATGCCGCCAATTGCCCGAGGCTGATAGCGTCGGCCAGATGGCTGTCGATGTAATCCACCAGCAACCGGCGTTGGTGTGCGGCGAGCCCGCCTTTGAGGCGCAGGTCCTGGCGTTGGCCGACCTGGCTGAGCAGCAGGTGATTGAGCAGTTCGTGGGCCAGGCTGGTGGTCAGCAGGCGTTCGCCGGGTTCGTCCCAGTTCAAGGCGATCAACTGACGAAAGCGTTGTGCCTGTTGCTCGTCGTCGAGGAACGTCGCCTCACGCAGTTGCACTTGCCGGGGTTCGCGATCCAGCAGCGTGACGCAACCGAGGGCGAACTGTTCGGCGCTGAAGTACAGGTGAGCGAGGCGAATGTCGCCGTTGATGACCCAGGCCGACTCATGGTCCGCCGGCAGGACGCAGAGTTTGTCGGGGGCCCCGAGCGTGTCGGGCCGCTCGCGCCGAAAGGTACCGGTGCCGCCGGCGATGTAGCAGGACAGCGTGTGGTGGGTCGGCGCGTCGTAGTCCCGGGCGTCATGATGATTGGTCCACAAGGCGGCCGCCATGCCGTCACCGAGCTCGGCGCTGTGCTCCAGACGGGCATTGGGCGAGCTGTTGAGGGCTTGAAAGACTTGCAGGGTTTGCAGTGTGGGCATGATCGGTTATCTCCAACGCCTTGCATCCTACTCCGTTGAAAGACCTGTGCCAGCCTGCACGCCGACAAAACCGCAAGTTTACGCAAGCGCCCGGTGGACGGCGGCGTGACACTGAACGCCATCGTCCAGGAGCCGTCACCATGAACCTCTCGTTATACCTGCTCACCGTGCTCATCTGGGGCACCACCTGGATTGCGCTGAAACTGCAACTGGGCGTCGTTGCCATCCCGGTATCGATTGTCTATCGCTTCGGCCTCGCGGCCCTGATCCTGTTCGCAATGCTCCTGCTCAGCCGGCGCCTGCAAGTGATGAACCGTCGTGGGCATTTGATCTGCCTGGCCCAGGGACTGTGCCTGTTCTGCGTCAATTTCATGTGTTTCCTCACGGCCAGCCAGTGGATTCCCAGCGGCCTGGTGGCGGTGGTGTTCTCCACGGCCACGTTGTGGAATGCCCTCAATGCCCGGGTGTTCTTCGGCCAGCGGATCGCCCGCAACGTGCTGTTGGGCGGTGCATTGGGATTGTCGGGGCTGGGGCTGTTGTTCTGGCCGGAACTGGCCGGCCATCACGCGAGCCCGCAGACGCTGCTCGGATTGGCGTTGGCGTTGCTGGGCACGCTGTGTTTCTCGGCGGGCAATATGCTCTCGAGCCTGCAACAAAAGGCTGGGCTCAAGCCGTTGACCACCAACGCCTGGGGCATGGCTTATGGCGCGACGATGCTGGCGGGGTGGTGCCTGTTCAACGGGATTGCTTTCGACATGGAATGGAACCTGCGCTACATCGGTTCGCTGCTGTACCTGGTGATCCCGGGCTCGGTGATCGGCTTCACCGCTTACCTGACGCTCGTGGGGCGCATGGGGCCGGAGCGGGCGGCATATTGCACTGTCCTGTTCCCAGTGGTGGCGTTGAATGTCTCGGCGTTTGTCGAAGGCTACCAGTGGACGGCGCCGGCACTGGCCGGGCTGGTATTGGTGATGCTGGGGAACGTGCTGGTGTTTCGCAAGCCTCGACCAGCGGCGACCAGTGTCGCGCTTTGTGAAAGCAAGGCTTGCCCGCGATGAAGACGACGCGCTCTGTCAGAAACCGAGGCGTTCGTTTCGCGGGCAAGCCGTGCTCCCACAAAGCGGGGCGATGGGATACGGCGCCGGCTTCTACTTCCAGACTTGCGGGTTGACCAGGTTCTGCGGCCGCTCACCCAGCAACGCACTGCGCAAGTTTTCCACCGCGAGATTGGCCATGGCTTCACGGGTTTCGTGGGTAGCCGAGCCGATGTGGGGCAGGGTGACGGCGTTCTTCAGCTGGAACAGCGGCGACTCGGCCAATGGCTCCTTTTCGTAGACGTCCAGCCCGGCGCCGCGGATGCGGTTGTTCTGCAAGGCCTCGATCAATGCCGGCTCATCCACCACCGGGCCGCGGGAAATGTTGACCAGGATCGCGCTTGGCTTCATCAGCGACAGTTCACGCTGTCCGATCAGGTGGCGGGTCTTCTCGCTCAGCGGCACAACGAGGCAGACGAAGTCCGCTTCGGCCAACAACTGGTCCAACTCGCGGAACTGCGCGCCCAGCTGGTTTTCCAGTTCGGTCTTGCGGCTGTTGCCGCTGTACAGGATTGGCATGTTGAACCCCAGCCGGCCACGCCGGGCGATGGCCGCGCCGATGTTGCCCATGCCGACGATGCCCAGGGTCTTGCCGTGCACGTCGCTGCCAAACAGTTGTGGCCCCACCGTCGCCTGCCATTGTCCTGCCTTGGTCCAGGCGTCCAGTTCCGCAACGCGACGGGCACTGCTCATCAGCAGGGCGAAGGCCAGGTCGGCCGTGCTTTCGGTGAGCACGTCGGGGGTGTTGGTGAGCATGATCCCGCGTTCATTGAAGTAGGCCAGGTCATAGTTGTCGTAACCCACCGACACACTGGCAACCACCTGCAGGTTCGTGGCGCCTTGCAATTGCTCGCGACCGAGTTTGCGACCAACCCCGATCAGGCCGTGGGCATGGGGCAGGGCTTCGTTGAACTGTGCATTAATGTCACCCTTCGATGGGTTCGGCACGATCACGTCGAAGTCCTGTTGCAGGCGCTCGACCATCTGGGGCGTGACACGGCTGAAGGCAAGTACGGTTTTTTTCATCGTGCAAGGCTCGTCTTGGAGGCAATACCAAGCACGCTAACATTCTCGGCGAGGGTTAGGCGAGAGGGGGGTGCAGTTTATGACTTGGAATGACCTGTGGGAGCGAGCCTTCTCGCGATGGCAGCGGTTCAGCCAGCGTTGATATTGACTGACATACCGCTATCGCGAGCAGGCTCGCGCCCACAAGGGGCCTTTATGTTGTCTCTAGGCCGCCCGCAACGAAATGAACGCATAATCCGAAGCTGCCTCGGTGACGACCCGAGCCCCACAGGCCATGACCTCGCGGGCGACGTCATCCCCGGACAGATGGAATTGCCATTCACTGGTTTCCTGCGCCGTTGGTCGCAAGCGCACCTGATCGATGGCGGCGGCGAACGCTGTCATGTCCGGCAGATAGGCGGCAAACCCGTCACCTTTCAGCGCGGTGGTATGGATGCCCAAGGCCGCACAGATGCGGTCCTTGATCGCAATCTCTTCGCGATCGGCCTGGCGCGAGCGTTCGATTAGCTCGGCCAGTTCTTTATCAACCAATTTCCCGCCGACGATCAGTTGCGGACCGGTTTCCCAGGATTCCGGGGGGCAGTCCTTCGCTGCGATATTGAGCGGGATATGTGGGTTGATTTCCATCGGATAGATCCGGCACACCAGCGGCCTGCGTTCGTAGATGCTGCACAGGTTTTCTTCGTCGAGATTGTGGCAGCGGCCGGGGTTATAAGCGGCGAAGGTGATCGCCACGAAGGCATCGGTGCCGCCGCTCCGGACCCTCGCGGAACGGCGTTCGGCATGCTCGCGCTGCGCCACCGGCAGACCGAGGCCATTGGGCAGGAAGGCTTCCACCAGGACGATGACCTGGCCGCCGTCGCTTGCCCACATCCGGGCTTCATCGAGGGTCAGGGGAACGTGGTGGCCAGAGCAGCATTTGCCGCAGCCTACGCAGGAAAACGTTGTATTCATTGAGCGACCGGTCGAGAGCTGAAAGGCGGCGACAGAAAAACGCCGTGATGAGCCTCGCGAAGCAAGTTATGCGCCACTCACTGATCGGTCGCGGTGGAGCGTATCGAGTCCCATTCGGTCACGTGGGCGGTCTTGGTTTTCTTGCGGTAGAGGCACAGCTCGGTACCGCTCGCCCCTTTCATGTGTTTCTGCGGGTATTGGCCTTGCAGCAACAGCGCGGTATAGCCGACCCGGTCGTCGAATTGCGCGGCGGTGCCCACCGGCTCGGCGTTCTTCAAGCCACTGGCCTTGATGCAACTGGCCAGCACGGCTTTGTCGTAGGCAGCCCAGGCTTCCGGGCTGGAGGCATGGGCTTGGGAGGCCAGGGCAGCGAGGCCAAGGAGAAACGATGCGCGGATGTTCATCGGGATGTCTCGTTCCGGAAAGTCATGGCAAAAGTATGCCTGAGATTGCCGGACCCTCCCACGCCGGAACGCAGGAGCGCATCGTCGGTACAACTCAGTGGCCTTGTTCGGCCACCGCCTTGGCTGCCGTGATCAGGCACTTGGTCAGTTCGGGCGAGGAAAACTTGGTCAGCACCCCATTGGCGCCGGCCAACCGGGCCTTTTCACTGTTCATGGCACTGTCCAGCGAGGTGTGCAGCAACACGTAGAGGTGGGCGAAGTCCGGCGTTTCCCGCAGAGTGCGGGTGAGGGCGTAACCGTCCATTTCCGACATTTCGATGTCGGAGACGATGAGGTTGATCTGTCCGGCCGTGCCTTGCAGGTCCAACAAGCATTCGATGGCTTCCTTGGCGCTGCGGGCGGTGTGGCATTGCAGGCCCAGGTTGCGCAGGGTGTGCACCGATTGTTGCAACGCCACCTGGCTGTCATCGACCACCAGGATCCGTGCGTTGCCCAGCACTTCGGCGTCTTCCATGCTCAGCTCGGTGGGCGCGGTTTCGATCTGCGCCGGGGCGATGCCATGGATGACCTTCTCGATGTCCAGCACCTGCACGAGCTTGCCGTCCACCGACGTCACGCCGGTGATGAACGCGCGATTGCCGCCGGAGCCGTAAGGCGGTGGCTTGATGTCGGTGGTCAGGCAGTGGACGATCTTGCTCACCGCCTGCACGTGCAGGCCCTGCTTGGAGCGGCTGACATCGGTGACGATCAGGCAGCCGCCGTCCGGATCTTCCAGCGGCCGCTCGCCAATGGCACGGCTCAGGTCAATCACCGACAGCGATGTGCCACGCAGGGTCGCAATGCCTTTCACGTGTGGATGCGACTCCGGCAGTTTGGTCAGTGGCGGGCACGGGATGATCTCACTGACTTTGAGCAGGTTGATTGCCATCAGCTTGCCGCTGCGCAACGTAAACAGCAGAAGCGAAAGTGAATCTGCGCGGGCTTTGTTGGAAGACATAAAAACCTTCTGTGTAAAAAGGTGGGGCGAACGTGAAGATCGCCAAAACAGCTTTTGATATCGGGTTATCGACTTGTTGGGGGCAGGCTTTAGGGCGAAAGCGGCCGACATCCGCTTTCCGGGCCAGCGGCCTGTGAATACACACCTGTGGCGAGGGGATAAATCCCCTCGCCACAAAGGCTTGAGCAACTTGAGGGCGTTACTTGAGCCCCAACCGTCGTGCCATCCGCCCCAGGTTCGCCCGATCCAGCCCCAGTTCTCGGGCGGCACTGGCCCAGTTGTGTTGATGGCGTTCCAGGCTGGCGCCGATCAGCCGGCGCTGGAAATCGTCCATGGCTTCGCGCAGGTCTCCTGTCACGGGGGTGATCGCCAGCGCAGGGGGTGTTGCTGAAGGCTCGGACGTTGGCTCGGTGGCCTGGGGCAAGTCCAGGTCCTGGGCACCGAGGCTGAGGATTTTCGGCCGCACCGGGCATCTGCCAAGCGCTTTCAGGGCGCTACGGCCGATCAGGTGTTCAAGTTCACGCACGTTACCCGGCCAGTCGTAGGCCAGCAGCGCGGCCTGGGCATCGCTGCTCAGACGCAGGCTGTTGAGGCCCATGCGCGAGCGATTCTGCTCCAGGAAAAAACCGCTGAGCAGCAGCACATCGCGGCCACGATCCCGCAGCGCCGGTACCTGCAAGGGATACACGCTCAAGCGGTGGTAGAAATCGGCCCGATAGCGGCCGTTGCGCACCTCTTCGGCCAGGTCGCGATTGGTGGCGGCGATCAGACGCACATCCACCAGATGCTCCTTGTCCGAGCCCAGGCGCTGCAACTGGCCGCTCTGCAACACTCTCAGCAGTTTGGCCTGGACGGTCAGGGACAACTCACCCACTTCGTCGAGGAACAGCGTGCCGCCATCGGCCAGCTCGAACTTGCCGCGCCGGTCGCTCGTCGCTCCGGTGAACGCGCCGCGTACGTGGCCGAAAAGTTCGCTTTCCACCAGGGTGTCCGGCAGGGCGGCGCAGTTGAGGCTGATCAGCGGCTGTTCGGCGCGTTTGGAGGCTGCATGGATGGCTTGGGCGACCAGCTCCTTGCCGACGCCGGTTTCACCGGTGATCAACACGGTCAGGTCGCTGCCGCCCACCAGCTTGATCTCTTCCACCAGGCGTTTATGGGCTTTGCTCTGGCCGACCATGTCGCGGGATTGCTGGCCGCTGGCCTGGCGATAGACCTCGGCGCGGCGGTGTTCGTCTTCGGCTTTCAAGGCCAGGCGTTCGATGCGTTCGGCGGCGCTGACCGTGGCGGCGGCGAGGCTGGCGAAGGCCTGCAGCGCACCGAGGTCGATGGGTTCGAAGCGCTCCGGATCCAGAGAGTCAAGGGTCAGCAGGCCCCAGGGGCGCTCATCGACGAACAGCGGGCAGCCCATGCAATCGTGAACTTCCAGATGGTCGTCGAGGCCTTCAACCAGTCCGTCGTAGGGATCGGGCAGGTCGCTGTCGGTGGCGAAACGGGTGGGGTTCGGGTTGGCCAGCAGTGCTTCGAAGCGCGGGTGTTCACTGACCCGGAAGCGCCGGCCCAAGGTGTCGGTGCTCAAGCCGTCCACCGCCAGCGGCACCAGGCTGTCCCCGTCCAGCCGCAACAGCGCTGCAGCGTCGCAAGGCAGCAAGGCGCGCAGGGCGCCGAGCAGGCGGCGATAGCGCTCGCCTTCAGGCAGTTCGCGAGACAGGTCCGCTACCAGCGGCAGCAAGGCGGTCAGTAGGGAGGTTGCGGTCATAATGACTCCGTGTAGTCAAAAGGACTATAGCCTCGCGTGTGTCGTTATGACTACATTATTTTTAAGCTATTGAAAATTAAAGAAAATATTTGTGGCATGAAACCTGATAAGCATCGGTATCCGTTTCCGTACCACACGAGGATTCACCTTATGCTCACCCGGGAAGAACGCGCCATCATTCGCTCCACCGTTCCATTGCTTGAAAGCGGTGGTGAAGCGCTCATCACTCACTTCTACCGCATGATGCTTTCCGAATATCCTCAGGTTCGACCGCTGTTCAACCAGGCTCACCAAGCCAGCGGCGATCAGCCTCGGGCCCTGGCTAACGGTGTATTGATGTATGCACGGCATATCGACCAGCTCGACCAGTTGGGTGACCTGGTGGCGAAAATCGTCAACAAGCATGTCGCCTTGCAGATCGAGCCACAGCATTACCCGATTGTCGGCTCCTGCTTGTTGCGGGCGATTGCCGAAGTGCTGGGCAACGAGATCGCCACGCCCGAAGTGATCTCCGCCTGGGGCGCCGCTTATAACCAATTGGCCGATATTCTCATCGGCGCCGAAGCCGGCATGTACGACAGGAAGGCCGCTGCGCCGGGTGGATGGCGGGGCGAGCGGGAATTCATCCTGGTGGCCAAGGTCCAGGAAAGCTCGGAGATCACCTCGTTCTACTTCGAACCGGCGGACAAGGGGCCGATCCTGCTGGCCGAGCCGGGTCAGTACATCGGCATGAAACTGTTCCTGGACGGTGAGGAAGTGCGCCGCAACTATTCGTTGTCGGCCCTGGCGGACAACGGCCAGTACCGGATCAGTGTCAAGCGCGAGCCGGGTGGGCGGGTATCGAACTACCTGCATCATGATTTCCAGATTGGCAGCCGCATCCAGTTGTTCCCGCCGTCCGGGGACTTCTACCTGACCGCCAGCGACAAGCCCTTGGTGCTGATCAGCGGTGGCGTCGGTATCACCCCAACCCTGGCGATGCTGCAAGCGGCGCTGCAAACCGAGCGACCAGTGCATTTCATTCACTGCGCACGTAATGGTCGTGTCCATGCCTTCCGTGAGTGGATCGACGACCTGGCCAAGCGGCACCCGCAACTCAAGCGCTTCTATTGCTACGACGAAGACGACGGCTTGAGCGAGGCAGCCGATCGGATTGGTTTGTTGAGCCAGGAGCAACTGGCCAAGTGGCTGCCGGAACAGCGTGACCTGGATGCCTATTTCCTGGGGCCGAAGGGCTTCATGGCCGCCGTGAAGCGTCATCTCAAGGCCCTGGGCGTACCGGATGGGCAGAGCCGTTACGAGTTCTTCGGGCCGGCTGCGGCGCTGGAATAAAGGCAAGCGGCAAGCCCGGCAGAACCGGGTTGCCTTCATCGCGAGCAGGCTCGCTCCCACAGGAAATTGCGGCGGACGCACAGTTGTGAGTGCTGCAAAAAAACGGTGGGAGCGGGCTTGCTCGCGAAGGCGGCGGCATCGTCGACATCGAGGTTGCCTGACACACCGCTTTCGCGAGCAAGCCCGCTCCCACAGTGGAGCCGCGGTGCACGCAGCATTTGCATGCACCATCGGACCCTGTGGGAGCGAGCCTGCTCGCGAAGGGGCAGGCATGCTTTGCACACTCAACTGACCTTTCGCCCGCTCAAAGTTAATCCGCACTTAACCTTTTTCCTGTCTATTCCCCCCCAAAGATGGCGCAAGCCGCTCGTTCACTGTCATGGCCAACGTGTAGACTTCGGCCATCCGACTGTGCGCCGAGTGTCGCAAGGCTGTGCGTCGATCCATGCATCCAAAGGAAAAGGTAATGAGTGAGGAAATGATGCGGTTGGGCCGCGAGCGGCGCTACCTGGTGTTGCTGGGGCTGATCTGCCTGGCGCTGATCGGTGGTGCGCTATATATGCAGGTGGCCTTGGGTGAGGCACCGTGCCCGCTGTGCATCCTGCAGCGTTATGCGCTGTTGCTGATCGCGATCTTCGCGTTCATCGGCGCGGCCATGCGCACCCGTCGCAGCCTGACGATTCTCGAGGGGATTGTGGTGCTCTGTGCCCTGGCCGGTGCGGGGGTGGCGGGACATCACGTGTATACCCAGTTCTTCCCGGCAGTCAGCTGCGGTATCGATGTGCTGCAACCGATTGTCGATGATCTGCCGCTGGCGAAGATCTTCCCGTTGGGGTTCCAGGTCGACGGGTTCTGCTCCACCCCATACCCGCCGATCCTGGGCTTGTCCCTGGCGCAATGGGCGCTGCTGGCCTTCGTACTGATCGTGGTACTGGTACCCTTGCTGGTGTCGCGTAACCGCAAGACCCTTCGCTGAAGCACCTCGATGAAACGCCCCGGTTTCCCTGTTGGAGAACCGGGGCGTTTTGCATTCAGCGACAGGAGGGACAGGCCTTGATCCGGGACAAGAATGACCTGCGACACTGTGCGACACGTTGTCACACATCCCCAGGTTCCGGGGGCGTTCGCGGCAGGAATATACGCCTCGTCCTGTAATAAAAAAATGTACCGACTTGCCACGCCCATTACCTTGGCGGAGCCGGCAGCAGGCATTTTTAACAGCGCAGCGCCATTTGGCGAGCCCCCCGAAAAACGGGCGCTTGCCAGGCAAAAAACCTCAACGCGTTTCGTTCAAGCTGTCTGAATCGGGCGTAGTAGGCTCACGTTTTTTGGGGTTCTTGTTGAGAATCAATTTCGATAACATGCCGGACCGTTGCGGTATCGGGAAGAGATTGTTGCCGGTTTGGATAAAAATTATTTCGGGATGAGACATGGTCTACAGCGCTCCAGCTCACTACAATCGCCCGCACCGAATATCCGACCCGGCTCAGGCTTGAGCACGAGAGGCGGTCGAAGGGTGCCAGCGCCCCATGCGACCCCAGGTGTCGGTGCCTTCCAACTACCCGCACCAAATGGAATTGGGCTGTAACAAGGCCTTTTACCGACGAATTCGAATAAGAACTCACTGCTGGCCCAGGATATGTCGAACAGCGTCTGACGCTCGACGGGCAGCCCTTATTCAAATCCAAGAAATGCCAACCCTTGGCAGGGTGAAGTGTTGGCGATCAAAACCCAACTGCATTGCGCAAGCTGCTTTAGAGGTCGTGAGATGAGTAAAAACAGGTACCCCCGATTACTAGGCTTGTTGCCGCTGCTCGGCACGTTGCTGCTGGGAGGCTGCAACATGACCTTGCTCGATCCCAAGGGCCAGGTCGGCCTGGATGAACGAAACCTGATCATCACCGCCACGCTGCTGATGTTGCTGGTCGTTGTGCCGGTTATCGTCATGACGTTCCTGTTCGCCTGGAAATACCGCGCGTCCAATACCAAGGCGGTGTACACGCCGAAGTGGTCGCACTCCACCAAGATCGAAGCGGCCGTGTGGACAATCCCGGTCCTGATCATCATTGCCCTGGGTTATGTCACCTACAAGTCGACCCACGCCCTGGACCCGTACCGTCCGCTGGAATCCGACGTCAAGCCGATCACCATTGAAGTGGTCTCGATGGACTGGAAGTGGCTGTTCATCTATCCGGAACAGGGCATCGCCACCGTTAACAAGATCGTGTTCCCGGCCCACACGCCGATCAACTTCAAGGTCACCTCCGACACCGTGATGAACTCGTTCTTCATCCCGGGCCTGGGCGGCCAGATCTACGCGATGGCGGGCATGCAGACCAAGCTGCACCTGATCGCCAACCAGAGCGCCGAACTCGAAGGTATCTCCGCCAACTACAGCGGCGCGGGTTTCACCGGCATGAAGTTCAAAGCAATCGCCACCACCCAGGAAGACTTCGACGCCTGGGTCAACGATGTGAAGAAGGCACCTAAACAGCTTGAAAAAGCTGAATACGAAGCCCTTTCCAAACCGAGCCAGAACAACCCAGTCGAACTCTACTCCGCGGTCACGCCGAACCTGTTCCAGACCATCATCGACAAGTATGAAGGGATGAATCCGGGCAAGCCGATGCACCACGAGAAGAAAGAGCAGGAAGTGGCGCACAACATGGAAGGGATGGACATGAGTTCGCATTCAGCTGCCGGGGCAGAGGAGTAAACGATGTTTGGTAAATTAAGTTGGGAAGCGATCCCGTTCCACGAGCCGATTGTCATGGTGACCCTCGCCATCATCGCGCTCGGTGGTCTGGGGCTGTTCGCCGGGATCACTTACTTCAAGAAGTGGACCTACCTGTGGACCGAGTGGCTGACGTCGGTCGACCACAAGAAAATCGGCGTGATGTACATCGTCGTCGCCATGGTCATGCTGCTGCGCGGTTTTGCCGACGCCATCATGATGCGTACCCAGTTGGCCATGGCCACCGAGGGTTCGCCTGGCTACCTGCCACCTGAACACTATGACCAGATCTTCACCGCCCACGGTGTGATCATGATCATCTTCATGGCGATGCCATTCTTCACCGGCCTGATGAACCTGGCAGTGCCGCTGCAGATCGGTGCCCGCGACGTTGCCTTCCCGTTCCTGAACTCCCTGAGCTTCTGGCTGCTGGTGTCCGGCGTCGTGCTGATCAACGTTTCCCTGGGTGTTGGTGAATTCGCCAAGACTGGTTGGGTTGCCTATCCGCCGTTGTCGGGGCTGCAATACAGTCCGGGCGTAGGTGTGGATTACTACATCTGGGCGCTACAGCTATCCGGGTTGGGTACGACGCTCACGGGGGTCAACTTCCTGGCCACCGTGCTGAAAATGCGTACCCCGGGCATGAAGCTGATGGACATGCCGATCTTCACCTGGACCTGCACCTGGGCCAACGTACTGATCGTCGCTTCGTTCCCGATCCTGACCGCCACCCTGGCACTGCTGACGCTTGACCGTTACATGGATTTCCACATTTTCACCAATGAACTGGGTGGAAATCCGATGATGTACGTCAACCTGTTCTGGGCCTGGGGTCACCCGGAGGTGTACATCCTGATCCTGCCGGCGTTCGGGATCTTCTCCGAAGTCATCTCGACCTTCTCCGGCAAGAAACTGTTCGGCCACCACTCGATGATCTACGCTTCCGGCGCGATCTCGGTGCTGGGCTTCATGGTTTGGCTGCACCACTTCTTCACCATGGGTTCGGGGGCCAGCGTCAACGCCTTCTTCGGCCTGGCGACGATGCTGATTTCGATCCCGACCGGGGTGAAGCTGTTCAACTGGCTGTTCACCATCTACCAGGGCCGTCTGCGTTTCACCAGCCACGTCATGTGGACCCTGGGCTTCATGGTGACCTTCGCCATCGGCGGCATGACCGGCGTACTGCTGGCCATCCCGGGTGCCGACTTCGTCCTGCACAACAGCCTGTTCGTGATCGCGCACTTCCATAACGTGATCATCGGCGGCGCGGTGTTCGGCTACATCGCTGGCTTCGCCTTCTACTTCCCGAAAGCGTTCGGCTTCAAGCTGCACGAAGGCTGGGGCAAGGGCGCGTTCTGGTTCTGGATCACCGGCTTCTTCGTCGCGTTCATGCCGCTCTATGTACTGGGCTTCATGGGCATGACCCGTCGTCTGAACACCACCACCAACCCTGAGTGGGTGCCGTACCTGTACGTTGCCATGTTCGGTGCGGTGCTGATCGCCGTCGGTATCGCCTGCCAGCTGATCCAGCTGTATGTCAGCGTACGTGACCGCAACAAGCCAGAGAACATGTGCGCACACGGCGACCCGTGGGATGCCCATACCCTGGAGTGGTCGACTTCTTCGCCACCGCCGTTCTACAACTTCGCCGTGCTGCCGAAAGCGGACACCATCGACCCGTTCACCGAAGCCAAGGAAAACGGTACTGCGTACCAGACTCCGGCCAAATACGCGCCGATCCACATGCCGAACAACACCGCTACCGGTGTGGTCATGGGCGGCCTGTTGACCGTGTTCGGTTTCGCGATGATCTGGCACATCTGGTGGCTCGCCGCTGCCAGCCTGGTCGGCACCGTGGTGTATTTCGCCATCCATGCTGCCCGTGACGATCAGGGCTACATGGTGCCGGTGGATGTCATCGAGCGCATCGAAGCCGAGCAGCACAAACGTCTGGTCGCGGCCGGGAAAGTCCGGGCTACCTCCACCCGTGTTGAAACCTCGTTGGAACAGGCTTAAACCATGTCGAACTTAGTGACCAATGTTGGACACGCCCATGGTCATGACCATGGGCATGATGACCATCACCACGACTCGGGCGAGATGACCGTATTCGGTTTCTGGCTCTACCTGATGACCGACTGCATTCTGTTCGCGTCGATCTTCGCGGCCTATGCAGTGCTGGTCAACAACGTCGCCGGTGGCCCGTCAGGCCACGACATCTTCGAGCTGCCGTACGTACTGGGCGAAACCGCTCTGCTGCTGTTCAGCTCGATCACCTACGGCTTCGCCATGCTGGCGTTGTACAAGGGCAAGAAAACCCAGGTCCTGGGCTGGCTGGCCATGACCTTCCTGTTCGGTGCCGGCTTCATCGGCATGGAGATCAACGAGTTCCACATGTTGATCTCCGAGGGCTTCGGTCCTAACCGCAGCGGCTTCTTGTCCGGGTTCTTCACCCTGGTCGGCACCCACGGTCTGCACGTGACCAGCGGCCTGATCTGGATGGCGATCATGATGTACCAGGTCCAGAAAAATGGCCTGACCGCCACCAACAAGACCCGCCTGAGCTGCCTGAGTCTGTTCTGGCACTTCCTGGACGTGGTGTGGATCTGCGTATTCACCGTTGTTTATCTGATGGGGACCCTGTAAATGGCTAACGCACATTCCCATGATGGTCATGACGCCAGCCACGGCAGCGTCAAGTCCTATGCCATCGGCTTCATCCTGTCGGTGATCCTGACCGTCATCCCGTTCGGCCTGGTGATGTACCCATCGCTGCCCAAGAGCCTGACCCTGTGGATCGTCCTGATCTTCGCCGTGGTCCAGGTCCTGGTGCACCTGGTGTACTTCCTGCACCTTGACCGCTCCGCCGCCCAGCGTAACAACGTGATTGCGTTTGTCTTCGCGGCGTTGGTGATCGTCCTGTTGGTCGGCCTGTCGTTGTGGATCATGTTCAGCATCCACACCAACATGATGGCGCACTGAGGAAAGTCCGGATGTCCTTAAAGCACTTTATCCAAATCACCAAGCCGGGGATCATTTTCGGTAACGTGCTTTCTGTGGCAGGCGGGTTCTTCCTGGCCTCGAAAGGGCATGTCGATCTGGCCATCTTCCTGGCGGCGATGATTGGCACGTCCCTGGTGGTGGCGTCCGGTTGCGTGTTCAACAACTGCATCGACCGCGACATCGACATCAAGATGGAGCGCACCAAAAACCGTGCACTGGTCCAGGGGTTGATCCCGGTACAACTGGCCCTGGCATTCGCCACGGTGCTGGGCGTGGCCGGTGTGGCGCTGTTGTACCGGGTGGCCAACCCGTTGGCGGCGCTGTTCGCGGTGATCGGTTTTGTCATCTACGTCGGTCTCTACAGCCTGTACCTCAAGCGCAAGTCGGTTCACGGCACGCTGGTGGGCAGTCTGTCGGGGGCGATGCCACCGGTGATCGGTTATGTGGCGGTCAGCAACAGCTTCGACATGGCTGCGCTGACGCTGCTGGTGATGTTCAGCCTGTGGCAGATGCCGCATTCCTATGCCATCGCGATCTTCCGCTTCAACGACTACCTGGCAGCCTCGATTCCGGTGTTGCCGGTCAAGCGCGGTATTCGCGTGGCCAAGAAGCACATCCTGCTCTACATCCTGGCCTTCCTGGTGGCGACTTTGATGCTGACCTTCAGCGGCTACGCCGGCATGAGCTACCTCGCCGTCGCCGCCGCCATGGGCATGTACTGGCTGTACATGGCCTGGACCGGCTACAAGGCCGTGGATGACACGGTCTGGGCACGCAAGCTGTTCGTGTTCTCGATCTTCACCATCACCGCCCTGAGCGTCATGATGTCCCTGGACTTCAAAGTGCCAAGTGAGCTGCTGCTGACCTACGCACCTTAAGCGCCAGATGCCCCACAAAAAGCCCCGCCTTCGAGAGAAACGCGGGGCTTTTTCATGGGCGCTGCCCGGGGTGGTGATGTTCCTGTGGGAGTGGGCTTGCTCGCGAAGTCATCGGTGGGTTCAATATCTTTGGTGGCTGACCCACTGCTATCGCGAGCAGGCTCGCTCCCACAGATATAGGGTATGGCGCATCACCGGCGAACACTGCAGACCCCATGTGGGAGCGAGCCTGCTCGCGATGGCGGCGGCACATCCACCCTCCGTTCAAACTGATTCACCGCCTTCGCGAGCAAGCCGCTCCTACAGGCTTACTGCTGGGCGATGCTGTAGCCGTCAAAGGCCTTTTGCTGCTGCAAAGCGGTGATGATGCTTTTGCGGGTGGCCTGTTGTTCGGTGCCGTCGTTGTCCAGGAACAGGTCGTTTTCCAGTTCGGCCTCGTCCCCTTCGCCGACGAAATTGAAGCCCAGGAATTCGAAGGCCTCACGGTCGACGTTCGGCTTGGAACTCGGGGTGCGCAGGGGCAGGGTGACGCTGATGCCGTCCTTGCTGATGACAAACACTTGCGCTTCCTTCTTGGCTCGCGAGGCCTTGCCCTTGCTGCCGCTCGGGTTGCTGATGGCCTGGTGGGTCTGGTTCAGCACCTTCAAGGCCAGGCCATAGACCAACTCCTGGAAGGCCGGGTCATCCTTGTAGCTGGAGAGAATCCGGCTGATGGGGAAGCGGCTGCTCAGGTCTTCCAGCGCGGCGAAATCGGCAGCTTCGGCGTCCTTGAGCTGCTTGAGCTGGCCCATCAGTTCGTAGGCCTTGTCATCGTCGAACGCATCGTGAGCCTGGCGAATGGCGCTGCGCAGCTCGCGGATCTGGTCGCTCTCGCGGTTCGATTGGAAGGCATCCAACACCATCTCACTGATGGTCTTGGCTTGAGGCAGATGCTGTGAAAGATTGATGGAGTTTTCGTATTCCGCTTTGGACGACAAGGTGACTACGGATTCAGCGGTATTGGAATCGGACATTGAAATTTCACTACTTCTGTTAGCTGGATAAGACGAGAAAGGCATTGAGCTTTTTTTCGGCCGCCTAATCTATTGGACACGGGCGGCGTTGTCACGGTTGATCCGGTGGCTGGTCGGCATTTGTTGCAGGCCACGGTGTTTTCGTACGCATCAGCGCCTCCAATCGCAATGCGTCGGGGATAGCCGCGCCACTGGCGGTGTTGTCGAAGATGCACCAGGTCGGTGTATCGGGTTCGCGTTTCAACTGCCGGGCGAGTTGCTCCAGCCAAATGTCTTCGTAGCGGGAGTAATAGATTCGCGGTGAGCCGTGCAACCGGTAGTAGCGCACCCCGGGCCAACCCCCGGGCTGGTCGCAGCCGGGCAAGGGCGATGGATCGGCGGCCACGCGGCCGATGTGTTCAGCGTGCAGCAATGCCGTGACGTGCTCGGCCAGCCAGCTGGGATGTCGGGGCTCAAGTACCGCGTGGCCCTGATAACGGTCCCGCAATGCCTTGAAAAACGATTCGGCCGCCCCGGCATCGAAGGCCAGTGACGGTGGCAGTTGGATCAACAGGCAGCCCAGCTTTTCCCCCAACTGCGAACACTGGCCGAGAAACTCATCCACAAGCCCGTCACAATCGCGCAACCGCCGTTCATGGGTGATCTGCTTGGGCACCTTGACCGAGAAACGGAAGTCCGGCGCGACGCTGTCTGCCCACTTCGCATAGGTGGCGGGACGGTGCGGACGGTAGAACGAACTGTTGATCTCCACGGCCGGGAAGCGGGCGCTGTAGCGTTGCAGATGGGTGCCTTCCTCGGGAAAGGCCGGCCATTGTTCCCGGGGCAGCGACCAGCCGGCGCAGCCCAAATGAAAGTCAGGTGAAGAGCGAGATTGAATCGACAAGGGCAATGACCTGTAGCGTCTCTGATTTCGCTGGGTTGTTCCGTAGCCCTGAAAGGCTACATTTCCAAAAGTAGCCTCTCAGGGCTACTCCTACGTTTAGTCAGCGGATCTCGCCCATTTCTCCAAGGCAAATTCCACAAAACTGCGCAGCTTCGGCAACCGGTAGCGGTCCTGGGCGTAGATCAGGTTCATCGGCCGATGAGGCAGTTGATAATCCTGCAGCAACGCCACCAGGTGCCCTTCCTTCAAATCCTGTTCCACCAGCGCATCGGGCAGCATCACCACGCCCATGCCGGCCAGGGCCGCGCGATGCAGCCCCGCCGAACTGTTGATCAGCATCGGTCCGTTCACCGGCACTTTGATTTCGCCGTCCGGGCCGTCGATGGGCCAGTGGTCCTGGGCGAAGCGCCACTCGTCACTGGCGGAATAGGCGAACGACAGGCAGTCATGTCGTTGCAGATCGGCGGGTTGTTCCGGGGTGCCCCGGCGGGCCAGGTAAGCCTTGGAAGCGCAGATCGTCAGGGTGTAGTCCATCAATGGACGGGCGATCAGTTTCGGATCGGACAGGCCGAGGCGGATGGCGGCATCGAAGCCGTGGTCGAGCAGGTCCAGGCGCTGGTTGGTCAGAACCACGTCGAGTTTGACCTGCGGGTAGCGCTGGCTGAATTCGGCCAGGGCCGGTGCGAGGCGTTCGGTGCCGAAGGTCAGTGGCGCGGTGATGCGCAGGGTGCCGGTGGGTTCGCCTTGGGTCTGCTCGGCCAGGCGCTCGGAGTCGGCCACCAGTCCCAGGACTTCCAGGCAACGCTGATAATAGGTCGAGCCGAATTCCGTCAGGCGCTGACGACGGGTCGTGCGGTTGATCAGGCGCACTCCCAGGCGTTGCTCCAGTGCCCGAAGGTGATTGCCCACCATGGTGGTGGACATTTCGCACGCCTGGGCCGCCGCGGTCAGGCTCCCGGTTTCTACCACTTTGACGTAAACCGTCATTGCCTGGAACAGATCCATTATCAAGCCTGGCTTCTAAATGATTGAAGTAAAGCAGTGTTTATCCAGCAAGGGTGGCTAACCATACTGGAAAAAACCACTTGATGGAGCTTGATGTCATGACCGCTGCCTGCCTGATGACCACCTACCAACCCCTGGCGCTGAGTTTCACCCACGGGCTGGGGACGCGCCTGTGGGACCAGGACGGTCGCGAATACCTCGATGCGGTGGCCGGTGTGGCGGTGACCAATGTCGGTCACTCCCATCCCCGGTTGGTAGCCGCCATCAGCGAGCAGGCCGGTTTGCTGCTCCACACGTCGAATCTGTACAGCATCGACTGGCAGCAACGGTTGGCGCAAAAGCTCACGCAACTGTCGGGGTTGGAGCGGGTGTTTTTCAATAACTCGGGTGCCGAGGCCAACGAGACCGCGTTGAAGTTGGCGCGTCTCTACGGCTGGCACAAAGGCATTGAGCAGCCCCTGGTGGTGGTCATGGAAAACGCCTTCCACGGACGCACCCTGGGCACCCTGTCCGCCAGCGACGGCCCGGCAGTACGGCTGGGTTACAACCGCTTGCCGGGGGATTTCATCAAGGTGCCGTTTGGCGATCTCGCCGCGCTGGAAGACATCCAGCAAATCCACGGTGAACGCATCGTCGCGATACTGGTGGAGCCGATCCAGGGTGAAAGCGGCGTGCAAATGGCCCCGCCGGGC
Organism: Pseudomonas sp. FG13; assembly: GCF_057809755.1. Classification (NCBI taxonomy): domain Bacteria; kingdom Pseudomonadati; phylum Pseudomonadota; class Gammaproteobacteria; order Pseudomonadales; family Pseudomonadaceae; genus Pseudomonas; species Pseudomonas sp. FG13. The sequence continues at coordinate 164,442 of NZ_JBMDKO010000002.1, forward strand.
TACCTCAAGGCTTTGCGGCAGTTGTGCTCCCGGCGTGCCTGGTTGTTGATGCTCGACGAGATCCAGACCGGCATCGGCCGCACCGGCCAATGGTTCGCGTTTCAGCATGAGGGCATCGTGCCGGATGTCATGACCCTGGCCAAAGGGTTGGGCAATGGCGTGCCCATTGGCGCATGCCTGGCGCGGGGCAAGGCGGCCGAACTGTTCACTCCCGGCAGTCATGGCAGCACTTTCGGGGGTAATCCGCTGGCTTGCCGGGTCGGCTGCACGGTGTTGGACATCATTGAGGAGCAGGATCTGGTGGGCAACGCCAGGCGTCAGGGCGAGCAACTGCTCGTCCGGCTGCGGGCGGAACTGGCGGATAACCCGAACGTGCTGGCGATTCGTGGCCAGGGATTGATGATCGGCATCGAACTCAAGCAACCGGTCCGCGACCTGGCGCTTTGCGCCGCCCGGGACCACGGCTTGTTGATCAATATCACCCGGGGCAAGACCATCCGTTTGTTGCCGCCGTTGACGATTGATGGCCGGGAAATAGAGATGATTGTCCGGGGGGTAAGCCGCAGCCTTGTCCAATGATAAAATCGGCCTGGGCGAAGCGCAGCGGAACGGAATTTTTAACGTTTGCTGCGTTCCAACGCCAGCCAGAGTCGATTGCCCATGCCCTGGCACATCAGATTGAAAACCCAGGAGCTTGTCCCATGTTCACCTCGCGTCGCTTGATCGTTGTCGCTACCGCCGTGGCCCTGTTGTCCGGCTGCGCGTCGCCTAACCCGTATGACAATCAGAGCCAGGCTTCCACGGATTCTTCAGGGATGAGCAAGACCGCCAAGTACGGCGGCCTCGGAGCCCTGGCCGGTGCACTGGCCGGTGCGGCCATCGATCACAACAATCGTGGCAAGGGCGCGTTGATCGGCGCTGCGGTCGTGGGCGCTTCCGCGGCAGGTTACGGTTACTACGCCGACCAGCAGGAAAAGAAACTGCGGGCCAGCATGGCCAACACCGGTGTTGAAGTGCAGCGCCAGGGCGACCAGATCAAACTGATCATGCCGGGCAACATCACCTTCGCCACCGACTCGGCTAACATCGCGTCCAGCTTCTACCAGCCGCTGAACAACCTGGCCAACTCCCTCAAGGAGTTCAACCAGAATCAGATCGAAATCGTCGGCTACACCGACAGCACCGGCAGCCGCCAGCACAACATGGACCTGTCCCAGCGCCGTGCCCAGAGCGTGGCGACCTACCTGACGTCCCAGGGCGTCAGCGGTGCCAACCTGAGCGCCCGCGGGGCCGGTCCGGACAATCCGGTGGCCAGCAACGCCGACGTCAACGGTCGGGCGCAGAATCGTCGCGTCGAAGTCAACCTCAAGGCCATTCCGGGCCAGCAATACCAGGCACCGGCGCAGCAAGGGCAGACTTACCAGCAGTACCCGTGATTGCCTGACGGCAGTTGAAAACGGGGGGCCATGGAAACATGGCCCCCCGTTTTTTTTCAGCCTGATGCCAGCCCTGTGGCGAGGGCGCTCGTTTCCACAGAATCTGGCACACCGCAGATCCACTGTGGGAGCGAGCCTGCTCGCGATAGCGGTCTACCGGCCTCGGTAAAGTCCCACCGTCAACGCGGCCCCAGCATCCGCGTCGGCGGTTTGCCGTTGGCGTTGTGCTGGTAGATCTGCGTGGGCTGGCCTTGCTCATTGAAAAACACCTGCCCGATCCCGGCCGAGTTCCACAAGCGCTCACCCGCCTCGGCATGTTCCGGGGTGTGGGGGATGATGCGCATGCGTCGGCGCTGGGTGAACCAGTTCAGGGGCGAGCGTGGGGCGTAGAGCCAACGGTTCAGGCGGTCGAACCATTCCAGCAGCACCGGCGGGAACTCATTCTTGATGCCGCTGCTGGTGACCTGCCAGATGCGTGGGCCACCCTTGCGATGGGGGATCAACACTTCGTAGACGAAGGAATAGTGCACATCCCCTGACAACACCACGTAGTTCCCCGGCGTCCGCGAGTGTCGGAAAATGTTCAGGATCACCTGGGCCGCACCGCGATGGGCCATCCAGTTTTCCGCGTCCACCAGCAGCGGATAACCACACCAACTGAACACCCGTTGCACGGTTTCGATCAGCTTCACGCCGAAGATCGGGGCCGGCGAAACGATGATCGCCGAAGGGTGGTCCAGCAGTTCCTGTTGCAGTTCGCTCAGGGCTTCCCAATCCAGCAAACCGGAGGGATGCCTGAGGTTGCGTTCGCTGCGCCAGCGGCGGGTGCGGGTGTCGAGCACCACCAGGGCCGGGGTGCTGGGCAACACGTAGTGCCACTGCTGGAAGCCCAGCAAGGTATCGATCAATTTGTCCTGGGGGCCGCTGTCCAGGTAGCGGTCCCGTGCCGTGTCACTCAGGGCCACGGTCTGGCGAACCACCTCCTCGAACGCATCCGGGTTGTTGCCCCAGCCTTGGCAGAGCATGTAAGCGATCAATGCGTTGCCGATGATGCGCTTGGAGAACGGGTGGCCGTAGGCCGTTTCCTCCCACTGCGCGGACAGATTCCAGTCATCGGTGATGTCGTGATCGTCGAAGATCATCAGGCTCGACAGATGCGCGAATACCCGTGCCACACCACCCAGGCCGGCCTTGAAGCCATCGATGCGTTGCTGCTCCAACGCGTAGCGCTGGCGCCGCTCGACGGTCAGCTCGGGTGGCTGCGGGTCGATCAACGTCCAAGGCACCGGCGACCAGGTCAGCAGATACATCGCCATGACCTCGGCGAAGGTCACCAGGTGATTGTCGGCGCTGCTGCTGGTGAAAATCGGCTTGCGTGCGCCGCCGAAAAACCGCTCGCGCAGGGTTTCGTTGCTTTCCAGGGCCGGTAGCAGGTCGGCGCGATGGTAGTAGCTGGCCGGGTGTCGATAGAGCCGGGCGCTGTCTTCCACCACCGCACCGTCCAGGCGCTCCTCGAACAGCCCCAACCGCTCGATCAACGCATGAGTCGCCCGCAGCATCGGCCCGGCAACGTCGTCGGCGTAGATTTGATCGCCGCTCATCATCAGCAGTGCCGGCCGTTGCTCAGGCGCCTGGGCGAGCAGCCGGTCGACACAGAGCAAACCGTCGTTGGCCGGATGATGGGGTTTGCGACATGAGCCGTGGACCAGTTGGCCGATACACGAGTGCAGCACGAAACTTGGGCGTTTCGCCTTGCCATACAACAAGTGTGGCGCCCATTCGGCGATGGGCGCGCCGTCCACCAGCAGGTCGTATTCAAGCGCGACGTCCTGGGGCAGGGGATGATCGAGCCGGACATCGATCAGGTGCACAAACGCTTGCTGCCCCACCGGCACCACCGTGCAGCGTTCGGTATCCAGCGCCAGATCGCTCACACCTTCCACCTGCAATGTCAACGCCAGCGACCGCGTCCCTACCAGCCACATCACCAACCGCGTGGGTTCCAGCCGCCGCAACAGCGGACCGACCAGGACGGGGGGCAGGGTGATGGAGATATCAGCAGTGGAAGGCATGCGCGGGTAAAGCCCTGGTTCAGAACGAGGAGGGGATCATAACGCAATGCGCTTTGGCACTGAGGAGGGGTGAACAAGAGCAGCAAAGCGACACGGCTCTTGTGGCGAGGGGATTTAGCGAAACGTCGCACCGCCCCGTTGGGGTGCGCAGCAGCCCCCTAACCATGAGCGAGCGATGTGCTCGTAGTTTGGATGGGGCCGCTTCGCGGCCCAGCGGGGATGAATCCCCTCGCCACAGGTCGCTCGATCACTGAACCTGATTGGCCGCTTGCGCCGCCTTGAGTAGATCCGTTCCGATTTCCTTCTCGAACTTCGCCCATACCGGCTTCATCTTGTCCCGCCAGGCGTTGCGCTGTTCCGGCGTGAGGGTAATGATCTCGGTGGTCTTGGCGTCCAGGACATGTTGCTTATCCTGCTGGTTCAACCGCTCTGCCTCACCGTTGGTATAGGTGGTCACCTCCGCCACGATCTTGTCCAATTCGCTGCGGATGTCCGGCGGCAGGCCATTCCAGAAATCGGACGTGGTGATCCACATGTAGTCGAGCGCACCGTGGTTGGTTTCGGTGACGTATTTCTGCACCTCATGCAGCTTCTGGTTGTAGAAGTTCGAATAAGGATTTTCCGCGCCATTGACGACACCTGCGCGCAAGGCCTGGTACGCCACGGAAAAAATCATTGGCTGCGCCTTGGCGCCCACTGCCTTGAACTGTTCTTCCAAGACTGCGGACGTCTGTATGCGGAACACCAGGCCACGGGCATCATCGGGCATGCGCAAGGGCTTGTTGGCCGACAACTGCTTCATGCCGTTGTGCCAATAAGCCAGGCCGGTGATGTTCTTGCTTTCCATGGACTTGAGCAGCTTCTGGCCTTCGGGGCTCTGTTGAAAGCGCTCCACCGCGGCCATGTCGTCAAACAGAAACGGCAGGTCGAACAGTTGCACGGTCTTGGTGTACTGCTCGAACTTGGCCAACGACCGCGCAATCATCTGCACATCTCCCAACAGCAGGGCCTCCATCTCCTTGTCGTCGTTGTACAAGGTGGAGTTGGGATACACCTCGACCTTCACTTTGCCTGCCAGTCGCTCCTCCACCAGCTTCTTGAACATCAACGCGCCCTGGCCCTTCGGAGTCTGTTCGGCCACGACGTGGGAAAACTTGATCACGATTGGTTCTGCCGCCATCGCGGTGGCCCCTGCACTGAGGACGAGGATGCAGAGGAGTGTCTTCCATATCGGCTTGAGCATTGCAGGCTTCCTTTTTATTTGTCTTTATCGTACGGGTTCATTCAAAACCCGGCGTACAGCGGACCACGACAAGTCTAGGGGAAAAAAAGCAGGCTGCAGGATGCCGTCCAAGTGAGGGGTTCGAGTGTCTGCTAGGCTACGTCGTCAGAATCGAGGAACCTAAGGAAGGGGCAGCATGTTTACATTCGATAAATTATGGAACAGTCATCCGCAGATATTCGGCGACGCCGCGCCCTGTAGAACCAAGGGCGCCAAGAACTTCAGCGACCAATGTGCGATCAGCCTCGGCGTCGCGCTGCGTCGCGCCGGTGCCGACATGAGCCAGCTCAAAAGCGTGCGCCATTGTTGGCAGCACCCCAAAAGCGAAGGGCACATATTGGCCGCCGAAGAGCTCGCCAACGCCTTGACCCGCGCCAGGATTCCCGGCTTGCAGCCCATGAAGACGGTCAAAAGTGAAGACTTCGAAGATGCCCTGAAAGGCCAGCAGGGCGTTATTTTCTTCAAGGACTTCTGGCGTCGGGCAAATGAAACCACTGCCGGTCGCAGTGGTGACCACATCGACTTATGGAATGGTCGACGCCTGACGGATTGGATGAGCTACGTGCGTATACAGATGGGTTTTTCGATCGAAGGTACGTTTTCGGATTTCCATGACTCCAAGGACATATGGTTCTGGAGGGTCATATGAACGTCATCAAGGGAACGTTGTTTGTCCTCCTGATCATTGCCCTGGCCGTCGGGGCGTTCAATCTGGTTTTCATCGCGGTCGGCAACTACTTTGGGCCGTTCTACGAAAGCGAGGCGGATCAGAGCCGTAACTTTGCAATCTGGTTGTTCGGTAACGTCGGGGTGGTGATCATTGCGGCGGTGGTCGGGGTCTTGTGGAATCGCCGGCGCAACCGCCGAATCTAACCGAGCCACAGCATCGCAGGAATGCTGCGGCACCCACAGGTCACAGCGACGCCCTGAAGGGCGCCGCTGCAAGGCTGAGACTCAAACCTTTGCAGGGTTCTGCTTTTGCGGATCAATGCCGCGAGGGCGATGAAGTGCCGATCCCCGGCGATGAAGTCAACGCGTTGATCTTGGAACCGAGGCGTCTTTATCGCGGGCAAGCCTTGCTCCCACAGTCGATCGGCAGTTCGGTCACTGAGCCTGGTTGAATCAACTCATCCCCAACCAGTTCGGCAACACCAGCGAGATCCATGGCACATAGGTAATCAGCACCAGGAACGCCAGCAGGATCATCAACCATGGCATGGCCGCGCGGATGGTGGCAGGCAAGGACATGCCGGTCACCGCCGAGGTCACGAACAGGTTCAGACCCACCGGCGGTGTAATCAACCCAATCTCCAGGTTCACCACCATGATGATGCCCAGGTGGATCGGATCGATGCCCAATTGCATGGCGATGGGGAACAGGATCGGTGCCAGGATCAGGATGATTGCCGATGGCTCCATGAACGCGCCGGCAACCAGCAGCACGATGTTCACCACCAGCAGGAACGTCACGGGCGTGAGCCCGGCATCGATCACCCATGCCGTGATTTGCTGGGGAAGCTGCTCAGTGGTCAGCACATGGGCGAAGAGCATGGCGTTGGCGATGATGAACATCAGCATGATGCTCAGCTTGGCCGACTCCAGCAGCACCTTCGGCGTTTCACGGAACGTGAGGTCCTTGTAGACGAACAAGGCGATGAACGCTGAATACACCGCAGCCACCGCAGCCGCTTCGGTCGGAGTGAACATCCCCGAATAGATCCCGCCGAGGATGATGATCATCAACAGCAGGCCCCACAGCGCTTTGCGTGCCGCAGACAGCCACTCGCGAAACGTTGCCCGGGGCAGGGCCGGCAGGTTCTTTTTCACGGCGACGATGTAGATCGCGATCATCAGCACGACGCCCAGCAGAACCCCGGGAATCACACCGGCCATGAACAGTTTGCCCACGGAGGTTTCGGTCGCGGCGGCATACACCACCATCACGATCGAGGGCGGAATCAGGATTCCCAGTGTCCCGGCGTTACACACGATGCCAGCACCGAATGCCTGTGGATAACCCGAGCGCACCATGCCGGCAATGGCGATGGAGCCGACCGCCGCCACCGTTGCCGGGCTTGAGCCGGACAGTGCCGCAAACAGCATGCATGCCAGTACCGCGGCAATCGCCAGGCCGCCTCGGATGTGGCCGACACAGGCGTTGGCGAAGTCGATCAGCCGTCGCGCCACGCCGCCGGTGGTCATGAACGCGCCGGCCAGCAGGAAGAATGGAATGGCCAGCAATGTGTAGTGCTCGGACGTTTCGAACAGCTTGATCGCCAGGGAGCGTACCGAGTCCGGGCTGAAGAAAATAATGGTCAGCGAGCCGGCCAACCCCAACGAGATGGCAATAGGCACGCCAATGAACATCAGCACGAACAGTGCCACGAACAGGAAGGCAATGGTCATGGCTTGTCTTCCTCGTGCTCGGTCAGTTTGATGGCCTCCGCCGCTTCATCGGCCAGGCCCAGTCCTGTCTGGCGATTTCTCAGGATGCGCACGAGGATTTCCGCGAAGCGGATGAACACCAGGGCAAAACCCACCGGTACGATCAACCCGATGTGCCATTGCATGATGCCGAATTGACCCAGATCCTCGGCGCCGATCTGCGCGATCATCAACGTATTGATCCATTCATAGCTTGCCACCGCCAGCAGTCCGGCGTAGGTCAGGCAGAACAGGCAGGCGATCACCCCGATAAAGCGTTGCACCGGCTTGCTGGCCAGTTTCACCAGCGCATCGACGCCGATATGCCCGGCGGTACGCACGCCATACGACAAGCCGAAAAAGATCAGCCAGCCGAACAGCGCCTTGGTCAGCGAGCTGCTCCAGGTCATGGCCTGGGCCATATTCATGATGCCGTCGCCAATGGCGGACGCCGGTTCACTGACGGCAGACCAGTTGTCGCCGATGCTGTAGAAGACGCTGTAGAGGTTGTTGAGCACCACATAGACGAAAGTGATCAACGTCATGGCGGCCAGAAGGAAGGCAATGAAACCTTCCTCGAAGTGTTCCCAGATGCGCCGAAAAGCGTTCATGGAGGACATCTCCTGCAGGGGGATGACAAGCCGGCGCTGCCAGGGCGGCAGCACCGGCCAACCCATTACTGAGCTTTATTGGAGGCTTCGGCCGCTTTGATCAGATCAGCACCGATGTCGCCTTCGAACTTCTTCCACACCGGTTTCATCTTGTCGCGCCATTCGCCACGCTGTTCAGGTGTGAGCGTGATGATTTCGGTGGTTTTGGCGTCGACGATTTTCTGCTTGGCGTCCTGGTTCAGTTGTTCGGCTTCCTTGTTTACCTGGGTGGTGACTTCCTTGATGATCTTGTCCAGTTCGGCACGGACATCGGGTTGCAGGCCGTTCCAGAACGTGGTGTTGGTGATCAGCATATAGTCGAGTACACCGTGGTTGGATTCGGTGATGTACTTCTGAACTTCATGCATTTTCTGGCTGTAGATGTTCGAGTACGGGTTTTCCGCACCATTGACCACGCCGGTCTGCAGGCCTTGGTACACCTCGGCAAAACTCATCTTGCGCGGGTTGGCGTTCACCGCCTTGAACTGTTCCTCCAGTACGGCCGAGGCCTGTACCCGGAACTTCAGGCCACGGGCATCCTTGGGTTCACGCAGCGGCTTGTTGGCCGACAGCTGCTTCATGCCGTTGTGCCAATAAGCCAGCCCGGTGATGTTCTTGCTTTCCATGGACTTGAGCAGCTTCTGCCCATCAGGGCTCAACTGGAAGCGGTCCACGGCAGAAATGTCGTCGAACAGGAACGGCAAGTCGAACAACTGCACGCTCTTGGTGTATTGCTCGAACTTGGCCAGCGATGGCGCAATCATCTGTACATCGCCCAGCAGCAAGGCTTCCATCTCCTTACCGTCACCGAACAGCGAGGAGTTAGGGTAGACCTCCACCTTCACTTTGCCCGGGAGTCGTTCTTCCACCAGCTTCTTGAACAGCAACGCGCCCTGGCCCTTGGGCGTTTGTTCGGCCACCACGTGAGAGAACTTGATGATGACCGGATCAGCCGCCATGGCCGTGCTCAATGCACTGAGGGCGAGGGTACAGACGAGTGCTTTCCAGATTGGTTTGAACATTGTGGGGATACCTCGTTATTTTTGTATTTATCGTGCGGGCTCATTCAACCCTAACGCACGTTGGGACAGTTGCAAGTCTAGGCAGAAAACCGCCTGCCGGTGGAAGTCCTCTTTCAGTCCTTGTGAGATTCGCTTCAACAGCCTCAGAATCCCATCCGCCAGCCTCCACTGGCCGGGTGACCTGGAATACTTTTCAACTCGAAGGATTTACGGATGATCGACTTCAACAACAAAGGCTTCTTCAAACTCAAGCAGAACGACGAATATGCCGAGCGTGTCACGGCCCTGCTGCTGGACGGCGAGCAGGTCATCGACGCTTACAAATCCATGCGCGATGGGGTGGTCTTCACCAACAAGCGCATCATCGCGGTGAACGTACAGGGCATCACCGGCAGCAAGAAGGATTTCACCTCCCTGCCATACAAGAACATCGTGGCTTACTCGGTCGAAACGTCCGGCACTTTCGATCTGGATTCCGAGCTGGAGATCTACTTCTCATCCCTGGGCAAGGTGAAGTTCGAGTTCACCGGCAAGACAGGGATCGTCGAGATCTCGAAGGTGATCTCCCGGCATCTCCTGGCCTGACCTCAGGACCCGCTGGGAGAGAGGGCGCCAGTAATCGGCGCCTACCCTCACTCGAAATCCGTCCCACCGGACGTCAATACCAGTAAACGATAGACGCCGTTCTCCACTTCGATCCCATGGGTGTCATGGGTGAAGCCGGGGAAGGACCTATCGAAGCTCTCCAGTGCTTTCAGATAAGCCAGCAACGGTCCATCCGCGGGGCCGGTGTTTTCCCCCGGCATCAACAAGGGGATGCCGGGTGGGTACGGCACGATGCCGGTGGCGGCGATGCGTCCGGCTGCGTCCTCCAGGGTCACTTGCTCGACGTCGTTGCGCACCAGTTTTTCGTAGGCTTGCACCGGGCTGAACACGGCCTTGGGCAACGTGCCGAACGCCTGGGCCATAGTGGAGGTGGTCTTGGTCTTTTTCATCGCGGCGAAGATTTCATCGGCCAGGTCCTTGAGGCCCATGCCGGCGTAGCGCTGCTGGTTGGCGGTCAGCAGGTCCGGCAGGCACAGCTCCAGCTCGGTGTTTTCGTCATAGTCGCGCTTGAAGTCGAGCAGGGCGTTGACCAGGGTGCCCCATTTCCCTTTGGTGATGCCGATGGAGAAGAGAAACAGGATGGTGAAGTCGGTGGTCTTCTCGACCACGATGCCCTGGTGCTCCAGGTAGGCCGTCAGGACGCAGGCCGGGATGCCGAAGTCGAGCAGGTTTCCATCATCCCCCATGCCGGGGCTCAACACTGAGACCTTGATAGGGTCGAGCATGCAATAGCCTTCTTCGATATCGCCGAAGCCATGCCAGACCTCGTTCGGATGCAACACCCAGCAGCTCGGGTCCGTCTTGAGCAGCGCCGGATCGACTGCATGGAACGGCATCTGGCTGGCGCCAACGCGCACCGACGGCGGTTGCCAGCAGGTGAAGAACCATTCGTGCTTGCTCGACATTTCGTTGTGCATGCGCGACAGAACCTGGCGAAACGCGACGGCTTCCTCGATGGATTCGCTGGTCAGAATCTGCCCGCTCGGTGCTTCCATCATGGCCGAACTGACGTCGCAGGAGGCCATGATCGCGTAGTTGGGCGAGGTCGAGGCGTGCATCATGAACGACTCGTTGAACCGCCCGTGTTCGATCGGGTTGCGGCCATTGCGCACATGAATCATCGAGGCCTGGGACAAGGCAGCAATCAGCTTGTGTGTCGACTGGGTGGCGAACACGGTTGGCTTCGAATCGTCGTGATCGTCGGGGTCGCCATGCATGGCGAAGCGGTCGCGGTACAGCGGGTTGAAACGTGCATAGCCGTACCAGGCTTCGTCGAAATGCAGGCGGTCGACGCTTTGTCCGAGCAGTTCTTCTACGCGGGTGACGTTATAGGTCAAGCCGTCGTAAGTGGAGTTGGTGATGATCGCGTGCACCGGTGTCGGATCGACGCCCTTCTTGACCAGCGGGTTATTCGCAATGGCCGCTTTAACCCCTTCGGCGCTCAGGGTCTGCGGCAGGATCGGGCCGATGATGCCGTAGCGGTTGCGGGTGGGGACCAGGTAGGTGGGCAGCGCGCCCGACAGGGTCATCGCATGCTCGGCCGACTTGTGGCAATTGCGGTCGCAGAGGGCGATCTGGTTGCGGGTGACGCTGGCCATGAGGATCACGCGGTTGGACATCGAGGAACCGTTGGTCACGTAGTACGTGCGATGGGCGCCGAACACCTTGGACGCATAGCGCTCACCCTGGCCGATGGGACCACTGTGATCCAGCAGCGAGCCCAGCTCCCCGACCGAAATGGACAGGTCCGCACGCAACAGGTTCTCCCCGAAGAACTCGTAGAACGCCCGACCTGCGGTGCTCTTGAGAAACGCTGTGCCGCCTGCATGTCCGGGAGTGTGCCAGGAGTATTCGTAGGAACTGGCAAACCTGACCAGAGCACCGAACATCGGTGGCAGGGAGGCTTTGCGATACCGCTCGATGGCCGCCAGGACTCGCCCGCTGAGGAAACGGCTGGTGTCCTCCGGCAGCCAGATGAAGTCGTCGGCGTATTGCATGACCACCAGGGGAATACTGGAGGCGCTGCTGCGATCGCTGATCAGGAAGACCGGTACCCGGGTGTTGCGTTCACGCAGATTGGTCAGCAGCTTGATGCACTCGTCATGGTCCTCGCTGTCGTCCATTTCCCAACTGAGCAGGACACATTGAATCGCCGGGTCCGAATTCAGGATCGACGTGGCGTCGCTCAGGGATTCCGACACCAGCAGGCTGATGGCCCGTTGCTCCACGTCGCTGATCAGCTGAAGCAGGGCACGACCGAAGACTGTGCGTTTATCCGGCGGGCTGCTGACCAGCAGGGTGAGCATCCCCAGAGTGTGCTTGTTTTCCGTCATGGCAGGCCCCCGAAGTGGCTTTATTCAAGTGGTTCACAGGTACTGGCTCGCCTCTGGATGTTGTGCGCTGACGGTTTGCGTCGGCGCACTGTTATTGAGCGCTTCGAGGCGAATGAGGCGGGTGTTGATGAAGCCGAACAACGTGCAGCCGAAAAGGGTCGCCACGCCACCGAGCATCAACGCCTGTTCGCCCGAGCTGTAGAGCGCGAGATAACTGTAGGCCGCCGCTACCCAGGCAATGATGTTGGTGACCAAGGCCTTGCCGGCAGGGACGTTGGACACTTTTTGCAGGGTCATCAACGCGGCCATCGAAAGGATGTAGGGCACCAGGTTGGTGACCACCGCGAGGTTGACGAGAATGTTGAACTGCTTGCTCAGGTCAGGGCTGATGGTGAGCAGGCCCAGTGCCGTTTGCGCGGCAAGCAGCACCAGCATGCCGACAATCGGCGTGCCGGCTTTGTTGGTCTTGGCGAAGATCGGCAGGAAATACCCGGTATCCGCCGAGCTTTTGTAGACCTGGGCAATGGTGAACTGCCATCCCAGCAACGAACCGATGCAGGCCAGCACCATCAATCCCATCACGATATCGCCCACGAACGGGGTGAACATCTTGGCGAAAACCAGCCCGAACGGCGCCGTGGATGCGGCCAGTTCGGGGTTGTCGACGATCCCGGCAATCACGTTGGTGGAGACAATGTAGAGCGCCGCTGCCCCCAGCGTGCCGCCCAGCACCGCAATGGGTACGTTCTTCTCGGGATTCTCCACAGCGTCGGTATTGGCACACGCCGACTCCAGGCCGAGAAAGGCCCACAAAGTGATCGCCACGGAAGCCCCCGCCGCGTCGTACCAGCTCTTGTCATGCGGGTTCCAGCCGGCAGCGTAGACACTGCTGTCGAACCAGAACCAGCCGATGGTCGAGACAAGCGCCACCGGCGCGATGACCCCCCACACGGTGACCGAACCTATCCGGCCGGTGATCCGCGCACCGCCGAAATTGGCGAGTGTGGTGATCCACAACAGCGCGATGGTCGCCAGCCCCACTTGCAGGGCATCCAGTCGGACCTGCAGAAGTTCCTGGGTGTAGCCTACGGCGGTAATGCTGATCGCCACGTTGGCGATCAGCAGCGACAGGCCATAGGTGTAGTTGGTGATGTAGTTGCCGCCCTTGCCGAAGGTATATTCGGCGTAGCCCCCCATGCCACCGGTCTTGCGACTGAGCATTCCGCAGCGGGCGAACGAATAGGCCAGCGCCAATGAACCGGTGGCCGTGACCAGCCAGGAGAGGATAGAAATGCCCCCGACCTCGGCGAGTTTGGTGGGCAACAACACAATGCCTGAGCCGAGCATGTTCACGGCGGTCAGCATGGTCAATTGCATCACCGTCATCTTCTCGGTGACTGACATCCCTGCCTCACTCAAACGCACAGTAAAGACTTAGCTATAGCTGAAGATAGAGATGTCGCAAGGCTTTGCGTGGTGAGTTCGGGGGGCCGGTAGTGTGGAAAAACCTTCGGCGTCGCCTCGGGTTCAGTGGCCCGGAAACTCAGGCAGGTAACACGCAGGCGAACTCATTTGCGCCCGTTTTTCCACCTCATCCTCCAACCATTCGGCCAGCACCACGGCATTGTTTTCGAGGGGCGATCGGGCTGCGTAGACCAGGGTGAGGGTGCCATTGCAGGCGATATCGACCAGCTTCCACCAATGCTGCGGTTGCGCGCCCAGTTCCTGGCGATAAGCCGTTTTGAATTGATCGAAGGAGATCTCACCGCCCTTGAATGCCTTGCGCAGCTCAGGGGATGGAGCGACGTCCTGGAGCCATGCGTCGATGCTCAACGCGTCCTTGCGGCAGTTGCGCGGCCACAGGCGGTCGACCAGCACGCGCTGGCCATCGTCGAGGGCGGGCGCTTCGTAGGCGCGTTTGCATTGGATCATCACGAGCGGCCTGTCGCGGGGATTGGGTCAGCATAGGCCTTGGCGGCTGGGTTATCACGGGAGAAAGGCGATACCAGATGAGATGCCGACGGAGCGGAAGCAAAGATGCCCGAGCAAACACGTAACCTGTGGGAGCCGAGCTTGCTCGCGATGGCGGCGGTCCGTCCGACATTGATGCAAGCTGACCCAACGCCATCGCGAGCAGGCTCGCTCCCACAGGTCTGGTGCCGTACTTCAGTACCGCATACCAATTTTTCAGTCAATGTTGCAGGTAAGCTGGAAGAGATGGTCTGCGTCGTAAAACTGCCTGCCGACCAATGCTTCAATGGCCGCTGCCTGGTTGGCGTTAAGGTTGTAGCCCTCATCACCACGCTGTGCTGCTGACCAGCCCATGATTTGTGCAAGCTGCGAATCGCAACCCTCAGGCAATTCGATTTCGAATGCCAGGAAGTCAGATTCCTTATCGAACGCTTCAATGATGTACTTCAAGGTTCTACCTCGCGGCTGTCGTCCGCATCTTTGGTTTGCTCACCTGTTTCGGGGTTGAATTCCCCTAGGTGCTTCCCTCGCTTGTTATATTTTTCAACGGCTCCGTGCTGGCTGTCCCATTCAAAAATAGTCCCGTCTTTCGTCCTCCATCGTTTCCGAAGACCCCCTCCGCCTTTTATGAGCGTTTTTCGAGGGGCAATCCTGGCGTCTGGGAACGCACTCAGTACTTTGGGGGGAGGGTAATATTTATGGTCACCCGGAGCGGGTTTTGAAAACACCACATACAGCGACTTCAACCCCGTATCCGCCGGAAAAACCAGAATACAGTCGTCGGTGGTAATGTCCTCCCCCGGCAGCCCCTCTATCTGACTGTCGACATCCGCTGGTATGGGATGCACGAGAATGATGCCCAGCCGCCTACCCATGTCACCGGGATAGATCAGCGGCGGAATCGATCCGAGGGGCCCGTGCTGAGGTGTCCATAACAGGGTGATGCCATTCAGCTTGGCCTCCATCGCGGTTTTATCGGCGTTCCATGTCACCTGCACCGTGCGAACCGAATCGTCGCCCGCGGCACCGCTATGGATACCGTAAACCTGCAACACGCCGTCTGGGTCCCGGCGAAACTGAAAGCGCACCCGTGTAGGCGCGTGGCTCATGTTGCGCAACTGCTCGTCGGTATGAAGTGTGCCGTCTCCCATCTTGACCGGTAGCATCCCCAGGACGAACACGCTGGCCGGTCCGCCCGCGCCGCGTACCAGCCAGTTGAGGCGTTGCTGCAGGATGCCGCCACCGGCCAGGCGTCCCAGCGCCAGATCGGCACCGAGCGCCGAGGCAATGGCGGTACTGGAGGACGGTAGAAGCATTGCTCCCGCCACCATTATCCGCCCGAAGTTGGAGGCCGATTCGATGGTCGTCCCGGCGTTCGTTTGGCACCAGTTTTCAGCGATGCAGGATTTGGCGAACACCTGGTCTTCGCGTGGTTTGGGGGGCGGCCAATGATCCTGGACTATATGGATCGGTTCAGGTACTGGCGATGAGCGGGGCATCCAGCCGCCCCCCGAGCCGGTTGTAGGTGGCTTGATCAACAGCAGGTCACCTTTGCTGATCGCCTCTACAATCTCGCTGTCGCTGGCGATCCGGGCCAGGCTTCCAATCTGGTCCAGCCCATCGATGGTGTGCCTGCCGCGCATCAACGCGTCATTCACCATCCGAGCCGCGGAGTGCGGGGGCTCGGTCTGTTCGATGCCCTTGTCCGCACTTCTTATCAAGCGCATTGCAATCCTTGCCATTATGTAGGACGGGGTATTCTGGTGTGGGCGTTCATGGCCGGCAATGAAAGGACTTTTGCGGTATATGTCCGGGCTGGGATGAAATGTCAGCCGGTTTTAGGCCAAGCAACGCCAATCCTGTGGGAGTCAAGCTTGCTCGCGATGGCGGCGGTCCGTCCGACATTGATGCAAGCTGACCCAACGCCATCGCGAGCAGGCTCGCTCCCACAATGGTTCTGTGTAGGCGAGAGATTTGTGTTCACCACGAATCCCTGTGGGAGCGAGCCTGCTCGCGATGGCGGTATGTCAGCCGACGACGGTGTGTCGGCTGCCACGGACCACGCATTGCGTCACTGAGCGTCCAACAGCTGCCGCAATCGCGGCATCGTTGCCGCGAATCCCATCTGCTGCGCCTCGCGTTGGAGCCCTTTCAACGGCTCCTCCTTCGTTTGATCGCCCCGCAACCACTGGCCTGCCACGTCGATCAGCCGCACATGATGACTGACCCACGCGCATGAAGCGGACTCGGGCAGTACCGCCATCTGCTGTCCATGCCGGATTGCCTGTTCGATGTTCCCCGCCAGCAGACAGGTTTCAGCGGCAGCTACGCGAAAGCGCAGGGTATTGTGGGCGAGGCACGCTTGGGTGAGTTGAGTTTCGCCCTTCAATAGCGCCTGTTCGCTGAGCTGCGGATCGTCGACCATCATCGCCAGGCTGCCGTAGATCCAGGGTCCGATGTAGCGGTGCAAGTCAAAGCGTTCAACTAGGCTTGCTGCGTCCATGATCAACGTCTGCGCCAGCTCGCGTTCTCCCTGGTACAAGGCCACCCGTGCCAGCCCTTCCAGCAGGATCGCTTCGAAACGGCTGGCGCCCAGGTTGCGCGCCAGTTCAAGGGCACAGGTCAGTTGCTGCTCTGCCGACGCCTGCTGAGCACTTGCCGCCAGCACCCAGGAGGCGGTCAGGCGCGAGAACACTTCCGCCCGATGGTTGCCGATCCTGCGGCTGCATTCGATGGCCTCCGTGGCGTCGCGCAACGCCAGGTGCGGCTGGCCCAGGTAGAACTGCGCCGAGCCGCGGGCGCTGCGATTGCCCGCTTCCACGTCCACCAACCCATGGCGCTCGCACAGGCGCACGCATTGGTCGAAGACTTCGTAGGCGGTCTGCATGTGCCCTTGGGCGTAGTAGGAGTCGCCGATCCCGCTCAGGGCCTTGGCCTCGGTTTCCAGATCCCCGCCGATCCTCGCAAAGGAGAGCGCCTCTTCGTGCAAGCGGCGACACTCGACATAGTCACCGCGCGGAAAGTAGATATTGCCGTGCAACTGATGCAGCCGGGCCAGTGCCGTGTGGGCGCGCAGGGCCTGGGCGACGGGTAGCATGTCTTCGATCAGGCGTTCTTCTTCGTCCAGGCACTCGAGGGTATTGAGGACTGCCGCCAGGCCCAGCGCCGACTCGATCCGGTCCTGCGGCTTTTCCGCCAATGCCAGCGCCCGCTGGAAATGCTCCCGCGCTTGCGCCGTCTGGCCAAGGCCTGAACAGGCTTGGCCGCACAACAACGCAAGGGAAAAACTGCCGTGGGTGCGCTCGCCGAACACCGCACATTGATGTGCCAGCGCGAGCACGCTGTCGTACTGGCAGGCGAGGCGCTTTTCGTCCATGGCCGCCAGCAGCGCATCGAACGCTGCCGGGTCTTTGGCTCGCAGCAGATGCTGGGCATGGAGCACCCGGTCGCGCTCGCGGTAGAGCTTCGCTACCGTCCGATGCAACTGTTCACGCAGCACGTCGGGGATCGCGTCGTAAAGGCAATGCATGACCAGGTCATGGACGAACAGGTAGTTTCCCGGCTCGACTTCGCGTAGCAGCCCTTGGCGCATGTCCGCCGTCGGCAGATAGTCAGGTTGTCCAAGTGCCTCGCGCCAGAGCGTCAGTTCGAAGCGATTGCCCAGCACCGCAGCGTAGTGCAGGGCGCGACGCTGGTGCGAGGCCAGCTTGTCGAAACGGGTCTGGATCAGGTGTCGCAGGCTGTCGGGAAAAGTACCTTCCTGGCTCGCCAGCAACTGCGTCAGGTACAACGGGTTGCCTTGGGCGCGGATGACGCAATCGGCGCGGTAATGCGGGTCGACATCAATGAACTGAGCGGCCAGGGCGGAGGCCTCCCGTGCGCGGATCGGCGCGATGTCGAGCACGCTCATGGGCGTGTTCGCGTGCGCTCGGATTGCGTTTTCCAGCGGGTCGCCTTCGGGGCGGGACGTCAGCAGCCAGACGATGGGCGCGTCGTCCGTGGCATCGAGCAGTTTGCCCAGCAGCGTAAACAATGGAGCGTCGCCCCAGTGCAGGTCCTCCAGGCCAATCAGCAAGGGCTGCTGCACCGCCATTCGCCGCAGCACCTCGAGCAAGGCGAGCAGCAGCCCCTGTGTGCGAGCCGGGCTGCTCATCGCTGCATACAACGCGGGCGGCTCGGCGGATGAAACAGCCGTCAGGACCTGGAGGAACATCCAATGTTCGGGCGCCACTTTCAGGCGGGATAACCCGGCCTCCAACTGCGAAGCATTGATCGACGTAGCGCCAGCGACACCCAGCAAGCTGCCCACCAACTGCCCCAACGGCCAGAGGCTGTTGTCCATGCCGAAGTCCAGCACATCGGCACGATGACAAGCGAAACCGCTTTGCCGGGCGATGTCGAAATACTCGCTGACCAGCCGTGTCTTGCCGATGCCCGCCATGCCGCGCACATAGACCACATGGCCGTCCTGGCACTCGTGGGTGGCCTCGATCACGCCCTTGAACTGCAGCAATTCAACGGCCCGTCCCACCAACGGTCGGGGCGCGTTTTCGTCGAGGCTGCGCAGGCGCCGACACTTTCGATAGGCGGCAAAGGCCTCGTCGGTGGAGGAAAACTCGAAGCGCGAAGCGAGTTGTTCCAGCAAGTTCTGCGCGACATACACCGGTGCGTGACCGTGTCGATCCGACAACGGCTGTTGCGCCAGCAGGATTGCATCGCCCTCCGGCATTGTCGTTTCGCTGCCCAGGCGCACCAGCCGCAGCAACAAGGCGTGCCCCGGCTTTACGAATTGCTCCCGGCTCAGCGCCAGTGCGCACAGCAGGCCACGTTCGCTGTCGCTGCGATAGGCTTGAGGTGAGCCGAACCGCGCGATGACGACATCCTGGGTGATGACGGGGGCTGCGCCGCCGAACTGCCGGACCAGGCGTTCGATGTCGTCCGCCAATACCTCGGGCACCCCCTCGATGGCAAAAGACAGTTCCAGCACGTAGCGGATGACCGCGTCGTCGGCTTGTTTCAGCGTCTGTTGTGCCAGGGCCTTCTCATGCAACTCGGTGACCGATTGCTCGATCTCCACCAGCATCGTCGACACAGCAGCGCCCAACAACGCACTCACGTCGACATCGAAGGCCGTCGCCAGGTGACGGGCCGTGCGGTAGAGCACCGGTTTGCCGGTTTCGGCGCGTTTGATGGAGGCGATGGACACGCACAGGTGCCGGTTCAGGCAGGCTTCGGCCAGGGTCTCCTGGCTCAGGCCATGTTGTTTGCGCAGCCCTTTCAACAGCCCGGCGTCCAGCAGTACACGGCCATCGGACACCGAAGCTTCGCGCTTGGGTGGAGCAGGGTGCACGCGGTGTCTGGAGTCCATGTTGATCGCCAGGGGAAGTCAACGGCAGACGCCCGAGTCTACTCCTCTCCATCCGCGACGTTAATGAAAAGATGGCATTTTGCCTGATACCAAACTGATACCGGACTGACACCGCTCTGGACTGTCGGCTCGGCAGCGGCCTCCTGATACTGAATCCCGTCAATTGGCATCAGTTGATACAACGTGAGCGATGGGAGAAAGGCGATGAACGAAGGACTCCAAGGCAGCGCAAATGATCCGCGTGATATCGGCGGCTCGCAGTTACTGGGACGCGGCCTGAATCGGCTCGACTGGGCCGGCGATAGGAAGGAATGTCAAAAGGTCGGAGATACCGAGTCGGGTAAACGGACCGTGCCCTACAAAGACACGTCCTACAACGTGGGCAAGCACGTCACCATGAGCACAGCGGTCTCCCAGGACAACTCCACGGTCGAGACGTTTTCTTCCCGCGACGATTATGAAAGCCATACTCAATCGAGCGTCGAGGCGGCCGGTAAGTACGGTGCCTTTTCCGCGGGTTTCAAAGTCACGTTCGGCAGCGAGATCAAAACCTTCGAGGAGCGTGAGGCTGCTCTCTACAGCCACACGGCACGGCTGTGGAAACTGACGCTTGCGGTCGACCCCGCCAACGCCACCGACGTCTTCAAGGAACGAGTCAAGGCACTGCCGTCGGCTTTCGACGAGGACAATCCGCAGCCGTTCTTCGACTTCTTCCTCGCTTTCGGCGTCGATATCGTCAGTGAGGTCACCGTCGGCGGCTCGCTGAACTACGCGATGACTGCGCTCAAGAGCTATCTCAGCCAGACCAACACCCTCGATGCGATGGTCAAGGCCGAGTACGGCGCTTTCGTCAGCGGCAGCGCCTCGACCTCGATTTCGGAAACGGTCAAGAAACATCTGGCCCATCGCAAGGCCAACCTGACCACCCGGGGGGGCACCCATTCGATCAACTTCAACTCGATGGACCCCAATAACTGCAACGCGGATTTCAGCAAATGGCGCGAGTCGCTGGCCAACGATCCCGCGATTGTGGAATTGAACCTCTCGCCGGTCTATTACTTCATCAACACTGGTGCAACTCGCACGGCAGTGGAGCAGGCCTACCGGTGGTACACCAGCTACAAGGCGGAAATCAAAGCGGATTGGCAGGAGTCGACGATTGTTCTCGGCCGCTCCAATCGGCTCAAGGCATCTGTCGCGGCGACAGCCGGCCCAGCCCTGCGGCTAGTGTTCGTCGACAACAAGAGCAAGGAAACCAGCGAAACCTTTCACACACCACCGGCAGCGGATGCCTCCAGCGAAGACTTTGAACAGTTCTGGGATGCGCTGGCCTCGCTGGTGAAACAAAAAAGCGGGCACAAGCTATTGATGGCCACTGAGCGCTGGCCTCGCGACAAGCGTTACTACCCCGGTCGTCGCATGCGTGAGGCGCTGCTGTTGAACGGCGCCAGTGAAAAGGCGCTCCAGCGTTGGGAGGCCCTGACCAGGTACATGGTGCCAAACCCATTGGCCGGCCTCACTTATGTGCTGGCGGGCAATGACCTGGAAACGCCGGGCGTCGACGGGCTCATCGCCGGCTTCGGCCAGGCGGGCAAAGACCTCAACCCGACGGTGAAAGTCTCGGCGCGGCTGTGTCATGACTCGTTCGGCAGGGTCAAAGTGGTGCAGACGGAAAAGACCCAGGAAGACCCGTGTACGTTGCTGTACATCGTGCGCAACAACACCGACTCCAAACCGGCCCTGGCCACCGACCCGCAGAACAAGACCCGGATCGCCATGCAAACCCCGGACAGGCACAACCTGGGGCAATACTGGTACATGCCCGAGCTGGAAAAACCTTATCCGGAAATCAACCACCCGGTGCTGCTGATCAACTACGAGACGGGTACCTGTCTGCAAGGCATGCATGACCAAAATGACTGCCGGCTCAAACCCATCGAAGCAGGGCGCCAGCAAGACGACGTGATCTGGGATCGGCGTGGCGACGACGTGTTCCATCTGTTGCTGGTGCACTACTGGATGAACGCCATGTGCCTGACCCAGATCGAAAAACGCGCCGCTGTCCGGCCATGGCGCCTGCCCCACGGCATGGACTGGTTCCGCGAGGCGCATCGTCCGTATAGTTGATAACCAACAGACAGACCCGGCCTATACGGCCGGGTCTCCCGTGCTTTCTTGCGTGAGTGGTCCCTGACGATGCAAGTCTTCAACAGTGTTCCCTTTATCGACGAGGGCGTGGAAGCAGCGCTCGATCCGCGAACCTTTCCTTATCTGTTCAATGACCATGGCCTGGCCCAGCCCAGCGCCTACGTGCGCGGCAAGCTGATCTCCCTGACACCTGAAAACCCCGACCTGCTGCTGGGCGCCCGCTATTCCGGCATCACCTGGTGGGACCGTGAAGTGCCGACGAGCTGCGGTTCCTATCGGATCAAGCAATTCGATTTCCGCGTCAAGGAAGTACGCTACGAGCCCATCTGGGCCACGAAGGAAACGGCACAAGCCTTCGGCATGACCCTGCTTGCCAATGGCGAATGCCTGCGCTTCGAGTACGACCAGTTGATCCTGGGCCAATACACTTATGGCAAATGGGCGGGCCATCAATCCCCGTATCTGGGGCCGGAGCGCATGCGTGAACTGCTGACCTACAACCCCACCGACCTCGAATACCACAACTTTCCCCATGCCTTCTTCTCTCGCTACGGACGTCTGCCACTGGTCATCAGCGTCGCCCGCTGGCGTCCTGCGGCACGGGAGATCTACCTGGCCGACCTGTGGCTGCGCCCTGGCGACGCGCTGGTCCTGCCCCCTAAACACTATCCCGACATCCCACCCAGCGACGCCGGTGGGCTGGAGAACTGGCCGGTGGTGGTGGACATGCATGGCAATAGGAACTCGGCCCTGGCTTGCTGGTTTGGGGGAGAGGACTGCCTGCTGACGGAGACGGTATTGGCGAACTCGGCCTTGATGAGATCGCCGGCGGGGCGGCCGCATTATCACGAAGAAAAGACGGCGACGCGGCATGAGATGCCGGTGGGTTATCGGCTGTAAAAAGGCCTGGACACGGATGTTGAATGTGTCGACGCCATCGCGAGCAGGCTCGCTCCCACATGGGGGGGTGTAGGCGGTATTTATGTACGACGCCGGACCTGTGGGAGCGAGCCTGCTCGCGATGACGGCCTGTCAGTCATCCCGATACCGACAGTTGCCGCACAGCCAATTCCCCTAGCTGGACGTCCCGAATTCCCCTGTCTAGAGTGAAATATCCGCGCCGGATACATCGGGAGGGACTCCAGTGAATCAGCTTAATGACTACACCAGCCTGACGGATCCGTTGAATGTAAAAATCATGGAACTGGCTCCCAAGGAAAAGCGCGATGGTAAGAAAACCAATTTGTTCTTCACCCCCGACACTGCATTCGACTCCAAGCCACTGACCCTGACGACCGGCAGCTATCCCTTCACGCCCATCGGCAGCCTGGGCATCACCCAGGTGGATACCACCGGAAAGGAATGGCGGCATGTCGTCAATCAAATCACCAACAGGCATGGCCTCACTTCGGATTACGGCAATCCTGACCGGGCTGATCAACTGGTCTTGCTGGACACCCTGGATGCCGTGAAGATCAAGGAGGCCGTCGCGCGGGACAAGCAATTCACCAAAGGTAGCTACTTCCACCCGGACGTCGAACAGGTATTCGGGACAACCAACCCTGTCACAACCTATGCCGCCCAACAGGTCATCGAACGCCGAGCCGTCTTGTGTCAACCCGTGCCCGATCCGATTGCGCTCAACTACTGGAACCTGCTCAGCTCGGACCCCGCCGCGCAGGCGAAGCTATATAACTGGCTGCAAACCCATGGTGGGATTTCTCACAAGTTCTCGGTCAATGACAGAAAATCAGGGAACAGAATCCAGAACCACTTCCAGAACCTGGAGAACTCCAACGCCATCCATTTCGCCAGCGAAACCCGTGGTGAATATGCTGCCGCCAAACTGCTGATTACCGTCCTCGGCAACGAATACCAGATGAAGATCGGCAAAGCCTCTTCAGGCCGCACCAATGGAATCGACCAGATATGGGTCAAGCGCAACCTGATCAGCGGCGTGGTGGAGGAGTACATCATCGTTGAGTGCAAAGGCAGCGTGGATGCGTCGCTCAACGAAGCCAAGTATGGCTGGCAAATGTCGCCCTGCTGGGTCTTCTACTGCCTTGTCGGTCTGCTGGGCACCAACGGCAAACTCGCCAGCACCTCGACCACGGACGTGTTCGCCAAGACCACCATGGTCAGGAAAATCCTCGACGCCTTGATCAACCCGGGTCCCCCCGTGGTGAAAGGCCTGGTCATCCAGCCCATGACCAAATCCGTCACGGCACCCAATAACATCGAAATGGTCGACTTGGGGGCCTATGACCTGGTCGAGCAATATACGAATGCGGCGGCTGGGCACTCGAAGTTCCATAACGCCCAAGTGTTCACCGGCACTCTGTTCTAGGACGCCAACGCCATGAAAAAAGCAGAACAGGAAAACCTCCTGCACACCCTGGAATCTCGTTTCGAACAAAACCCTCATCGCCACCCGGACCTTCAATGGCCTGACGTCCGGGCCCGGCTCGCAAGCAACCCCGCCGCGCTTGAAACCCTCCAGGCCATGGAAACCACCGGAGGCGAGCCGGACGTGATCGGCCACGACAAGCACACCGGCCGCGTGACCTTCTGCGATTGCGCCAAGGAAACCCCGGCCGGCCGTAGAAGCCTCTGCTACGACCGCGCCGCCCTCGATGCTCGCAAGGAAAACAAACCTCGGGGCAGTGCGCTTGAGCTGGCCGAAGAGATGGGCATCGCCCTGATGACGGAGGATCAGTACCGCGAGTTGCAGGCGTTGGAGGCATTTGACCTGAAAACGTCCAGCTGGCTGGCAACACCCGCTGACGTTCGCTCGCTGGATGGGGCGATATTCGGTGACCGGCGTTATGGCAGGGTGTTCGTGTACCACAACGGCGTGCAGTCGTATTACGCGGCGAGAGGGTTTCGTGGGGTGTTGTGTGTTTGAACTGGGTCAGCGCTATCGAGCCACTGATCGGCGTTGCCCAGTTCGTGTCGATCTCAGCGAAGCCGGAGTGTCTTCACCACTGCCTCTCCCTGGGCGCCGCCAGGCCAGCATAGGTCAACGGAGGCTGAGGCCCCACCCGTTACATGGAAGATTGCAAAGTTCTTATCTTCCGAATGGCCGAACAGATGCTCAAAGTAAATGGAGGCATGGCCGCTGATCCTTCCTGAGCTTGCAATTCCACCCCCGGCAAGCTGGCCGGCGGGCATGCGCGAAATAGCGCTTGAGGTGATCTGGTAAACGCTGGCTCTACGGTAGTCATCGTGGCTCAGGCGAAAAGCCGCCGCGCAGTGGACATCACCGCTGATGAATACAAGGGTCTTCCCGCCTTTATCCAAAGCCTGAAAAGCCGCATCAAGCAGCAGGTTTCGCTCTGTGTGATTGGTGCTGTGGTCCCACTCATCCATACAGTCATCTTTGGCTGAGTCAAACCATGACCCCACCGTCAATAGAACCGATTTCCAGTGGACGACGGGCACTGAGCTGACCACAAATAATACCGGTGAGGAGGTGTGCTCGTTGCTTGTCAGCCACGTTTTGAATCTTTCGACCTGCTGTGTTCCGAGAATAAAATTCTTATGTTCGGGACTCTCGACGTCGTGATGCCCGCGAAGATCAAGCATGTAGAAAGGAACCCCACCCTTTTCGAAGCTGTAATCCCAAATACATGATTCCGGCGTCTTTAATGAGTCTTTGGAAATGCCGGTGTCTGGATTGTGGCTATGCGCATACTCAAAGTAGGCAGTCCGCGCCGCTGTCCACATGGACGCGACCAGTTTTCTGTCAGTCGCGTTGTCGTCGGATTTGAAAATCCTCGAGATGATTGCAATTCGTTCTTCATCGGTACGGGAGCCCCAGCCATCCATGATTTCATGATCATCCCAGATCATGTACTGCGGATATCTCGCAAACACTTCCTGCAGGTGAGGGAATTTCCAGTACACCCGATAATACCAGCGGTACAAATTCAACAGATACGCGTCGAGTTTCCTGGTATCAAGCCTCTTGCCCGTGGAACACTCGGCTATCAGATCGTCCTTGTTGTCGACCAACCATTCCCAGATGTCTGGAAAGTGTTTGCTATCCTGACAGTCCACGTAAACCTGATCGCCTCCACCTATTGAAAACCTGGCGTCCGACGTGTTCATTCGCTCAAGAAAGAGCGGCCACGCACCATAACTTCCGTTGGCGTTGAATGGGTCGTGGCAGCTATAGAACCCAAAGCTGAAGTCCTGCATTGCGTCAGCCATGGTCCTGAATGTAAGGGACTTGTGACAGCCGATTTCAGTTTTGCGAAAGGCTTCCGTGCCGTCTGTCTCGTCGGTCATCAGGTAGTAGTAATAGACAGTATTTTGATCCAGACCTTTAAGATCAAACGTATGGGTCAAGTCATCATCCCAACTGAACGAGTGCGATTCATACGCACAGTCGAATGATTTTAAAAAAACCACCAAGGGTTTTCCGTCCAACTTGACCAGATCCCCGTCAATGGGTTTGGTCGACCAGACCAGGCTCCATGTCCCCGGTCGATACGCACGAATCCAAATTCGCGCAGTATCGGAGGTTACATGGCCAATGATGCTCGCGCTCTGGAGTTTGCAAACGTCGTATTCGTTATTTCTGGGATCGACCAGGGCCATGGGAAGTCCTTTGCCCGAGCTCATTTCCGTCGGGCATGAGATGAACCGGTTGTGCAGGTCTTTACCTTTCAGCAGGACCCACCACTCGGGATTTCGGCTCCAGTGGGAGCGATGGCCCTGTGAATATAGACGTGCCGCTTCGCTTGTCTAACCGACCTTCGTAACGTTTGGCGATAAGCAGATGCAGAATCGGCCACAGTCACGGCCTTTTGGCGATGACGACCAATCCGCCCGCAATCAACACCGCGCCTATCCGCGTGCGCGGGGTGATCACTGATACATCGAAGCAGAGGTAGTTGTAAGCTGGCAATCACAACAGACAACGCCCGCCCCCGAGCCACGACACGGTGGCAATTGATGGACACCCCACATGCCCCAAGCAACCCTGAACCTGATCCTGAATGCCTTGAACGAAACCGAACTGGGCCCTCTTGCCTCACGCCCATATGACTGCGCGTTCAACGTACTGGCAGCACCGCCGGAACAGAAAAGGCTGATCGTGATGGGGTTCAACGGCTCTGAAGCCGACAAGGACTTCACCAACGTTTCCGCCATCGAAGGAGACTTCCAACAGCCCGAGGTCTGTAATGTGGGGCTTGGCGTAGAGGGCAAATGGGGCAGCACTCGCCTGGCGAACCAGCTCAACACACTGCCGGACAAACTGGGCTTCACCAAGGCCGAAACCCTCTACACCAACGCCTTGCTGCTGTGCTCCAAGGACGCCGCTTCAATCGGCAGAGCGGCCAGGGCATCGGCGCTTGGCAGTCATCAGGTGCTTGCCGAGCGATCCATGCGGTTTTTTGCCGAGGCGACCATGAAGCTGAGTCGCCCTGAGTTGATCATTGCCTACAGCAACTCACTCCGGGCGCCTTCTGCTGCCAGCATTCTTTATGCGGCATTTGGTCAAGGCGAGGTCATCGACCACATCTGTACCGGCTCGCATACCGCAACATTCGGCTTCACTGCGACCATTGCTGGCGTTCGAGTGCCGGTGGTTGGCATACGCCACATGTCGCGTTTTACCGCCAGGCCGGAGCTCATTCATGAAGCCTGGAAGCGGCAGTTGTCCAGGTGAGTACGCGGCTTTCCAAGCCCTAACCCCCGGACACACTTTCCAGCAACACCTGCTCCATCATCTCGAAAAAACATTTGATATGGGCCTGCTTCAACGCCTGGGGCCGGCTCACCAGATAGATTTCCAGGTCTGGAATAGGCAGCTCAGGAAACACCTCGATCAGATCCTGCGCCAATACCCGAGGCAATACCGCCACCCCCATGCCTCGCCGCACTGCCTCGAGTTGTGCGGTGAACGAATTCACGCTGATCGGCGCATGCTCCAGGCCGCCGGCTTTTGCCGCGCGCAGTTGCTGCAACATGTCCAGCGGGGGAAGCAAGGCGATATGCGCCGCCGTGGCTGGGGTGAGCGCTGGAGAGCGCTTCAGATAGGCCGCATCGGCGAAGACGCCGTAAGCGACTCGGCCGATGTGCTTGTAAATCAGTGACGGCTCACCCAGATGGGCGGTGCGCACCGCAATGTCTGCCACGCCGCGGACGATCTTGTGGAATTCGGCGGTGACCAGCAATTCCACCGAACAATTGGGGTGCAGGGCGGTGAAGCGGCTCGCGGCCTCCAGCACGGAGGAAGAGAAACCCTCCCCGGCACTGACCTGCACGCTGCCACTGAGCTCAGCCTGCCGCCCGGGCGGGCTCGTAACGGTTTGTCGGCGCAAGCCGGTTTCCGCGGCCAGGGCGACTTCCACCAGCGACTGGCCTCGCGAGGTCAGCCAACAGCCTTCGACGCCCCGCTCGACAAGGGGTTCGCCCAAGGCGCTTTCCAACTGCGTCAGGCGACGGGACACTGTAGACGCCGCGATTCCCAACAACTGCCCCGCCTGAAGAAAACTGCCCCGCCGCGAGACGGCCAGCAGCAATCGAAGATCGTCCCAATTCGCCTGCGATGCCATGCGTCCTGTCTTCCCTGGTTTGCATATGTGCAAAACCATTATGCAGCAGTCGCTGTTTTTCAAAAACGGCGCCAACGGTATATCTACGGCCCTTCGAAACCCACGGAGTGGACTGTATGACCGCCGGCCCCAACGACTACGCGGAACGCGCCTCAAGAGCCTTCAATTGCCGTGATGTGGAGGCGATGCTTGCATTGGTGAGCGAGGATTTCATCTACCTCGATGGCACGGGCATTCAGATTGGTCGCGAGGCCATGCGCAAACGGGAACTCGCGTTGTTCGAAGCGCTGCCCGACGCCGAAATCACTTTCAGCCCCTTCATGGTCGCCGAGGATCGACTGGCGCTGGTTGCCGTACTGTCCGGCACCTTCACTGCCCCCCTGGTGCTGCCGGAGCGGGTGATACCGCCCCATGGTCGGCACATCACTGTGCACTTTGCGGCGCACTTCATCTTCAAGGATGGGCTGGCCACCCATGAAGAAGTGTTCTTCGACAGCGCGGTGCTGCTGCCGTCCGCCGAACAGGGCGAGGCTTGAGTCATGCGCAACGTATTTGTGACCGGCGCCACCGGCCTGCTGGGCAACAACCTGGTACGGGAACTGGTTGCGCGTGGCTACGCCGTCAAAGCCCTGGTCCGCTCCAGAAGCAAAGGCGAACAGCAATTCAGTGACCTGCCCGGTGTGGAGCTGATTGTCGGCGACATGGCCGATGTCAACGCCTTCGCCGCTTCGCTGCAAGGCTGCGATACGGTGTTCCACACGGCGGCATTCTTTCGCGATAACTACAAGGGCGGCAGCCACTGGGCGGCGCTTGAAGCGATCAACGTCGGCGGCACCCGAGACCTGCTTCATCAGGCGTACCGCGCGGGCATACGCCGATTTATCCACACCTCTTCCATCGCTGTGCTCGACGGTGAACCCGGCGCGTCCATCGATGAAACCTGCCTGCGGGCCGAGGCCGATGCGGACGATTACTACCGCAGCAAGATCCTCGCCGACCGTGTCGTGTTGACCTTCCTGGACGCCCATCCCGACATGCACGCCTGCATGGTCCTGCCCGGCTGGATGTGGGGCCCTGGCGACATGGGCCCGACGTCCTCGGGACAACTGGTCAAGGACGTCGTGAACGGCAAGTTGCCCGGGCTGATCCCCGGCAGTTTTGCCGTGGTCGATGCCCGCGACGTGGCCTGGGCACTGATTGCCGCCGCCAAGCTGGGACAGCGAGGCGAGCGCTACCTAGCAGCGGGCCGGCACATGACCATGGGGCAGTTGGTGCCCGTGCTGGGACGGATCGCGGGCGTCAAAACCCCTTCGCGGCAACTGCCGCTGCCCTTGTTATATGCCTTCGCGACGGTGCAGGAGATCTATGCCCGGCTGACTGGCAAGCCGATCTTGTTGAGCTTGGCGACGTTGCGGCTGGTGATACGCGAGGAGCATCGCACCTGTTTCGACCCTCGCAAGAGCGAGCAGGCGCTGGGGCTGCGCTTTCGGGATCTGGAGGTGACCGTTGCGGATACGGTGGCGTGGTATCGGGAGCATGGTGGGTTTGCAAAGCACAATGCTGTAAACACTGCATAACGACCGGGCCGCTCTGTGGCGAGGGGATTCATCCCCGCTGGGCTGCACCGCAGCCCCACCCCCCCCCTCAGCCTAATGCCAATCAGTTAAGCCACAAACCTGTGGGAGCAAAGCTTGCTCGCGATTGCGGTAAGTCAGTCAGCAGCAGTGTTGACTGGTTTGTCGTCATCGCGAGGAAGCTTTGCTCCCACAGGTTTTGCGTCGTTTGATCCTTAGCCTCGCCGCAAGACCGCTTCAGCACCGGCGTCTAACGGGGAGAAAGCCACGGACGACCCAGCCTCTTCAAGTCTTCGCTGCACCTGCCGCTATTGGTATAACGATTTTTACCGTATCCCTCGATTGTCTTTGCGATACCTTTGCCTTTCGGCAATGACGTTGGCAAAAGCGCGATAAGAGAACGTAGCGAATGGACGACGGACGAGACGAAAGGCGGGCGGCTGTGTCTGGGCGGGCGACGGTGTCTGGTGACGCGCTGCCGCATATTCTGTTGATCGACGATGTTCCGGAGGACCTCCGTGCCACGCTCATTCTGCTGAACGCACAGCCCTGGCGCATATCCCTGGCCAGCGATGCCCAGCAGGGCTATCAACGGGCCCTGGCATTGCGTCCCGACTTGATCGTGCTGGATGTGCACATGCCGCACATGGACGGCTTCAGCCTGTGCCGGCTGTTGCGCGAGGCTCCGTCGACCCGGCAGACGCCCATTCTCTTCTTGTCTTCGGCCAACAGCACCTTGGAGCGCCTGGAAGGGCTGACCGTGGGCGCGGTCGATTACATCCCCAAATCCTGCGCCCCCGAAGAAGTGCTGGCGCGCATCAAGATCCACCTGCAATTGACCTGGCGCGCGCCGCCGTCCCATCAAGCCAGCCCGGCGGACCCCGAGCCCGAGGGCGACGAGATCGTGCTGCGCGCCGCGATGCGATGGATTGAACAGCACCTCGACGACATGCCCTCCCTGGTGCAATTGGCGCAAAAAGTCGGCACCCATGAAAAACGTCTTTCCCGGATATTTCGCGAGCATCTGGGGCTGACTGTGTTCGCTTACATTCGCGATGCGCGGCTGCGTCGTGGCCAACAATTGCTGACCGAAAGTGCCGTGAGCGTGCAAGACGTCGCCGAGCTGGTGGGCTTTCGCAATGCCTGCAACTTCACCACGGCCTTCCGTCAACGCATCGGCATGACGCCCAGTCAGTTTCGCCAGCAAACCCTGGGTATAGCCGATACCGAGTCGGCCGGGCGCGCCTGATGCGGGGCCTGCAATTTTTGTTGCTGGCGATGACGTTGTTGTCCGCCGGCCTGCTGCGCGCGGCGCCTGTGGATATCTGCCAGGCTGAACAGCTGGATGTGATGCCCGCGATGCAGTTTGTCGAAGACCCCCAGGCCAGGTTGAGCCTGGAGGAAGTCGCGCAACTGCCCGACGGGCGATTCAACACCGCGACCCCTGGCTGGCCGGCGCAAGGCTACAGCCGCTCGGCATTCTGGTTGAAACTGCAACTCACCAATGTAAGCGCCAGGGCCTGTTCGCGCCTGCTGGTGATCGGGGCGCCGCGGCTGGAAGACATCCGCGTCTATCAATCTGTCGACGGACACTGGCGCGAGGCCCATGCCGGTAGCGCCCATCCCCTGGCCGAATGGCCCCAACCGGCGGCGCGTCAACCGGCGTTCCCGGTCGCGCTGGCGGCGGGGCAGGGCACCACGCTGTTCATCCGGGTGACCGGCAGTTTCCAGATGCTGCTGGAGCCGCAGCTGTGGTCCGAGCCGGCGTTGCTGCGCAGCCAACAACAGATTTACCTGAGTGACGGACTGACCCTGGGTATTGTCCTGCTGGTCGTCCCGTTCGGGCTGATCGTCGGCTGGATCCTGCGCTCCCGATTGCTGAACGTGAATGCAGGCGCGGTACTGAGCTATATCCTGCTGACCTGCATCGTGAACGGCTACCTGATCTACTGGCCCGCGGCGCTCGGCTGGACGCGCGAGCTGCTGGCGTGCGTCAGCGTGATCTCGTTCGTCCTGTTTCTCGCCTACATGCGTGTATTGCTACAGGTGGCCCGGCTGCCCCGGATCATTGGCTGGAGCTATTGGGTGCCGCTGCTGGGCTGTGCCGTTGGCCGGGTCTGGTGGTTGAAGGTCGATCCGGTCCAAGGTGCGCAGATGATCCAGGTGTCGCTCCTGAGTTTCTACGGCGTGCTCCTGGCCACGTTGTTCATGGCGTGGCGCCGACGGCTCACTTACCACTGGATGGCGTGGCTGGTGCCGGGGCTACTGCTTTCGCAGTTGTTGATGCGGATTTTCTTTCCGCAGGAACAGTTGCCCTGGCAGTCGCCGCAAAGCAAACACAGCCTGTCGTCGACCCTGCCCGGCGTGGCGTTGCTGGTGTGCACGTTGATCATGGAAGTCAGCCGCAGCCGGTATCGGGAAAAACACGCCCTGTCCACCCTCGAACAACAGCGCCAGGCCGAGCACGAGCGCCTGGAAAGCACCGTGGCGCTGCGCACTGCACAGTTGCGCGAATCGCTGGCGGCACGCAGTGCGTTGATGGCCCGCATCAGCCACGACCTGCGCTCGCCGCTGGTGCGCATCATCGATTATTCACGCCTGCTGCACGCGGGGCCGAACCACGAATACCCGGCCAATATCGAGCGTAACGCCCGCCAGCAACTGGAGCTGATCGACGAGATGCTCGAGTTCTCCCGTGGGGAACTGGAGCAGATGCAACTGACCCTCGCGCCCGGCTATTTGTATGGGTTCCTGAGGGAAATCGAAGAGGAGGCGGGCTTCCTCGCCGCGCGGCAGGGCAACACCTTTGAAGCCGTTCTGGCGCAGGACCTGCCGGCGCTGGTGGAGGCCGATTTCAAACGGCTGCGGCAGGTCCTCATGAACCTCTTGGCCAACGCGGCGAAGTTCACCCGCAACGGCCAGGTCCGTTTCGAAGTGAGCGCTTCGCCAGGGGCGACAGCTGACACCGTGGCGCTGCGTTTCAGCGTGATCGACAGCGGCATCGGTATCGATCCGCAAGAGTTCGAACAACTGCTGCAACCGTTCCATCGTGGCCGCAATGCGCAACGCTACGAAGGCAGCGGGCTGGGCTTGTCCATCGTCACGCAACTGCTGGAGCGCATGGGCAGCCGGCTGGAACTCCAGTCCGGTGAGCAAGGCGGCAGCCGCTTCAGTTTTCGCCTGCAATTGCACTGCGCCGCGGAACACGAGCTGGAAAGCGGCATCGTCGATAGCCATGCCGAGCCGTTCGATGGCCAGGGCCAGCATGTCCTGCTGGTGGACGATGTCGAGCAGAACGGCGAATGGCTGTATGACCTGCTGGCGGGCTACGGGTTTGACGTGAGCCTTGCGACGAGCGGTGAGGATGCCCTGGCCTGCCTCGCGCAGCAGCCGGTCGACCTGCTGATCAGCGATCAGATGATGCCCGGCATGGACGGCTGGGCGTTGCTGCGACGGGTGCGCGAGCACCGGCACGATTGCCCGGTGTTGCTCTATTCGGCGGTTCCGCCTCGCAGGCCGGAGGACTATCCCCAGGACCTGACCTTCGATGCGGTTCTGCTCAAGCCCGCCGACAGCCGTGAATTGCTGGCGTGGGTCAAGGCACTGACGGACTCGGACAGCGTGCGTCGCCCGATGGCTCGGGAGCAATAGCGTGCTCGGTCGGCGTTACCGGCTACTCTTGCTCGGCAGCCTGACGGCATTGCCCTGCACGGCGGCCTATGCCGAACAAACGCCATTGCCGACCACGCCTGGCGTATCACCCGCTCCCCTGGTCCTTGAGGAAACCAAGGTGACCGCTCGCCGCCGCGAGGAAGACCCGCAACAGGTGCCGATCCCGATCAACGTCCTCTACGGCGAGCAACTGGACGAAGCCGGCCTGCACACGCTGCAAGACATCCAGCAGCGCGTGCCCGGGCTGGTGGTGTCCGGGCATGACGCCCGCTATGCCGGCTTCGGCCTGCGCGGTTTCGGCGCGACCGCCTACAACGATGGCCTGGAAGGCAGCGTCGGCACTTACGTCGATGGCGTCTACCAGGCGCGCCAGGGCATGGCCTTCACCGAGTTGATGGACATCGAGCGCATCGAAGTGCTGCGCGGGCCCCAGGGCACCTTGTTCGGCAAGAACACCACCGCGGGCGCGCTGAACATCATCACCCGTCAGCCGACGTTCCAGCCCGAGGCCAACCTGGAGGCCAGCTACGGCGAGCACGGTCTGCGTGAATATCGCGGGACGGTTTCCGGGGCGCTGCACGACGATGTACTGGCCGGGCGACTGAACGTCTTCGAACGCTCGGTCGATGGACAAGTGGAAAACCTGCAAGACGGCGCCCGCCTTGGTGACGCCGACAGCCAAGGCTTGCGTGGGCAATTGCTCTGGACCCCGAACGCGGACTTCAGTGCGCGCCTGATCGCAGACCATGCCCGGCAAAACGAGGCCGGCAACGTGCTTCTGGTCAACCACTACAGCCAGCAGACGCGCAAGCGGGCCCAGTTCGTCGGCTATCCGCTGGCAGAGCCGGACCCTTACCAACGTGAAGTGCGTATCGACGCACCGGGGCACCCGCAGACCCAGCAGAACGGTGTGTCCCTGGAATTGAACTGGGACCTGGACGAGGCGATGCGCTTGACCAGCATCACCGCCTACCGTGACTGGGACTACCGCGCCACCCGCGACGGCGACAGTACCGCGCTGTCGGTGGCTCAGTCCGAGACCGAGCTGGGGCACCGGCAGTTCAGCCAGGAATGGCGCCTGTCCGGCACGGCCGGCTCGTCCATCGACTATGTCGTCGGGCTCTATTACCTGCACCAGCAGCTTGACCGTGATATCGATGTCGAATTCGGCAAGGACGCCGCGTCCTGGTTCGTCGGCGACCAACTGGAGCAATTGCAGAAGCTCTACGGCATCACCATCACCGATCCGCGGCAGGTGCCGCCCCAACTGCTGGACGGCGCCCGGCAACGTTACGACGGCGAGCAGAAGGGCGACAGCCGAGCTGTGTTCGGTCAGGTGTCCTGGCGCCCCGTCGACCCCCTCGAACTGACCGGTGGCCTGCGCTACAGCCAGGAGCGCAAGGACGGTTGGATCTCCCGCGACGTCAGCAACCTCGCCTCGCTGGCCGGCCTGCCACCGACGTTCCAGGCGGGCGGCCAATTGCTGCGGGACATCGCCCTCGGGGGGGATTATTACCGCCAGGACTCGATTGAAGAAGACAACGTCTCCGGCCTGCTCAGCGCCAGCTACCGCTTCAGCGATGCCGTGATGGGCTACGTCAGTTGGTCCCGCGGCTACAAGGCTGGCGGCATCAACTTCGACGTGGTCGGCCCGTTCGCCGCGCCCACCTTCGAGCCGGAGCGCGCCACGTCGTTGGAGCTGGGCATGAAGACGCGGTTCTGGGATGAGCGCGCGCTGCTCGACCTCGCCGTCTACCAGACCGACGTCGACAATTACCAGGCGCTCACCTACAGCCCGTCGACATCGGTGTTCGCGCCACCGCTGCGGGACAACCTGATCAACGTCGGCAAGGTGCGCCTGCGTGGCATCGAACTGGACTCGGCCTGGCAGTTGGCCCCCCGGCTTACCGGACGCCTGGGTCTGGCCTGGAGCGACGCGCGCTATCGCAGCTTTCCCAACGCACCGTGCCCGCCGGCCTCGGGCCAGTGGACCTGCGACCTCAGCGGCGACCGGCTCTACAACGCGCCGGAATGGAGTCTCACCAGCGGCCTGGAGCATACCCATCCGCTGCCTTATGGATTGGAAGCCTACAGCGGTGTCGACTACAGCTTCCGGACCGGATACTCCGGCACTCTCGAAGGCGGCGAAGGCAGCTACCAGCCCAGCTACGGCCTCACCAATCTGCGCCTGGGGCTGCGCAGCCAGGACCGCGGGTGGGAAGTGGAAGGCTGGGTGCGCAACCTGTTCGACCGTCACTACGTCACCGCCGTCTATTCGCTGCTCGGCGCCGGTGACTACGGGGTGATGACCGGCAGCGAAAGAACCGTCGGCACCACCGTCAGGCTCCGTTATTGAGGGAAATGAAGCGGGTCGGACAAAACGCCAGGCGGTTGCCGCCGGCCTTTTTCGACAGGTACATCGCCTGGTCCGCCTTGCTGATCAGCGCGTCGATCTCCTGACCGTGCTCGGGGAAAAACGCCACGCCGATACTGGCGGAAATCTCCACCGTCTGGGCGCCGATCAGGATGGGCGCGCTGGCCGCTTGCAGCATGCGCTTGAGCAACGGCTCGCTGTCTTGCACCTCCTCTAGCTCCACCAATCCGGCGATGAACTCATCACCGCCGAGTCGCGCCAGCGTGTCGCTCGCACGCAGCGTCGCGTTGATCCGCGCCGCGACGATCTGCAATACCCGATCGCCCCAGTCATGCCCGTAACTGTCGTTCAGCGACTTGAAACCGTCGAGGTCGATAAACGCAATCGCCACCTTCTGCTGATGGATCCGCGCCTTGCCCAACGCCTGGCGCATCCGTTCGGCCAGCAGCAATCGATTGGGCAATTGCGTGAGCGCGTCATACCGGGCGTCCCGTTCCAGCAACTGCAGGCGTTGCTTCATCTGAGTCATGTCGCTGAGCAGCACCACGTAATGTTGAACATTGCCGTGGCGGTCATGCACGGCACTGATGCTGACGCGCGACGTCATCTCCCGGCCGTCCTTGTGGCTGCTTTGGATTTCCCCGGACCAGTGCCCGTGGAAATCCAACGCGTTCTTCATCGGCGCATAGAACGCCGCGAGCCGCCGCACCATGCGATGGGAATTCAAGTCCCGGCCCCTGACCTCGTCCTCCCCATAACCGGTCAGGCGCGTGAACGCCTCGTTCACACCGATGACCCGCCCGAAGGGGTCGACCAGCATCGCCCCTTCCCGCGCATGGCTGAACACAGTCGCGGCCAGCTCCGGGCAAATGGCATTGGCCTGCCTGTCCGCGGCATCCTCATCCCGAGGCACCGGCCACCGCTCGGAGTCGAAACCCAACCGCGCCAGATAACCGGCCATGAAAGCAAGCGCCCGGTGCAGCCGGATCAGCGCACTCATGGCGAACCTGGACTTGAGGCAATAACAACGGATGAAGGCACGTA
The DNA here is from genome assembly GCF_057809755.1 of Pseudomonas sp. FG13. Classification (NCBI taxonomy): domain Bacteria; kingdom Pseudomonadati; phylum Pseudomonadota; class Gammaproteobacteria; order Pseudomonadales; family Pseudomonadaceae; genus Pseudomonas; species Pseudomonas sp. FG13. The sequence continues at coordinate 200,984 of NZ_JBMDKO010000002.1, forward strand.
GGTTCATGGGGTTTACACGGTGTTGGCGGGTAAGGGGACTGCAAGCGAAGCGGGCATTATCGAGGGGGAGAGGGCGCGGCGACTTTGCTGGAGCGGATGGGAGCTTTGCGGGAGGGGATAAAGCGAAAGATTTTTGCCGGGCGGCCAAAAGAAACAGCAGGATCAAACGCTGCAAAACCTGTGGGAGCAAAGCTTGCTCGCGATGGCGGCAGGCCGTTATTGCCGATTGACTACCGCCATCGCGAGCAAGCTTTGCTCCCACGGTTATTGCGTTTTTTGCAGATCACTCGCAACCAACTCATTAAAACGATCTTGTTAGCTGTTACTTCTGACAGTAGTCGATGGGTATATCTGATGCTTATATCCCTTTGCGCTGTCTTATTGGCGCCTTGAGTCACAGCACTGAGGGTTCAAACATGAAAACCGACAATAAAAAATCAGATGCCCGCATGGTAGGAACGATTATCGTCAATACGCCATCTTCGGTAACTTTTACAGAGGTCAATGCGACGTTGTTCAATAGCGATGGCAACAACGCCAGTGGCGGATTTCTGCAAGGAGGGCTGAAAGCGTGGAAGCGAGGAAAAAAGGACGACGCCGCGATTTTTATCGGTTTCCCGGCCGCTCAAGCGGGTGGCGACACACAAACGTTTCAATATCCTGGTGATTTCGATGGCCCCTCTATACGGTGGATCTTCATCGACGAGGAGGGGAAGCATCATTCGGTCAGTACCGGGACGATCACTATAGAGTTCGGCAGATTCTTCAGGTTTTTCAGAGGGGTCTATTCTTTCGCCGATACGGAAGGTCAAATTGTCAGAGGGTCGTTTGATGTGAGGTATGTGGAGTAATGGTGTAAACACAGCAGCATCAGGAGACAGCACTTGGCAGCCTGCTACAACCCGGTACCCAATAAGTCTCCTCAAGCTGTGGCGAGGGGATTTAGCGAATCGTCGCACCGCCCCGCTGGGGCTGCGCAGCGGCCCCAAACCAACCTTGCATCTGGTGGCGCTTAACAAGCTTGATGCTTAGCCACCCACCGCCAGCACAACCCGGCCAAACTGGGCGTGCTCATCCCGCGGCGTAATCGCCAACAAATGATCGAGACGAATCTCCCGACGACCCTCCGCGGTTTCAACGTCGAGAAACTCCTCCCGCGTGCGAGCGGTACGCGTGGTGATCGCGCGGGCGGTCAGGCGTTGGTCGTCAGTCAGTTCGATGTCCAGCGTGTAGCCGTACAGGCAGGCAATCTCCAGGTAGTCATGCAGGTCGCAGTTCAAGGGTTGATAGGTGTTCATCTCATTGCCTCGATGGTCATGGCGGTGCTCACCCATTAGGACAACAGCGACCGAACAGGATGGCCCACCTGTCGGTCGCAAGGGCCCAGCGTGATTCAGCGCAATTGATTCAACATCGTCTGCAGTTGGCTAATGCGCGCCTCGTCGAGTGGGAACACTGGCAAGCGTGGATCGCCCACCTCCAGGCCCAGGCTGCATAGACCGGCCTTGATGGTGGCCGGCAAGCCGCCCTTGAGGATGAAGTCCAGCAGCGGCAGTTGACGATAGAACAGCGCCCGGGCCCGGCTCAGGTCGTTGGCCAGCACGGCGTCATACAGGTCGAGGTTGAGCTGTGGGATCAGGTTCGGCGCTGCGGTGCACCAGCCTTTGGCGCCGGCCGCGAAGGCTTCCAGGGCCAGTGGGTTGCAACCGTTGTAGAACGGCACCTGGCCCTCGCCCAACAGCTGCAGCTTGTGCATGCGCTGGATGTCGCCGGTGCTCTCCTTGACCATGGTGACGTTCGCCACCGCGTTGAAAATCCGCAAGATCAGCTCCACAGACATGTCGATGCCGCTGGTGGCTGGGTTGTTGTACAGCATGATAGGCAGGTCGATGCTGGCGCCGATGGCCTGGTAGTGGGCCAGGATTTCCGCCTCGCTCAGTTTCCAGTAAGAGGCCGGCAACACCATCACGGCATCGGCGCCCTTCGCTTGGGCAAAACGTGCGCGGCGTACCGCCTTGGCGGTGGTCAGGTCCGACACGCTGACCACCGTCGGCACCCGGCCGGCGACGCGGGCAATGCTGAACTCGCTGACCTGATCCCACTCCGCATCGCTCAGGTAAGCGCCCTCGCCGGTGCTGCCCAAAGGCGCGATGGCGTGAACGCCGCTGTCGATCAGGCGGTCGATGGACTGGCCCAGTGCGTCCAGGTCCAAGCCTTGGCCGTCGGCGGAGAAGGGCGTGATGGTGTAACCGATGATGCCGTGGATATTGGGGGTAGACATGGCGTGGCTCCTAAGGGGTTCAGTTCAGGCAATCGGCGTGTTGACGCAGGTTTTGCCGGGCGTAGTAGTTGAAGGCGGCTGCATGACGCTTGGGGCGGGCGATCCAGTCGTGGGCTTCGCGGCCCAGGTGAGGCAGGATCGGTTTCACCTCGCCGGCGGCCATGGCCAGCAGTTGCAGCTTCGCGGCGCGTTCGATCAGTTGGGCGATGTTGCAGGCTTCCTCCACCGTGGCGCCGGTGGATAACTGGCCGTGGTGGGAAAGCAGGATGGCGCGCTTGTCGCCCAGGGCGCCGGCGATCAATTCGCCTTCCTCATTGCCCACCGGCACACCCGGCCAGCCCTCCAGGAACGCGCAGTCCTCGTAGAGCGGGCAGAGGTCCATGTGGGAAATCTGCAAAGGCACCTCCAGCATCGACAGCGCGGCGATGTGGGTCGGGTGGGTGTGGATGATGCAATTCACATCCGGCCGGGCGCGGTAGACCCAGGTATGAAAGCGGTTGGCCGGGTTGGGAATGCCGTGGCCCTCCAGCACCTCTAGGTCTTCATTGATCAGCAGCAGATTGCCGGCGGTGATTTCATCGAAGCCCAGGCCCAATTGCTGGGTGTAGTAGGTGCCCGGCTGCGGCCCGCGCGCAGTGATCTGCCCGGCCAGGCCCGAGTCGTGACCGTTTTCGAACAGGATGCGGCAGGTCAGGGCCAGCTTTTGTCGTACAGTCCACGTATTATCCGGCAGTGATTTTTGCATCTGGTTAACAGCGTGCTGGACCAACTGGTCCTTGGGTGTCGCCAGTGTCTTGCTCATATCCGTTCTCCTGATTCGTTCTTTGACCGTTCTTGATCCGCGTCATGGAAGCTGTAAAGGGAAGGTGCTAATGACACAAAAAATACTATATGACACAAAGTGTCATTTGCAACCTTTGATTGTCCGTTTCCCAGGAAATGTTGGTTACCTATGTCCATTCGCTTGAAATTGCTCAGGAAAAAACTCGGCATGACACTGGACGTCCTGGCCGAAAAAACCGGGATGACCAAGAGCTACCTGTCCAAGGTGGAACGCGGGCTGAGCACGCCCTCCATCGCCACCGCGCTCAAGCTCGCCAAGGCGCTGAACGTGAACGTCGAAGAATTGTTCTCAGAGGAGAACGTCTCCCTCGACAGCTACAGCCTGGTGCGCAGTGAAGACCGGCGCTCGCTGGCGTCGAGCAGCGGCAGCTCCGAATACGCGGTCCTGGCCCATCAGGTCTCCGAGCGCAGCCTGTTGCCCTTCATCCTTTACCCCGCGACTGAATTCACCGCGCACCACGCGTTCAAGGAACACACGGGGGAGGAGTTTCTATTCGTGCATGAGGGGCAGGTGGAAGTGGATTTCATGAACGAGCGCGTGCTGCTGAATCGCGGCGACGCCTTGCATTTCAATGCGCAGAAGCCCCATCGGTTGCGTTCGGTGGGGGATGTTCAGGCGCAGTTGTTGGTGGTGGTGCATAGCGATGAGGCGGCCGAAAAAGATGAGAACGCGTAGAGGCAACTGATCGTCATGCAGCTCAGGTAAGGACAACCATCAACCGGTGGCGAGGGCGCTTGCTCCCGCTGGGCTGTGCAGCAGCCCTGTAAAGCCCGACAGATGCTCCAGGAGCAAGGGAAAATCACTGGAGAAATTCAATTTGTTGGATCGAACGCCGATAGGATGCGCAAGAATTTATCCCCGAGGGACCGGAGCATGTTTTACCCATGTGAAGCTGAAAAAGATCATCTCTATAACCGCATCGTCCTGCTGACCATTGCTTGCATCTTGCTGTTGTTTCTAGCCTCACTGGCAAAACACTCAGGGACCATTTATGGCGCCATTCGGTGGACCCCTGTCGAAGCGAAAGGCACGGTGACGCATCTGGAAGGCATCCCGATGAATCCCAACGGCGTCATCATTCATTACCGGTATGTCGACAGTGATCAACAGGTTCATGAAGACGAATACTTTGACCAGCGCTACAGCGAACATTACCAGTACAAAGTAGGTGAAGAAATTTCACTGCTTTACTCTCACTGGTTACCCCAAATCAGCAGCATCGCCACCGAGCTGCACACCAACCGCGCCAGCTTTATCGTTATGGCGGGCGGGGTATTGCTGACGCTGTTGTTCCTGTGGATCTCCTTCAGAACGTTCGGGCGCATTTATGGCATGAAGCAGGAAGACCGCTTCTACTAGAACGGTTGTCGGTCATGGCTACCCGAACCCCTTTTTATCCTGAGAGAAAACCGGAGCGGTCAGAGAGACGTTTTGGAACTCAAAGGTCCCTTCGCTCAGGCGACACGTCATTCATGCCATCGGTATTCCTATCAATGAAAAATCTGTTTCTCGCGTTGCTCTCGGTCAGCCTGCTTTCCGGGTGTGTCACCAAGTCTTTGAGTGTTGAAGACCGCCACCAGATCAAAACCATCAAAATCCTTCCTGTGTACTTTGCGGTGGAAAACTTCAAGTACACGAGCATGACCCAGGCTTGGGGGGCAGGCCTGGGTGCCGGGGCAGGCGCAGCGACTGGCATGGCGGCTGGCGCATCGAGCGCTGGCACGAGCGCATTGACGGGCGCTGGTTCGGTCATGGGCACCAAGACGGCCGATGGCGCGACGGCAGATATCTCTCAAGCGATTCTGAACAACATGCAGGCCCACGGTATCGATCTGGGAAAACTGGTGCGTGAAAGCTTCGAGAAGCGCATTAAGCAAGAAGGTATGTTCACCCTCGTGGCGGAAGGCGAGAAAGCGGATGCCGACGTTGAAATCATGGTCTCGCAGTGGGGACTGAGTCTGAAAAACTACAGCTCCGTGCTTTACCCGGTTATCGGCGTCAACGGCTCCATGAAACGTAGCGGCACATCGGTTTGGCGCAACTTCAATACCATCTCGCCCTTCAACGAAAGCAACACCCTCGCCTACACCCCTGAGCAGTACGCCACCGATCCCGAAGCACTGCGTGCAGCGTTTTCCCGCGTATCTGATCTGGCAGTCGGCAAGCTGATAGAAGACCTGAAGCAGTAACTGCACAGACGAACCGGAGTGCTGCACGCCTCCTCATGGATTAGGAGCTATTAATGACCACTGTCTCGACACTTAAGCAGTACTCGGTAAAAAGCTGGGCTGCTCTTGTAGCAATTGTTGGCTTGATGGCGGGGTTCCCCGCCATCTCAACCTGGTTGGACGACATGAGGGCTGACTACTACAAAAGCCATTTCATTGGACGTTGGACCGAGGAGTTCAGCTATCTCGATGGCGGTGTTCAGTTCGAGTTCAAGGGCATGACCGAGTACTTCGCCAACAACCATTACAATCTGAACGGCGTGATCGCGCTGGTTGGAACAGAGCCTTCGAAACCCTATCGGTTCGAGTACAGCGTTAACGGCGCGGGTAGCTGGAATGCGGATAGCGAGTACCTTTCGTTCACATTGGAGCAAATGAAGACGTTGCCCAAGACGTATAGGGTGGACGGCAAAGAGATCTCGCCTTTGACGGTGGCGCAGTTTGTCGGCTCTAGCATGCCCAACCTCAGTGATATCTACCCGGCAGGGGCATCGGGGCAGGCGCGCATCAAGGAGGTGGAGAAGAACAGGATTGTTCTGGAACAAAGAGCCCTTGACGGCAGGCCATTCATCGTGACCACCCGCCGTCAGGTCGCGCCCTAGAGCTCACATCGCCTTGCGCCTTTGCCTACAACTACGCCAGAATCCGCCGGCTTGTGCGCCTGGGGTTGCGTCGGTAGTTTGGACCTGTCACTGCTCATCAGTGATCGGGTTTAGTCGCCCGTCGTAGCTAAGTCGCTCAAGCGTCCGTCAGTCAGGTATCCCCATCCCTGCACTCGATGGTGGCTGTGCGCAGGGCGCCCTCGGGCGCGCCGATTTCTTAGCTCGTCGGTCGACTAACCTGCGTACAGCTGCCTCCCAATCGTTTAGTCGCGAGCGGGTCGTAGCCTCAACCAAGAGAGCTAAGGTCATGGTCAAAATTACACCGAACCCCCCAGTAACAGACGAACACGTCTCCCGCGCCCAGTCAGCGCGCAACAAGAAAATCGACGACGCAGCCACCCGAGCGTTGGATTTCTATCTGAACCCCAAGCCCGAGAAAGAAACGTCCGACAATCCCAACACCATTTTCCGCATTGCTTCTGATGTTGATTCTGAATGCCTGCTTGCCAGCCTTAGTGAGAATCTGGCTTCGGCCAATGCCATGATCAGTGATTTGGCGTTTGACCTAGATGGGTCGCGGCGACATGTGGCCTTGGGGATTCAGCAAGTGATCGAGCTGAGTGAGCTATTGGCGAATCGGGCGTTGGATATTGTTGAGGTGAGATAGGTTCGCTGGAAAAGGTGCTACCCATCTCATTAAGGGGCTTTGCTAGCGCAAGGCCCTTTTTACTATTGATTGTCTATAAAAATACCTAGCCCCATTCGACCTATTAAGAAAATAAGGAGCATCAGGAAGAAAATTCTTATAAAGCCACTCCCATAACGCAGTGCCAAAAAAACACCGGCTAGAGAACCCGCCATATTACAAAGTGCAACCACGCCTCCAATAGCCCATAACACATTACCGGATGGAACAAAAAACATAAGCGCTGCGCTAAATGTACCCAAGTTAACCAGCTTTGCTGATGCTGATGCATTTAGAAAATCGAAGCCAAAAAATTTGACAAAAATAAAAAGCAAAAGACTGCCGCTGCCTGGGCCAAAGACACCATCATAAAACCCTATCAAACCGCCAAAGAAAATCCCCGATGCGATCTCCTTTGTTCCGCAAGGTTTATTGGAACTCACTAGCCCTAATTTTTTCTCCTTGAAAGTATAAATAGCCATGACTATCAGGACGAAAAAAACAACAACCTCCACCAGTTTCTTAGGCGCATCAGATACTACAGCGGCCCCAAGGAAAGCGAAGACAAATGCCGAGCACATGGTGGGGAGCATCAGCCTCCACACGACGGTTATTCGCTTTAAATAGCTGAGTATGGAACTCGCATTACCCGCCAGAACAGCCAGTTTATTGGTGCCGAAAACAGTGGCCAGGCTCTGTTGGGGCAGGGCATGTAAAAGTGCCGGCACTTGTACAAGCCCGCCACCGCCTACCGCCGCATCTATCAAGCCGCCGCAGAAGGCAAAAAAACCTAGCGCGATCATGGCTTGGTTAAAATCCATCCAGGTCTACTCCCGCTGTTTGAATGCCCGGTTAAGTTTTTCCATCCAGTCAGAGGCTTGAAATTAACGGGTTGGAGTGCTCACGACAAGTGACTTATACTCGGCAAATCATTCACTTTCAGTGAGTAATGGTATGGAGTTTTCTCAGCTAACTATGTTCAAGGCGGTGGCAGATGAGGGCAGTATTGTTCGCGCTGCTGAATTGTTGCACTGCGTTCCGTCAAACATCACAAATCGAATCAAGCTTTTAGAAAGAGAGCTGGGTGTCTCATTATTTATCAGGAAGGGAAGGGGGCTGGTCATCAGTCCGTCGGGTAGATTGTTTCTTGATTACACAAATAAAATATTGTCTCTATGTCAGGAGTCACAAAGAGCTCTTGATTCTGCGGCAGCACCATCGGGCAGTTTGAAGATTGGCGCTATTGAGTCATCCGCAACAGGTAGATTGCCCAGGTTGTTGGCAAAATATCATCGACTCTATCCTCTGGTGCAAATGCAGTTCAGTACTGGCGATTGGTCACAGTTATTAAGCGATGTGGTTGGCCATAAACTGGATGGAGCAATCATTGCGGTCAAACCTGAGCATCCGGATATTGTAAGCGCAGAAATTTACAAGGAGGAGCTTGTATTGATTGCTTCTGCAACAGCAGGGCGGATAAGTGAGCCGCAGGATTTAAGCGGTATGGATATATTCATGTGGCCAGAGGGATGCCCTTACAGGGGAGCACTGGAGAATTGGCTGAGGACGCATGAGGTATCGAGCTCCATAACCAATATAGCCAGTTATGGCACCATTCTTGGCTGTGTCAGCTCCGGTGCAGGAGCTTCGTTAGTTCCGAGGGGGATGTTTGAACAGTTTAAAAGCGTCGGAAGTATCAGTGGATATGTATTTGATGATCTGTTTCCTGTGCAAAATTATTTCATGTGGAATAAGAATGTTGAGGTTTATAGTGCGAGAGATAAATTTGTCGAGCTGTTGATGGAGGGGTTTAAAGAGGTTTGACGAGCAAAGAGGAGGGAGGCAGATTTTATTTATTTGGCCGTGGGCGGAAAAAATTCATTTTTTTGATGGGGCGCAAGCACCAATATTGCCATTCGGGACTCATCGAGCCGTTTGTTCGACCTATCTGAAATCCGACAGGACAAATGAAGTACGATTTCTAAGGTAAAGCTCAACACCCTCCAGGGACGGTATTGTCTCACTGGACACCTCGGTAAACTCCCCGCCAACCTCGCGAGTCACACTGACGGTGTACCCATTCTCAAGCCGTCGCAGGACCCCAGTGCATTTCACCGGTCGACCATTCTCTTCGCTGAACGACATAGCAATAAGGTCCCGCTCCGGCAAAGCTTGCTCTGCTCGCATCATCATCGCTTTACGTTTCGCTGTGTATTCTTTCGCGGCGACCGCTCCGACAATGGCAGTGGCAATCCAGAAGAGCGTTTCCAGGTTGCTCATCATTCGCCGTTTCGCCTCGTGGGTTTCGGTCAACCAACCGCCTATCGTTGTGATGATGTCGTCCATGATTTACCTGTGAGAGAGCATCTGTAGAGGCTGCAACGCGGAGCGTCGCTGGATGCATTACCACGCGGAGCGTGGGAACGATCGGTGTTGTTCAGGCCCGTTCAGCATCTAGTTCACTGAATATCTTTCAGATAACCCTTGAGCGTCGTGAGCGGATGATCAAACTGCTCAATCGTCTGCGCAGCACTGAAGTCTGCCGCCAACCGATTCAGTTCGTGGCCTAGGACAGTGTTAGCACCACCAACCGCTTGCAGTGCCAACCCGAGGCAATGCTCCACCTTGCCCCGAATCCCCTGGATATCCCCCTTGCGCACCATCAACCCGAACACTTCCCGCTCATAATCCGCCATCAGCGGATCATCCCGGAGAATCGGACTATGGTCCTCAGCCTCGTAAACCAGTTTGAGGCAATAGAGGGCGACGGTTTCCAGCAGCAATTCCATGGGGTGAAATCCTTTGTAGCCGGGAGTGAGGGTGGAGTTAACGGTTTAGGTGCCGAGAGCCGCGACGGGGTCAATCTTTGGGCGCCGCAATGACATTTTTGTGAGCGCTTTGCGCTCAAGCGGGAGCAAGCTCCCTCGCCACAGGTTCCTACTGGCCACAGATTCTTCCTTGCCAGAGGTTTGGTGGTTGGGGCCGCTTTGCGGCCCAGCGGGGATGAATCCCCTCGCCACAATGGATTGGGTGATGCGTTGGATCACGGCAAGTCCACTTTCCTGCAGACGAAAAAAAAGACCTTGAATTTCAAGGTCTTTCTTTAAGATGGTGCCCCGAGGGAGACTCGAACTCCCACTCCTTTCGAAAACGGATTTTGAATCCGCCGCGTCTACCAATTCCGCCATCAGGGCTCAATGGCGGCGAAGTATAGAGAGGTGCCTACCGTTGGTCAATCACGTTTCATGGTCAATTTTCGATATTTCCGCTAGACTTTCCGGCCCTGCTAGACGAACCCCATCATGCGTGTTGCTGACTTTACCTTCGAACTCCCGGATTCGCTGATCGCTCGCCACCCTCTGGCCGAGCGTCGTGCCAGTCGACTGCTGACCCTGGACGGGGTCAGCGGTGCCATGGCTCACCGTCAATTCACTGATTTGCTTGAGCATTTGCGCCCAGGCGACTTGATGGTGTTCAACAATACCCGGGTGATCCCGGCGCGGTTGTTTGGCCAGAAGGCCTCCGGCGGCAAGCTGGAGATTCTGGTGGAGCGGGTGCTGGACAGCCACCGTGTGTTGGCCCATGTGCGCTCCAGCAAGTCGCCCAAGCCGGGGTCGTCGATCCTCATCGACGGTGGCGGCGAGGCGGTGATGGTGGCGCGGCATGATGCGTTGTTCGAGCTGGCGTTTGCCGAAGAGGTGTTGCCGCTGCTCGACCGTGTCGGGCACATGCCGTTGCCTCCTTATATAGATCGCCCGGACGAAGGTTCGGACCGCGAGCGTTATCAGACCGTGTACGCCGAGCGCCTGGGGGCGGTGGCGGCGCCGACGGCGGGGCTGCATTTCGATCAGCCGTTGCTGGAGGCGATTGCCGCCAAGGGCGTCGAGACCACGTTCGTGACGCTGCACGTCGGCGCTGGTACGTTCCAGCCGGTGCGGGTGGAGCGTATCGAAGACCACCACATGCACAGCGAATGGCTGGAAGTGAGCCAGGCAGTGGTCGATGCCGTGGCGGCCTGTCGCGCTCGCGGCGGGCGGGTGGTGGCGGTGGGGACCACCAGCGTGCGGTCCCTGGAAAGCGCTGCCCGCGATGGCGTGCTCAAGCCGTTCAGCGGCGACACCGATATCTTCATCTACCCGGGCCGGCCGTTTCATGTGGTCGATGCCCTGGTCACCAATTTCCATTTGCCCGAATCCACGCTGTTGATGCTGGTTTCGGCGTTCGCTGGTTATCCCGAAGCCATGGCCGCCTACAAGGCCGCCGTCGAGCATGGTTACCGCTTTTTCAGCTACGGTGATGCGATGTTCATCACCCGTAACCCCGCGCCACGCGGGCCCGAGGAAACAGTATGAGTCGCACCTGTCGCATGTCCTTCGAGTTGCTGGCCACCGATGGCAAGGCACGTCGCGGTCGCCTGACCTTCCCCCGCGGTACGGTGGAAACCCCGGCGTTCATGCCGGTGGGCACCTACGGCACGGTCAAGGGCATGCTGCCACGGGACATCGAGGCCATCGGCGCGGAGATCATCCTGGGCAACACCTTCCACCTGTGGCTGCGTCCGGGCATGGAAGTGATCAAGGCCCACGGCGACTTGCACGATTTCATGCAGTGGAAAGGCCCGATCCTGACCGACTCCGGCGGTTTCCAGGTGTTCAGCCTGGGCGCCATGCGCAAGATCAAGGAGGAGGGCGTGACCTTCGCCTCGCCGGTGGATGGTTCCAAGGTGTTCATGGGCCCGGAAGAGTCGATGCAGGTCCAGCGTGACCTGGGCTCGGACATCGTGATGATCTTCGACGAATGCACCCCGTACCCGGCCGATGAAGACGTCGCGCGGGTGTCCATGGAGCTGTCGTTGCGCTGGGCCCAGCGCTCCAAGAACGCCCATGGCGACAACACGGCGGCGCTGTTCGGTATCGTCCAGGGCGGCATGCACCAGGACCTGCGCATGCGCTCCCTCGAAGGCCTCGACAAGATCGGTTTCGACGGCCTTGCCATCGGCGGCCTGTCGGTGGGTGAACCCAAGCACGAAATGATCAAAGTGCTGGATTACCTGCCGGGTCAGATGCCCGCTGACAAACCTCGTTACCTTATGGGCGTTGGCAAACCGGAAGATCTGGTTGAGGGTGTGCGCCGCGGGGTGGACATGTTCGATTGCGTGATGCCAACCCGTAATGCCCGCAATGGGCATCTGTTCATCGACACGGGCGTGCTGAAGATCCGTAACGCGTTTCATCGCCATGATGATTCGCCGCTGGATCCGACCTGCGACTGCTACACGTGCAAGAACTTCTCCCGCGCTTATCTGCACCATTTGGACAAGTGCGGCGAAATGCTCGGTAGCATGCTGAATACGATCCACAATTTGCGCCATTACCAGGTGCTTATGGCTGGTTTGCGCGAGGCTATTCAACAGGGTACATTGGCCGCCTTCGTCGAGGCCTTCTATGCCAAGCGCGGGTTGCCTGTGCCGCCCTTGGACTGAGTTTTCCGATCCTAAGATTCAATACTTGCAACTGGAGTGCTAAATGAGCTTTTTTATCTCTAACGCCATGGCTGATGCCGCTGCTCCCGCAGCCGCGCCTATGGGTGGCGGTTTCGAGTGGATTTTCCTGGTCGGCTTCCTGGTCATCTTCTACCTGATGATCTGGCGTCCACAGGCCAAGCGCGCCAAAGAGCAGAAGAACCTGCTTGGTAGCCTGCAGAAGGGCGACGAAGTGGTGACCACTGGCGGTATCGCCGGCAAGATCACCAAAGTGGCCGACGATTTCGTGGTGCTGGAAGTGTCCGACACCGTTGAAATGAAGTTCCAGAAGGGCGCTATCGCGGCCACGCTGCCAAAAGGCACGCTGAAAGCGATCTAAGGTTTCAAACATCTCTTCAATCGACGGGGCGCGCAAGGCGCCCCGCGTCATAAGCGGGCGGCGTGATGCTGAACAAATACCCTCTGTGGAAATATGTACTGATCCTGGCGGTGCTGGCGGTCGGTCTGATTTATTCCGCTCCCAACCTCTACCCGGATGACCCGGCCATTCAGGTCAGTGGCGCAAGCACTGCCTTGCAGGTCACCCAGGCGGATCTGGACCGTGCGAGCGCGGCCCTCAAGACCTCCGGTATCGAAGTCAAGGCTGCGTCTGTTGCCGATAACGGCAAGGGCGGCCTGTTGCGCCTGGCCAAGGCTGAAGACCAGCTGCCGGCCAAGGACGTCGTGCGCAAGGCATTGGGCGACGAATACGTCGTGGCCTTGAACCTGGCCCAGACCACCCCGCAATGGCTGCGCAAACTCGGCGCGCATCCGATGAAGCTGGGCCTGGACTTGTCCGGCGGTGTGCACTTCCTGCTGGAAGTGGACATGGAAAAAGCCCTCGACGCGCGGATGAAAGTCTACGAAGGCGACGTCAAGAGCCTGTTGCGTAAAGAGCGCGTGCGCTATCGCAGCCTGCCAGACTTCAACGGCGCCATTCAGTTGGGCTTCAGCGATGAAGATACCCGCGAACAGGCCCGTGCGCTGATCCGCAAGACCTTCAACGATTTCGACATTGTGCCGGCTGACCTCAATGGTCAGGCGGTGCTGCGTCTGGCGATGACCCCGGCCAAGCTGGCGGAAATCCGCGAATACTCCATCAAGCAGAACTTGACCACCGTGCGTAACCGGGTCAACGAGCTGGGTGTGGCTGAACCGATCGTGCAGCGCCAGGGCGCCAACCGCATCGTGGTCGAGCTGCCGGGTGTGCAGGACACCGCCGAAGCCAAGCGTATCCTCGGCAAGACCGCCAACCTGGAGTTCCGCCTCGCGGCTGAGCCGGGTGCGTCCAAGGCCACTTCCGAGAGCTTCGAGTTCCGTGAGGGCAACCGCCCTGCGGCGCAGATCGAGCGCGGCCTGATCATCACCGGTGACCAAGTCACCGACGCCAAGGCGAGCTTCGACGAGCACGGTCGTCCACAGGTGAACATCCACCTCGACGGCCACGGCGGCGAACTGATGAGCCGCGCCACGCGCAGCAACGTCGGTCGTAGCATGGCGGTGATCTTCATCGAGCAGAAGCCGGTCACCACCTATACCAAGCAAGTGGTCGACGGCGTCGAGAAAGACGTCGCGGTGCAGGCGTTCAAGGAAGAGAAGAAGATCATCAGCCTGGCGACCATCCAGTCGCCACTGGGCAGCCAGTTCCGCATCACCGGCCTGAACGGCCAGGGTGAATCCTCCGAGCTGGCCCTGCTGCTGCGCGCCGGTGGCCTGGCCGCACCGATGTACTTCGCTGAAGAACGCACCATCGGCCCGAGCCTGGGTGCGGACAACATCACCAAGGGTATCGATGCATCGCTGTGGGGCATGCTGTTCGTGTCGCTGTTCATCATCGCCATCTACCGCTTCTTCGGCATCATCGCCACCGTCGCGCTGGCGGTGAACATGGTGATGCTGCTGGCCCTGATGTCGCTGCTGGGCGCCACGCTGACCCTGCCGGGTATCGCCGGTATCGTGTTGACCATGGGTATGGCGGTGGACGCCAACGTGCTGATCTTCTCGCGGATACGTGAAGAGATCGCCGCGGGCATGTCGATCCAGCGGGCAATCAACGAAGGCTTCGGCCGGGCATTCACCGCGATCCTCGACGCCAACCTGACCACGTTGCTGGTCGGCGGGATTCTCTTCGCCATGGGCACCGGCCCGGTCAAGGGCTTCGCAGTGACCATGTCCCTCGGGATCTTTACCTCGATGTTCACAGCCATCATGGTGACCCGCGCAATGGTCAACCTGATCTTTGGCGGTCGTGACTTCAAGAAGTTGTGGATTTAAGGGGCTGCCATGTTACGTACAATCAACTTCATGGGCGTTCGCAACGTTGCGTTCGGCGTCACATTGTTCCTCACTGCGCTGGCGTTGTTCAGCTGGGCTACCAAGGGCCTGAACTACGGCCTGGACTTCACCGGCGGTACGCTCATCGAGCTGACCTACGAGCGTCCGGCCGACGTGACCAAGGTGCGTGAGCAACTGGCAACGTCCGGTTACCACGAAGCCATCGTGCAGAGCTTCGGCGCAACCACCGACCTGCTGGTGCGCATGCCGGGTGAAGACCCGCAACTGGGTCACCAGGTTGCCGATGCCTTGCAGAAGGCCGGTGGCGACAACCCGGCGAAGGTCAAGCGCGTCGAGTTCGTGGGCCCGCAAGTGGGTGAAGAACTGCGCGACCAGGGCGGCCTCGGCATGCTGATGGCGCTGGGCGGCATCCTGATCTACCTGGCCTTCCGCTTTCAGTGGAAGTTCGCGGTGGGCGCCATTGTCTCGCTGATCCACGACGTGGCCGTGACCGTGGGTATCCTGTCGTTCTTCCAGATCACCTTCGACCTGACGGTGCTGGCGGCAGTGCTGGCGATCATCGGTTACTCGCTCAACGACACCATCGTGGTGTTCGACCGGGTGCGTGAGAACTTCCGCGTGCTGCGCAAGGCCTCGTTGATCGAGAACATCAACATCTCGACCACCCAGACCCTGCTGCGGACCATGGCGACGTCGATCTCCACCTTGCTGGCGATTGCCGCGCTGCTGTTCTTTGGTGGTGACAACCTGTTCGGTTTCTCCATTGCGCTGTTTGTCGGTGTCTTGGCGGGTACCTACTCGTCGATCTACATCGCCAACGTGGTGCTGATCTGGCTGAACCTGAGCACCGAGGATCTGATTCCTCCGGCGGCCACCGAAACGGAAGTGGACGATCGCCCGTAAGGCTCGTCGCTCCGTCCGTCACCGCTGAAAAGGCGCGAGTTGAACTCGCGCCTTTTTTTATGCTCCAAGGCTGGGAGAAGCGCGGATTATTCCGCTGGTGATGGCCAGGAGGTTCAAGTGAACAAATCGATGCTGGTTGGTGCGGTATTGGGTGCTGTCGGTGTTACTGCCGGTGGTGCGGTCGCGACCTACAGCTTGGTGAAAAGTGGTCCTGAGTATGCACAAGTACTGGCGGTGGAGCCGGTCAAGACTCAGATCAAAACCCCGCGTGAAGTCTGCAAGGACGTCACCGTGACCCGGCAGAAGCCGGTCCAGGATCAACATCAGATCGCCGGTACTGTGTTGGGCGCCGTGGCGGGCGGCCTGTTGGGTAACCAGATCGGCGGCGGCACCGGCAAGAAAATCGCCACCGTGGCGGGTGCGGCCGGCGGCGGTTATGCCGGTAACAAGATTCAGGAAGGCATGCAGGAGCGTGACACCTACACCACCACTCAAACCCGCTGCAATACCGTCAATGACATCAGCGACAAGGTGGTTGGCTACGACGTGCGCTACATGCTCGACGGCAAGGAAGGCAAAGTCCGCATGGACCGCGACCCGGGCAACCAGATCCCGGTGAACAAGGAAGGCCAACTGATCCTGGGCCAGAACCAACCAGCCCAGTGATCCAACCGCTATGAAAAAAGCACCCTTCGGGGTGCTTTTTTTTTGCGCCTGAATTCTGGGCTGTAGATCGTTCCCACGCTCCGCGTGGGAATGCATCCCGTGACGCTCTGCGTCACCTTCGAGAAGCGGAACGCGGAGCGTCCCTGGCGGCATTCCCACGCGGAGCGTGGGAACGATCAATTACCGAAATTCAGGCATAAAAAAAGCACCCCGAAGGGTGCTTTTCTGTAGCTGGGGCGCTTAGCGCTTCAGCGAGTGTGGCAGGTGTGGCTGGATGGCTGTCAGAACAGCCTTGAAGCACTTGGTGTTGCCGGCAACGATGTGGCCTTTTTCAAGGAAGTCGTGGCCGCCGGTAAAGTCGCTCACCAGGCCGCCCGCTTCCTGGATCAACAGGGCGCCCGCTGCCATGTCCCATTCGGACAGGCCCGATTCCCAGAATGCATCAAAACGGCCTGCCGCTACATAAGCCAGGTCCAGGCTCGCGGCGCCGGCGCGGCGGATGCCAGCGGTCTGGCCGACCAGGGCACGAAACATGCCCAGGTAGTTGTCCAGGTTGTCCATCTGGTCATCACGGAACGGGAAGCCGGTACCCAGCAGGGCGCCGTCCAGGCTGGTGCGACCGCTCACCCGCAGGCGACGACCGTTCAGTTGGGCGCCACGGCCACGGCTGGCAGTGAATTCTTCCTGGCGAACCGGATCCAGCACGACGGCGTGTTCCAGGCGGCCACGGTATTTGCAGGCGATGCTGACGGCGAAGTGAGGAATGCCGCGCAGGAAGTTGGTGGTGCCGTCCAGCGGATCGATGATCCACAGGTACTCTTCACCCTCGATGCCGGTGCCGGCGTGCATACCGGTCTCTTCACCCATGATCGAGTGGTTCGGGTAAGCCTTGCGCAGGGCATCGACGATTTTCTGTTCGGCGGCACGATCAACCTCGGACACATAGTCCTTGGCGTCTTTTTCATCGACCTTGATGGTATCCAGGCGCTCGATGGAGCGGAAGATCAGTTCACTGGCGCTGCGGGCGGCGCGCAGCGCGATATTCAGCATGGGCTGCATGGATGTGTCACCTAAGGTTGTTAAAGAAAGCCGCGCATTCTATCAGAAAGTTTTCTCAGGAGAAGGTTGGCGTTCGCTTTCATAGCTTAACGGTAGGTGCTTATGTAAGATTTGCTCCCTTTATCGTGTTCGAGAGCGCCTCCCTTGTTGCAGAACATTCGTGTCGTCCTGGTCAATACCAGCCATCCGGGCAATATCGGCGGAGCTGCGCGGGCCATGAAGAACATGGGCCTGTCGCGGCTGGTGCTGGTCGAGCCTCGCTTGTTTCCTCATCACGAAGCCGACGCCCGAGCCTCCGGCGCCGGTGACATCCTGGCCGGTGCGCAGGTCGTCGCCACCCTGGAAGACGCCCTGGTGGGCTGCAACCTGGTGCTCGGCACCAGCGCCCGCGACCGCCGTATCCCCTGGCCCATGCTCGATCCCCGCGAGTGCGGGACGAAAGTGGTCGAGGAAGCCGCGCAGGGTACCGAAATAGCACTGGTGTTCGGCCGTGAAGACTCCGGCCTCACCAACGACGAGCTGCATCGATGTCACTTTCACGTGCATATCCCTTCCGACCCCGAATTCAGTTCCCTGAACCTCGGGGCGGCGGTGCAGGTGTTGAGCTATGAAGTGCGCATGGCCTGGCTGGCAGCCGAAGGCAAGCCGAGCAAGGTCGAAAAATATGAGGCGACGTCGCCGCGCAGTGAGACACTGGCGACCATGGACGAACTGGAGCGATTCTATGAACACCTGGAGCAGACCCTGGTGGACGTCGAGTTCCTCGACCCGGACAAGCCTCGGCACTTGATGGCGCGCCTGCGTCGGTTGTACGGACGAAGCTCGGTCAGCCGGGCGGAGATGAATATATTGCGCGGCATCCTCACGGAAACCCAGAAAGCGGCCCGTGGCGAGCTGATTAAGCGGAAGGATTAAAATGTTCGATCGTTTGCGTGAAGATATCCAAAGCGTTTTCCATCGTGACCCGGCGGCGCGCAACGCCTTTGAAGTGCTGACCTGCTACCCGGGAATGCACGCGATCTGGCTCCATCGCCTGTCCGGCGCCTTGTGGAACATGGGCTGGAAGTGGCTGGCGCGGCTGGTGTCCAACTTCGGGCGCTGGCTGACCGGGATCGAGATCCATCCGGGCGCCAAGGTCGGTCGTCGATTCTTCATCGACCACGGCATGGGCATCGTCATTGGCGAAACCGCCGAGATTGGCGATGACGTGACCCTGTACCAGGGCGTGACCCTGGGCGGCACCAGCTGGAACAAGGGCAAGCGCCACCCGACCCTGGGCGATGGCGTGGTGGTCGGCGCGGGCGCCAAGGTACTCGGTCCGTTCACCGTGGGGGCAGGGGCGAAGGTCGGCTCCAACGCCGTGGTCACCAAGGCCGTGCCGCCTGGCGCGACCGTGGTGGGCATTCCTGGGCGGATCATCGTCAAATCCGATGACGAGCAGGACGCCCGGCGCAAGGCCATGGCCGAGAAGATCGGCTTTGACGCCTACGGTGTCGGCGAGGACATGCCCGACCCGGTCGCCCGCGCCATCAACCAATTGCTCGATCACCTGCAGGCCGTCGACGGACGCCTGGAGGGGATGTGCGGCGCCCTGAAGGACCTGGGCAGTAATTACTGTGCCAAGGAGCTGCCTGAACTGCGCGAGGAAGATTTCGCGTGTGTGAAGGACAAGGATCAGAGCCAGGTCGGCTGACCGAGGCGTCTGCATCGCGGGCAAGCCTTGCCCCCACAGACCCAGTGGAGACGTCTGTGGGAGCAAGGCTTGCCCGCGATGAACGATAACGCGGTATCGCTGGTCCCCGGCGATCACCCTTTGCTATCATGCGCGCGCTCTTTCGCGGGTAAACCCGAGTACCCCACTAGGTCTTATAGTTGACTTAATTACTCGGGAATTGCATACTCGCCCCATTCCGAACTCCGTGGTAATTGTCCATGCGACTGACTACAAAAGGCCGATACGCCGTGACCGCAATGCTGGATCTGGCATTGCATGCGCAGCACGGGCCGGTGTCCCTGGCCGATATCTCCGAGCGCCAGGGCATTTCCCTGTCTTACCTTGAACAACTGTTCGCCAAGCTGCGTCGCAGCAACCTGGTGTCCAGCGTGCGTGGTCCCGGTGGCGGCTATCAGCTGTCGCGGGACATGCAAGGCATCCAGGTCGCCCAGGTGATCGATGCGGTGAACGAATCGGTCGATGCGACCAAATGTCAGGGGTTGGGCGACTGCCATGGCGGTGATACTTGCCTGACCCATCATCTGTGGTGCGACTTGAGCCTGCAGATCCACGAATTTCTGAGCGGTATCAGCTTGGCTGACCTTGTCACTCGTCGTGAGGTGCAGGAAGTAGCCCAGCGTCAGGACCAGCGCCGTTGCAATGGCAAGGCGCCGCACCTGGACAAGATTGAAGCGTCCGCCGTCGAATGACTGCCGCAGAGCAAGCGGAACGCCAGCCAGCCTGATTTAGGAGAGAGTCCATGAAATTGCCGATTTACCTTGATTACTCTGCGACCACCCCGGTTGACCCACGTGTCGCGCAGAAAATGAGTGAATGCCTGCTGGTCGACGGAAACTTCGGTAACCCGGCCTCCCGCTCCCACGTGTTCGGCTGGAAGGCCGAGGAGTCGGTCGAGAACGCCCGTCGCCAGGTCGCTGACCTGGTCAACGCCGACCCGCGTGAAATCGTCTGGACCTCCGGTGCCACCGAGTCCGACAACCTGGCAATCAAGGGTGTCGCGCACTTCTATCACACCAAGGGCAAGCACCTGATCACCTCCAAGATCGAGCACAAGGCTGTCCTGGACACCACGCGCCAACTGGAGCGTGAAGGTTTCGAAGTCACCTACATCGAGCCTGGCGAAGACGGCCTGATCACCCCGGCCATGGTCGAAGCCGCGCTGCGCGACGACACCATCCTGGTTTCGATCATGCACGTGAACAACGAAATCGGCACCGTCAACGACATCGAAGCCATCGGCGAACTGACCCGTTCCCGGGGCGTCCTGTTCCACGTCGACGCGGCCCAGTCCACCGGCAAGGTCGACATCGATCTGTCGAAGCTCAAAGTCGACCTGATGTCGTTCTCCGCCCACAAGACCTACGGCCCTAAAGGCATCGGCGCGCTGTACGTGAGCCGCAAGCCGCGTGTTCGCCTCGAAGCGACCATGCACGGCGGCGGTCACGAGCGTGGCATGCGTTCCGGCACCCTGGCGACCCACCAGATCGTTGGCATGGGCGAAGCCTTCCGCGTGGCCAAGGAAGACATGGCTGCCGAGAACGTGCGCATCAAGGCCCTGAGCGACCGCTTCTTCAAGCAGGTCGAGCACCTGGAAGAGCTCTACGTCAACGGCAGCATGACCGCCCGCGTACCGCACAACCTGAACCTGAGCTTCAACTACGTTGAAGGCGAGTCGCTGATCATGGCGCTCAAGGATCTGGCCGTGTCGTCCGGTTCGGCGTGCACCTCGGCGTCCCTCGAGCCTTCGTATGTATTGCGCGCCCTGGGCCGCAACGACGAACTGGCCCACAGTTCGATCCGCTTCACCTTCGGCCGCTTCACCACCGAAGAAGAAATCGATTACGCCGCGCAGAAAGTCTGCGAGGCCGTCACCAAGCTGCGCGCACTTTCGCCGCTGTGGGACATGTACAAAGACGGCGTCGACATTTCGAAAATCGAATGGGCGGCGCACTGAGAAGTCGCCACCAGAGCGGCTCCACTGATGAGGATTGAAGCAAATGGCATATAGCGAAAAGGTCATCGACCACTACGAGAACCCGCGCAACGTCGGCAAGATGGACGCGCAGGATCCTGATGTCGGCACCGGCATGGTCGGCGCCCCGGCGTGTGGCGACGTGATGCGTCTGCAGATCAAGGTCAACGAGCAAGGCATCATCGAAGATGCCAAGTTCAAGACCTACGGCTGTGGTTCGGCCATTGCGTCCAGCTCCCTGGCCACCGAGTGGATGAAGGGCAAGACCCTTGATGAAGCCGAAACCATCAAGAACACCCAGCTGGCCGAAGAACTGGCCCTGCCGCCAGTGAAAATCCACTGCTCGGTACTCGCTGAAGACGCCATCAAGGCCGCCGTTCGCGACTACAAGCAGAAGAAAGGCTTGATCTGAACCGCGACAGGTAAGGAGTTTTCATGGCTATCCAGATGACAGAAGCAGCCGCCAGGCACATACAGCGCTCCCTCGCGGGGCGCGGCAAGGGCGAGGGCATCCGCCTGGGTGTTCGCACCACGGGTTGTTCCGGCCTTGCCTATGTACTGGAGTTCGTCGATGAAGTCGGCGAAGACGATCAGGTGTTCGAAAGTCATGGTCAGAAAGTGATCATCGACCCGAAGAGCCTGACGTACCTGGACGGCACTGAGCTGGATTTCGTCAAGGAAGGGTTGAACGAAGGCTTCAAGTTCAACAACCCCAACGTGCGCGGTGAATGTGGCTGCGGCGAAAGCTTCAACATCTGAGGCGGCTCGTGGGTACTCCTTGTCATTTTGCTTTGTTCCAGATGCAGCCGGGTTTCAGCCTGGATCTCGATGAACTGTCGGCGCGTTATCTCGAGCTGGCCCGAGGCGTCCATCCGGACCGCTTCGCGGACGCCTCCGAGGCCGAGCAGCGGCGGGCGCTCGAGCAGTCCGCGAACCTCAACGAGGCCTACCAGACGCTCAAGAGTCCGGCCAAGCGCGCGCGATACCTGCTTGCCATCAGCGGTCATGAACTGCCCCTGGAAGTCACGGTGCACGATCCCGAGTTTCTTCTGCAGCAGATGCAGTGGCGCGAAGAGCTCGAAGACCTGCAGGACAGTGCCGACCTGGCGGGTGTCGCCACGTTCAAGCGCCGCTTGAAGGACGCCCAGCAAACCCTGAACGAAAGCTTCGCAGCCTGCTGGAACGATGCCGCGCAACGCGAACAGGCCGAACGCCTGATGCGGCGCATGCAGTTCCTCGACAAGCTCACCTACGAAGTGCGCCAGCTAGAAGAGCGCCTCGACGATTAACCCAGTGCCGCTCCGGTCGCACGCCTGATTACAGATAAGTCCTGATTACGATGGCCCTACTGCAGATCGCCGAACCCGGCCAAAGTCCTCAACCGCACCAGCGTCGCCTGGCTGTGGGAATCGACTTGGGTACCACCAATTCCCTGGTCGCTGCGTTGCGCAGCGGTCTTTCCGAGCCGCTGGCCGATGAGCAGGGGCGGGTGATCCTGCCGTCCGCCGTCCGCTACCACGCCGATCGCGTCGAAGTGGGCGAGTCGGCCAAGCTGGCCGCCGCGACCGATCCGCTGAACACCATCGTCTCGGTCAAGCGCCTGATGGGGCGAGGCCTGTCCGACGTCAAGCAATTGGGCGATCAACTGCCGTACCGCTTCGTCGGCGGCGAGTCCCACATGCCGTTCATCGAAACCGTGCAGGGCCCGAAAAGCCCGGTGGAAGTGTCGGCCGACATCCTCAAGGTCCTGCGTCAGCGCGCCGAAGCCGCGTTGGGCGGTGAACTGGTGGGTGCGGTCATCACCGTCCCGGCCTACTTCGACGACGCCCAGCGTCAAGCCACCAAGGATGCGGCCAAACTGGCCGGCCTGAACGTGCTGCGCCTGCTCAACGAGCCGACCGCCGCTGCGGTGGCGTATGGCCTGGACCAGCATGCCGAAGGCCTGGTCGCCATCTACGACCTGGGCGGCGGTACCTTTGATATCTCGATTCTGCGCCTGACCGGCGGTGTTTTCGAAGTCCTGGCCACCGGCGGCGACAGCGCCCTGGGCGGCGATGACTTCGACCACGCCATCGCCGGCTGGATCATCGAGCAAGCGGGCCTGTCCGCTGATCTTGATCCGGGTGCGCAACGTCACCTGCTGCAAACCGCCTGCGCCGCCAAGGAAGCCCTGACCGACGCGATGAGTGTCGAGGTCGTCTACGGCGACTGGAAAGCCTCCTTGAACCGCGAAGCCTTCAATGCGCTGATCGAACCCATGGTCGCCCGCAGCCTCAAGGCCTGCCGCCGCGCTGTGCGCGATTCCGGCGTCGAGCTCGAAGACGTCAAGGCTGTGGTCATGGTCGGCGGCTCGACTCGCGTGCCGCGGGTTCGCGAAGCCGTTGCCGAGGCCTTTGGTCGTCAACCGCTGACTGAAATCGACCCGGACCAGGTGGTCGCCATCGGCGCCGCGATCCAGGCCGATACCCTGGCCGGCAACAAGCGCGACGGCGGCGAACTGCTGTTGCTCGACGTGATCCCGCTGTCCCTGGGCCTGGAAACCATGGGCGGCCTGATGGAGAAGGTGATTCCGCGCAACACCACCATCCCCGTCGCTCGCGCCCAGGATTTCACCACCTATAAAGACGGCCAGTCGGCCATGATGATCCACGTGCTGCAAGGCGAGCGGGAACTCATCAGCGACTGCCGTTCCCTGGCGCGCTTCGAATTGCGCGGCATCCCGGCCATGGTCGCCGGCGCGGCGAAGATCCGCGTGACCTTCCAGGTCGACGCCGACGGCTTGCTCAATGTCTCCGCCCGCGAGCTGGGTTCGGGCGTCGAGGCCAGCATTCAGGTCAAGCCTTCCTACGGCCTGACCGACGGCGAAATCGCGCGGATGCTCAAGGATTCCTTCCAGTACGCCGGTGACGACAAGGTGGCCCGCGTGCTGCGCGAGCAGCAGGTCGACGCCCAGCGTCTGATCGAAGCCGTGCAAGGCGCCCTTGAGGCCGACGGTGAGCGTCTGCTGGACGCCGAAGAGCGCATGGTTATCGAATTGCAGATGCAGGAATTGTCCGAATTGATCAAGGGCACCGATGGCTATGCCATCGAGCAGCAGACCAAGCGTCTGTCGCAAGTCACCGATGCCTTTGCCGCCCGCCGCCTGGATTCGACGGTCAAAGCCGCCCTGGCGGGGCGTAACCTGAATGAGATCGAGGAGTAATAGATGCCGCAGGTGATTTTTTTACCCCACGAGAAGTTCTGCCCCGAGGGCATGGTTGTGGAGGCTGAGCCTGGGATTTCCATCCTCGAGCTCGCCCATGAACACCATATCGAGATGGAAAGTGCCTGCGGCGGTGTCTGTGCCTGCACCACTTGTCATTGCATCATCCGTGAAGGGTTCGATTCGCTGGAAGAAGCGGACGAACTGGAAGAAGATTTCCTCGACCGGGCCTGGGGCCTGGAAGCGCAATCGCGCCTGGGTTGCCAGGCCATCGTCGGTACGGAAGACCTGACCGTCGAGATCCCGAAATATTCGCTTAACCATGCGGCTGAAGCGCCGCACTGATGGTGAGACTGTCATGAGCTATGGTTGGAATGATGTACGACGCATCGCTGAAGAGTTGGCCGAAGCCAAGCCGGATGTAGACCCGATGACGGTCAACTTCGTCGATCTGCAGCACTGGATCATGGAGCTTGACGACTTCGACAGTACCTCTGGCCGTTGTGGCGAGAAGGTGTTGGAAGCGGTCCAGGCGCTCTGGATCGAAGAAATCGACTGATCGGCCTGGCAGGTTAGGCAATACCCATGAACCCGCGTATAATTCGCGGGTTTAATTTTTCGCACATTACCGTTTCTGGAGTTACACCCATGGCTGTTCAACGTACTTTCTCCATCATCAAGCCTGACGCCGTTGCTAAAAACGTGATCGGCAAGATCGTGACCCGCTTCGAAGACGCAGGCCTGCGCGTCGTCGCTTCGAAAATGAAGCAACTGTCCAAGGCCGAAGCCGAAGGCTTCTACGCTGAGCACAGCGAGCGCGGTTTCTTCGGTGAACTGGTTGCGTTCATGACTTCCGGCCCGGTTGTCGTTCAGGTTCTGGAAGGCGAAAACGCCATCGCTCGCAACCGTGAGCTGATGGGCGCTACCAACCCTAAAGAAGCCGCTGCCGGTACCATCCGTGCTGACTTCGCCGAGTCCATCGACGCCAACGCCGTCCACGGTTCGGACTCCGAAGCCGCTGCTGCTCGCGAAATCGCCTACTTTTTCGCCGCTACTGAAGTAACCGCTCGCTAAGTAAAGCTTGTGAGTGAGGGTGAGACCATGACTGCATCGATCGGCAAGATTAACCTGTTGGGCTTGACCCAGCCGGAAATGGAGAAATTCTTCGACTCAATCGGGGAGAAGCGTTTCCGTGCCGGTCAGGTAATGAAGTGGATTCACCACTTTGGCGTCGACGATTTCGACGCCATGACGAATGTCGGCAAGGCCTTGCGTGAAAAACTCAAGGCCGTTGCCGAGATTCGCGGCCCCGAGGTGGTCAGCGAGGACATTTCCAGCGACGGCACCCGCAAGTGGGTGGTGCGCGTGGCGTCCGGCAGCTGCGTCGAGACCGTTTACATTCCCCAGGGCAAGCGCGGCACCTTGTGCGTTTCGTCCCAGGCAGGCTGTGCCCTGGATTGCAGTTTCTGCTCCACCGGCAAGCAAGGCTTCAACAGCAACCTCACCGCCGCCGAAGTGATCGGCCAGGTGTGGATTGCCAACAAATCCTTTGGCAGCGTCCCGGCGACCGTCGACCGTGCCATCACCAACGTGGTGATGATGGGCATGGGTGAGCCGCTGCTGAACTTCGACAACGTCGTGTCCGCCATGCACCTGATGATGGACGACCTGGGCTACGGCATTTCCAAGCGCCGCGTGACCCTGTCCACGTCCGGCGTGGTGCCGATGATCGATGAGCTGGCCAAGCACATCGACGTCTCCCTGGCGTTGTCGCTGCACGCACCCAATGACGCATTGCGTAACCAATTGGTGCCGATCAACAAGAAGTATCCGCTTAAGATGCTGCTGGAGTCGTGCCAGCGCTACATGTCGGCTTTGGGCGAAAAACGCGTGCTGACCATCGAGTACACCCTGCTCAAGGATGTGAACGACAAGGTCGAGCATGCGGTCGAGATGATCGAACTGCTCAAGAACATCCCGTGCAAGATCAACCTGATCCCGTTCAACCCGTTCCCGCACTCCGGTTACGAGCGTCCGAGCAACAACGCGATCCGTCGCTTCCAGGATCAGCTTCATCACGCGGGTTTCAACGTGACCGTGCGCACCACCCGCGGCGAAGACATCGATGCCGCCTGTGGTCAATTGGTCGGACAGGTGCTGGACCGCACCCGTCGTAGCGAACGCTACATTGCCGTGCGCGAGTTGAACGCCACCGACGATGTACAGAACGCTGCGAACGGTCACTAAGAGAGGAACTCTATGTCCCTGCGCTTCGCGCTGCTGTTGCTGTTCACCGGTCTGTGCGCCGGTTGTGTTCTGTCGGGCGACTACAACCCGATGAAGACCAGCAAGGGGCGTGACGAAGCGCGTGTGGCCTATGTGCAACTGGGCATTGGCTATCTGCAGCAGGGCATGACCGAACGGGCCAAGGTGCCGCTCAAGAAGGCCCTGGAGCTGGACAGCTCCGACGCCGATGCTAACGCGGCCCTGGCCCTGGTGTTCCAGGCCGAGCTGGAACCGGAACTGGCCGACGAGCATTTTCGCAAGGCGCTGTCCAGTCGGCCGCAGGATGCACGGATCCTGAACAACTACGGCAGCTTCCTTTACGAGCAACAACGTTACAAGGAGGCCTACGAGCGCTTCGAGCAGGCCGCCGCCGATACCCTTTACCCTGAGCGTTCGCGGGTTTTCGAGAACCTTGGCATGACCGCCGCGAAACTCGGCCAGCGTGACCTGGCCCGCCAGCAACTGGAAAAGGCGTTGCGGCTCAACCGCCAGCAACCGCGAGCCTTGCTGGAAATGGCTGAGTTGTCCTACGAGGACAGGCAATATGTGCCCGCGCGGGACTATTACGAACGTTTTAGTCTGCTGAGCGAGCAAAATGCACGTAGTCTATTGCTCGGCGTTCGGCTGGCACATGTATTCGAAGATCGTGACAAGGCCGCCAGTTATGGCCTGCAACTAAAAAGACTCTATCCCGGTACGCCGGAATATCAGCAATACCTGTCGGAGCAATGATGAAAGCGGCGCATCCTGAAGTGGTAGCAGCGACTCGCGTGAACCCCGGTGAGACCCTGCGTCAAGCCCGCGAAAGCAATGGTTGGTCGCTGGCCCAAGTGGCCCTCAAGCTCAATCTCACCGTGGCTTCCCTGAGCAACCTGGAAGCGGGCGCGTTCGACAAATTGCCAGGGCATACCTTTGCCCGGGGCTACATCCGCGCCTACGCCAAATTACTCGACATGGACCAGACCGTGCTGGTCCAGCAATTCGATCAGTACACCGGTTCCGACGCCCAGGGCAGCAATGTGCACAGCCTGGGCCGCATCGAGGAGCCGGTGCGTGTTTCCCACACCATTTTGCGAATCGTCAGCCTGTTGTTGCTGATCGCGGTGATTGGGGGCGGTTTCGTCTGGTGGCAGGATCAAACCTCGCTGCGTAGCAAGGAATCGGTCGCCCTGGCTCCGGAGCATGTAGAAGTGGAGGGCGCCGACGGCACCACGCGGATCCATCCATTGGACGAGCCGGAAGACCAGGCGGTGCTCGAAGGCCAGGCAGAAGGCGAAAGCAACCTGGCGTTGCCACAAGGCCAGGACGGTGCCGACGCCGAAGCCGGCGCTGAGCCGAATACGCCTGCTGCCCCAACTGTGGCCCCGGCCGTGCCAAACACGCATACGCCCACTGCCGGCGCACCGGTTGCCCCGAGCACTCCAGCGCCGACCGTGGCGGCTCCAGCAGCCCCAGCAGCTCCAGTCGCTCCTGCGCCGGCAGCAACACCGGTTGCCCCTGTGGCGCCGGCCGCAGGTGAAGGCCAGGTGCAGATTCAATTCACCGCGGATTGCTGGACCCAGGTCACCGACGGCAACGGCAAGGTGCTGTTCAGCGGCCTCAAGCGCAAGGGCGATACCACGTCCATCAACGGCAAGCCGCCGTTTGCCGTGCGCCTGGGCTATGCCCGTGGCGCGCAGGTCAGCTACAACGGCCAGCCGGTCGATGTGGCTCCGTTCACCAGTGGCGAGACTGCTCGCCTGAAGTTGGGTCAATAAGTCATGCACGGCGAATCTCCAATCAAACGTCGCGAATCCCGCAAGATCTGGGTCGGTAACGTGCCCGTGGGCGGCGATGCGCCTATCGCTGTGCAGAGCATGACCAACAGCGACACCAACGACGTGGCTGCCACCGTTGCGCAGATCAATCGCCTGGAAGCCGCCGGCGTCGACATCGTGCGGGTGTCGGTGCCGGACATGGACGCCGCCGAGGCGTTCGGCAAGATCAAGCAACTGGTCAAGGTGCCTCTGGTGGCGGACATTCACTTCGACTACCGCATTGCCCTGCGCGTGGCCGAGCTGGGTGTCGACTGCCTGCGCATCAACCCGGGCAATATCGGTCGCGAAGACCGCGTGCGCGCCGTGGTGGATGCCGCTCGGGACCGTGGCATTCCGATCCGCATCGGTGTGAACGCCGGTTCCCTGGAAAAAGACCTGCAGAAGAAATACGGCGAACCCACGCCGGCGGCCCTGGTGGAGTCGGCGCTGCGTCATGTCGAGCACCTCGAACGCCTGAATTTCCAGGACTTCAAGGTCAGCGTGAAGGCCTCCGACGTGTTCATGGCCGTCGAAGCCTACCGCCTGCTGGCCAAGGAAATCGTCCAGCCGCTGCACTTGGGCATCACTGAAGCCGGTGGGTTGCGTTCGGGCACGGTGAAATCCGCCGTCGGCCTCGGTATGCTGCTCGCCGAAGGGATTGGCGATACCATCCGCATCTCGTTGGCGGCCGATCCGGTCGAGGAAGTGAAGGTCGGCTACGACATTCTCAAATCCCTGCACCTGCGTTCCCGTGGCATCAACTTCATCGCCTGCCCGAGCTGCTCGCGGCAGAACTTCGATGTGGTCAAGACCATGAACGAGCTGGAAGGGCGTCTCGAAGACCTGCTGGTGCCGCTGGATGTCGCGGTGATCGGTTGCGTGGTCAACGGGCCGGGCGAAGCCAAGGAGGCCCATATCGGTCTCACCGGCGGTACGCCGAACCTGATTTACATCGACGGCAAGCCGTCGCAGAAGTTGACGAATGACAATCTGGTGGATGAGCTGGAACGGCTGATCCGCGAGAAAGCGGCCGAAAAGGTCGAAGCCGACGCAGCGGTCATCGCACGCGGCTGAGCAAACGAATTTTAAGGATTTATTGTGAGCAAGTCTCTGCAAGCCATCCGTGGCATGAACGACATCCTGCCCGAACAGACGCCCCTGTGGCGCTATTTCGAGGGCACCGTCGCACGTTTGCTGGATAACTACGGTTATCGGCAGATCCGCATGCCCATCGTCGAGTTCACCGAGCTGTTCAAGCGCTCCATCGGCGAAGTGACCGACATCGTCGAAAAAGAGATGTACACCTTCGAGGATCGCAACGGCGACTCCCTGACCCTGCGCCCCGAAGGCACGGCGGCCTGTGTGCGTGCGGTGCTCGAACACGGCATCACCGGCGGCGGCCAAGTGCAGAAACTCTGGTACATCGGCCCGATGTTCCGTCACGAGCGTCCGCAGAAAGGCCGCTATCGCCAGTTCCACCAGATCGGTCTGGAAGTGTTCAACCTCGACGGCCCGGACATCGACGCCGAGCTGATCGTCATGACCTGGCGCCTGTGGGGCGAGCTGGGTCTTCGTGACGCGGTCAAGCTTGAGCTCAACAGTCTGGGCACCAGCGAGTCCCGTGGCCGCTATCGTGAAGCGCTGGTGGAGTTTCTTTCCGCGCACCTGGACAAGCTCGACGAAGACAGCCAGCGCCGTCTGAAGACCAATCCGCTGCGTGTGCTCGACACCAAGAATGCCGACACCCAAGCGATCCTGGTCGATGCGCCGAAAATGGCCGACTACCTCGACGACGAATCCCGTGCGCACTTCGAAGGGTTGAAGGCGCGCCTGGACGCCGTGGGCATTCCTTACGTGATCAACCCCAAGTTGGTCCGTGGCCTGGATTACTACAGCAAGACCGTTTTCGAATGGGTCACCGACAAGCTTGGCGCCCAGGGCACCGTGTGTGCCGGTGGCCGTTACGACGGCCTGGTGGAACAGATGGGCGGCAAGCCGACGCCAGGCGTGGGCTTTGCCATGGGCATCGAGCGCCTGGTGCTGATGCTCGAGGCATTGGACAAGGTGCCGGAAGCGCTTTCCCGGCAGGTCGACGTCTACCTGTGTGCCTTCGGTGAAGCAGCCGAACTGGCGGCCTTGTCCCTGAGCGAGCGGGTCCGCGACCAGTTGCCTGGTCTGCGCCTGCAGATCAATGCCGGCGCCGGCAGCTTCAAGAGCCAGTTCAAGAAGGCCGACAAGAGCGGTGCGTTGTATGCACTGATCCTGGGTGACGACGAAATGGCCCAACAAGTGGTAGGTTTCAAACCCCTGCGTGGCCAGGGCGAACAACAAAGTATTGCCTGGGATGCGCTTGCCGCACACCTGGCCACCTGCGTCGTGCAGGGTTGAAGCTGTCAAACAGCCGATTTAGCGATTAAGGAGTATTGGGGTGTCGAGTACCGAAGATGAACAGCTGGCGGATTTGAAGGACTGGTGGAGTCGCAACGGCAAGCCGCTGGTCACTGGCGGCCTGTTGGCGCTGGTCATCGTATTCGGCTGGCAGGCGTTCCAGAAATACCAGAGCAACCAGTCGCAAGGCGCCTCGATGCTCTATCAGCAATTGCTGGAAACCACCCTGACCCCGGACGGCAAGCCTGACGCTGCCCGCGTGGCGGACCTGGCCGGCAAGCTCAACAGTGAATACGGCGGCACCGCCTACGCGCAGTACGGTCGCCTGTTCGTGGCCAAGGTCGCGGTAGACAGCGGCAAGCTGGACGACGCTGCCATCGAGCTGAAAGGCATCATCGACAAGCCTGCCAACCCGACCCTGGGCGAAGTGGCGCGTCAGCGCCTGGCCCAGGTACTGGCGGCGCAGAACAAGACCGAAGATGCATTGAAGCTGCTCGACGGCGATGCCGACAAGGCGTTCCTGGCGACCCGCGAAGAACTCAAGGGCGACTTGCTGGTACAGCTGGGTCGTGCTGATGAGGCCTATGCGGCCTACCAAAAAGCCAAGGCCGCGCTGTCGGATGAAGCCGCAGTCGGTGGCCTGCAAATCAAGCTGGACGACCTGGCCAAAGGGGATGCGTGACGTGATCCGTTGGAAACATGCAGCATTGCTGGCTCTGGCCATTCTGGCCGCGGGTTGCAGCAGCAACAGCAAGAAAGAACTGCCGCCGGCCGAACTGACCGACTTCAAAGAAGAAGTCGTGCTGCAGAAGCAATGGAGCCGCTCCATTGGCGACGGCCAGGGCGAAACCTACAACATGCTGGTGCCGGCCATCGACGGCGACACCATCTATGCCGGTGACGTCACGGGCGTGGTGATGGCGATGGATCGCCTGAACGGCGACGTCAAATGGAAAAAAGATCTCGAACTGCCGGTTTCCGGCGCCGTCGGCGTAGGTTACGGGCTGGTCATGATCGGCACGCTCAAGGGCGAGATCGTCGCCTTGGACGCCAGCAGCGGTGAAGAGAAATGGCGCGCTCGCGTGAGCAGCGAAGTACTCGCACCGCCTGCCTCCAACGGTGACGTGGTCGTGGTCCAGACCCAGGATGACCGTCTGATCGGCCTGGATGCTGCCACCGGCAACCAGCGCTGGTTGTACGACAGCACCCCGGCGGTCCTGACCTTGCGTGGCACCAGCGCACCGATCGTCACCAACCGTCTCGCGGTGGCCGGGTTGTCGACCGGTAAGGTGGTTGCCCTGGACATCTCCAACGGCGTGCCGGCGTGGGAGCAACGTGTTGCCGTCCCACAAGGTCGTTCGGAACTGGAGCGCGTGGTCGATATCGACGGCGGCTTGCTGCTGTCCGGCGGTACGATCTACGTCGCCAGCTACCAGGGTCGCGTTGCGGCACTGGACCTGGAAAGCGGTCGCCCGCTGTGGCAGCGCGATGCGTCCAGCTACGCCGGTGTCGCCCAGGGTTTCGGCAGCGTCTATGTCAGCCTGTCCTCGGGTACGGTTGAAGGCGTCGACGAGCGTTCCACTACCGCACTGTGGAGCAACGACTCCTTGGCCCGTCGTCAATTGTCGGCCCCGGAAGTGTTCTCCAGCTACGTTGCAGTCGGTGACCTGGAAGGTTACCTGCACCTGCTGAGCCAGGTGGACGGTCGTTTCGTCGGCCGCGAGCGTATCGACAGCGACGGCCTGCGTGCCCGTCCGCTGGTGGCAGGCAACATGATTTATGTGTATGGCAACAGCGGCAAACTGGAAGCCCTGACCATCAAGTAAGACTATGCTTGGGGTTTAATCCCCAAGCGGCTTCACCTGAGCACCAGCCGCTGCCTCGCAGCGGCTTTTGTATTTTCTGAAATAACGAAGTGGAGAGCCGCATGGTTCCCGTAATCGCCCTGGTGGGCCGACCGAACGTCGGCAAGTCCACCTTGTTCAATCGCCTGACCAGGACTCGCGACGCCATCGTCGGCGACTTGTCCGGTCTGACCCGTGATCGCCAATACGGTGAGGCCAAGTGGCAAGGGCGTACCTACATTCTGATCGACACCGGCGGCATCTCCGGCGACGAACACGGCATGGACGAAAAAATGGCCGAGCAGTCGCTGCTCGCCATCGAAGAAGCGGATGTGGTGCTGTTCCTGGTAGACGCCAAGGCCGGTTTTACCGCCGCCGACCAGATGATCGCCGAGCATTTGCGCAAGCGTAACAAGCGCTCCCATGTGGTCGCCAACAAGGTCGACAACATCGACCCGGACATGGCTCGCGCCGAGTTCGCGCCGTTGGGCATGGGCCAGGCGATTCCGATTGCCGGTGCCCACGGTCGCGGTATCAGCCAGTTGCTGGAAGTCGCCCTGGCTGACTTCCCGAAAGATGACGATGAGCCCGAAGAGGGCGAAGAAGAGATCGTCGCCGAAGGCGAGGAAGCCAAGCGCATTCCGGGCCCGAGCGAAAAAGACGGGATCAAGATCGCGATCATCGGCCGTCCGAACGTGGGCAAGTCGACGCTGGTCAACCGTATGCTTGGCGAGGACCGGGTCATCGTGTACGACCAGCCTGGCACCACTCGCGACAGTATCTACATCCCGTTCGAGCGCAACGAAGAGAAGTACACGCTGATCGACACCGCCGGTGTGCGCAAGCGCGGCAAGATCCACGAAGAAGTCGAGAAGTTCTCCGTGGTCAAGACGTTGCAGGCCATCAAGGACGCCAACGTGGTCATCTTCGTGATGGATGCACGCGAAGGCGTGGTCGATCACGACCTGAACCTGTTGGGCTTCGCCCTGGAAGCCGGTCGCGCGCTGGTCATCGCGATCAACAAGTGGGACGGCATGACGCCGAGCGAGCGCGATTTCGTGAAGGTCGAATTGCAGCGTCGCCTGTTCTTCGTCGACTTCGCCGACATCCACTTCATCTCGGCCCTGCACGGTACGGGCGTAGGTAACCTCTACGCGTCGGTGCAGAACTCGTTCAAGTCGGCAGTGACCCGCTGGCCGACCAACCGCCTGACCCAGATCCTGGAAGACGCGGTTGGCGAACACGCGCCACCGATGGTCAACAACCGCCGGATCAAGCTGCGTTACGCTCACTTGGGCGGCGCCAACCCGCCGATCATCGTGATCCACGGCAACCAGATCGAGAAGGTGCCCAAGTCGTACGTCCGTTACCTGGAAAACACCTATCGCCGTGTCCTGAAGCTGGTCGGTACGCCGATCCGCATCGAGTTCAAGGGCGGTGAGAACCCGTACGAAGGCAACAAGAACACGCTCACCGACCGTCAGGTCAACAAGAAGCGCCGCTTGATGTCGCACCACAAGAAGGCCGACAAGAAGCGTCGCGACAAGCGCTGAGCGAAAGTCAGCGCCGATCACCTGTGGGAGCGAGCCTGCTCGCGAAGCGTCGGGACAGCAACCTTGATGCAAGCTGATCCACCGCTATCGCGAGCAGGCTCGCTCCCACAGGGGGAAGTCGTCAGCATGAAAAAGGGTGCCCACCGCGGCACCCTTTTTCATGCCCGGCGATTGGGCTATCCTCGACCTCTCCCGCGCCGTGCCAGAGCCGGGCGCAGACGCAGAGAACCCCTGATGATCACCAGCAAGCTGCCGAATGTCGGCATCACCATTTTCACCCAGATGTCCCAGCTCGCCGCGCAGACCGGCGCGCTCAACCTGTCCCAGGGGTTTCCCGATTTCGATGGTCCGCAGGCCCTGCGCGATGCGGTTGGCCGGCATATCGCCCAAGGTCATAACCAGTATTCACCCATGACCGGGCTACCGGCCTTGCGTCAGCAGATCGCGGCGAAGATCGCCCGTAGTTATGGCGCCAGCGTCGATGCCGACCAGGAAGTCACCGTGACCCCCGGTGCGACCCAGGCAATTTTCTGCGCCATCGCGGCGGTGGTCCAAAGCGGCGATGAAGTAATCGTATTCGACCCCTGCTATGACAGCTACGAACCCTCGGTCCAATTGGCCGGTGGTCGTTGCGTGCACGTCCAGCTGGGCCTGGATGACTTTGCCATCGATTTCCAGAAGCTCGGCGAAGCCCTGAGCCCGCGTACGCGGATGATCATTCTGAATACCCCCCACAATCCCAGCGGCGCCCTGATCAGTCGTGCCGAGCTGGATCAACTGGCGGCGTTGATCCGTGATCGCGACATCTACCTGATCAGCGATGAAGTCTATGAACACCTGGTGTTCGACGGTGTGCCCCATGCCAGCGTCCTCGCCCACGAGGAACTGTACCGCCGCGCCTTCGTGGTCAGCTCATTCGGCAAGACCTACCACGTGACCGGCTGGAAAACCGGCTACGTCGTGGCGCCACCGGCCCTGACGGCGGAGCTGCGCAAGGTGCATCAGTACGTCAGCTTCTGTGGCGTGACACCGCTGCAATACGCCTTGGCCGACTACATGGCCGCGCATCCCGAGCACGTGGAAGAACTGCCGGATTTCTACCAGGCCAAGCGCGACCTGTTCTGCGATCTGCTGGCCCCGTCGCGGTTCAGCTTCAAGCGCGTGACCGGCACCTATTTCCAGTTGGTGGATTACTCGCACATCCGTCCGGACCTGAACGATGTCGACATGGCAGTCTGGATGACCCGTGAGCACGGCGTGGCGACGATTCCGGTGTCGGTGTTCTATCAGGACCCACCCGAAGGCCAGCGCCTGGTGCGCCTGTGCTTTGCCAAACGCGAGGAGACGCTGCGTGAAGCGGCGGAAAAACTATGCGTGATCTGAGTGCGTTGCCGAACCTCAACATCGCCCTGGTCCAGACCACCCTGACCTGGCATGACCGCCAGGCCAACCTGGAACATTTCGAAAGCCTGCTGGAGCAGGCGCGGGGGGCAGACCTGGTCATCCTGCCGGAAATGTTCACCACCGGGTTTTCCATGGAATCGCAAACCCTGGCGGAGCCGGAATACGGGCCTACCAGCGTCTGGATGCGGACCCAGGCGGCAAGACTGGACGCGGTGATCACCGGCAGCGTGATTGTCCAGGCCGCTGACGGCAGCCATCGCAATCGCCTGCTCTGGGTGCGACCAGACGGCGAGGTGCTGCACTACGACAAGCGCCATCTGTTCCGCATGGCCGGCGAACACAATCACTACACGCCGGGCGAGCGCCAGGTGCTGTTCGAGCTCAAGGGCTGGCGGGTCCGTCCGCTGATTTGCTACGACTTGCGTTTCCCGGCCTGGAGCCGCGACGCCGACGACACCGACCTGTTGCTGTACACCGCCAACTGGCCGGGGGCCCGGCGCCAGCACTGGAACCGCCTGCTGCCGGCCCGGGCCATCGAGAACCTGTGCTACGTGGCGGCGGTGAACCGCATCGGCACCGACGGCAAGGGCTTCGCCTATACCGGCGACAGTCAGGTGCTGGACTTCCAGGGCGAAACCTTGCTCAGCGCAGGGGAGGCCGATGGTGTGTTCATGGTGAGTTTGAATGCGGCGGACCTGGTGGCGTATCGCACGCGGTTTCCGGCGAACCTGGATGCCGACCGTTTCGAATTCATCTGATTGAAACGATTCAGCCCTTAAGAAGCGCTGTTGCGTGCCGATAACGGGTCAGCCAAGGAGGAGTCCCCATGACCACGATCAGCGCAACTACCGTAAATCCTTACCCACTCTCGGCCCCAAAGGCCCGGATCGGTGGGGCGGCCGAGGAAACGACGGCCACTTCGTCGGCATCGACTGATGCCGGCGACGAGAAGGAAAAGTCACTGAAAATCGATACCAGCGGCGCCAATATCGCCGGTGCGCCTGCCAGCAGCGGCGTCGATGTCGTCGAGCAGTTGAAAAAGCAGATCGAGCAGGCCGAAAAGCTGTTGGCCCAGCAGCAGGCCGAACTGGCCCGCGTGGAGAAGAGTCAGGCCAACGAAGAGCAGAAGACCCAGCAGGCCATGGCCATCCAGACCCAGATCATGGGCACCCAGGCCGCCTTGCAGACCTTGCGGGCAGCGTTGCTGCAGGCGATGGCCGGTTCTGTCGATACCCATGCCTGAGTTTTTGGTTGTTTGATCGTTCCCACGCTCCGCGTGGGAATGCAGCCGGGGACGCTCCGCGTCTCAAGAGCCGAACGCAGAGCGTCCGTTGATGCGTGCCCACGCTCCGCGTGGGAACGAGGCCCCAGGGTTCACACCCCGGGGCCTTTTTGCATTTCAGCCGCGAATCAGGCTGCCTTGGCCTCAGGTTGGCTCAGCGAGCGGTTCAGTGCGCTGAACAGGGCCTTGAAGCTGGCGGTGGTGATGTTTTCATCGATGCCCACGCCGTGCACCGCACGTTCACCATTGACCCGCAGCTCGATGTACGCCGCCGCCTTGGCATTGGTGCCAGCGCCGATGGCGTGTTCGTTGTAGTCCATGATCTCCACGGGAATCGGCAGGCCGGCCACCAGGGCCTCCAGCGCGCCGTTGCCCTTGCCGCGCCAGTGCAGGTTGGTTTCGCCCTGGCCCTTGCTGGCGACTTCCACTTCCACAGCACTATTGCCGTTCTCTTCCTGCAGACGATGGCTGACCAGCGCGTACGGGGTGTTGGCTTGCAGGTATTCGCGTTGCAGCAAGCTGTGGATCTGCTGGGCGGTCATTTCGAGGCCGAGGCGGTCGGTCTCGCGCTGAACCACCTGGCTGAACTCGATCTGCATGCGGCGCGGCAGGCTGATGCCGTATTCCTGTTCCAGCAGATAGGCGATACCGCCCTTGCCCGACTGGCTGTTGACACGAATCACCGCCTCGTAGCTGCGGCCGATGTCGGCCGGGTCGATCGGCAGGTACGGCACTTCCCACAGCGTGTCGGATTTCTGCTGGGCGAAGCCCTTGCGGATGGCGTCCTGGTGCGAGCCGGAGAACGCAGTGTGAACCAGGTCGCCGACGTAGGGGTGACGTGGGTGCACCGCAATCTGGTTGCACTCTTCGACCACTTTGCGCACGCCGTCGATGTCGGAGAAATCCAGTTCAGGGTTGATGCCCTGGGTGTAGAGGTTCAGCGCCACGGTCACCAGGTCGACGTTGCCGGTGCGCTCGCCGTTGCCGAACAGGCAGCCTTCGACACGGTCGGCGCCGGCCATCAGGCCCAGTTCGGTGGCGGCCACGCCGGTGCCACGGTCGTTGTGGGTGTGCAGGCTGATGAGCACGCTGTCACGACGGGTGATGTTGCGGTGGAACCACTCGATCTGGTCGGCGTAGACGTTCGGGGTCGCGACTTCCACAGTGGCGGGCAGGTTGAGGATCACCTTGCGCTCTGGTGTCGGGTTCCAGACTTCGATGACGGCGTCGCAGACTTCCTTGGCGAATTCCAGCTCGGTGGCACTGAAGGTTTCTGGCGAGTATTCGAACTGCCACTGGGTTTCCGGCTGTTGGGCGGCGTACTTGACGAACAGCTTGGCCGCGTTCACCGCGATTTCCTTCACGCCTTCCTTGTCCTGGTTGAACACGATGCGGCGGAACGACGGGCAGGTGGCGTTGTACAGGTGGACGATGGCTTTCTTCGCGCCGCGCAGGGATTCGAAGGTCCGGGCGATCAGGTCTTCACGGGCCTGGGTCAGCACCTGGATGGTGGTGTCTTCCGGGATGTGGCCTTCTTCGATGAGGGTGCGCACAAAGTCGAAGTCAGTTTGCGAGGCCGCCGGGAACGACGCTTCGATTTCCTTGACGCCCACGGCGACCAGGGTTTTCCAGAAGCGCAGTTTCTTGACCGCGTCCATCGGCTCGATCAGCGACTGGTTGCCATCGCGCAGGTCGGAGCTGCACCAGATCGGCGCGGCGGTGATGGTCTTCGACGGCCAGGTGCGATCCGGCAGGTTGATGGTCGGGAAGGCGCGGTATTTGGAAGACGGGTCTTTGAGCATGCTCATGGGCGGAATCCTTAGTGTCGTGGCCGGAAAAAGGCGGCCTGCCGGTGGTTCGAACGGGGTGGCTCTACAGCCTGGACGGGGTGCCGCGATTCAGCCTGGCAGTCGTGCGCTGACGAGGCACAGGCTGCGGTGCTGGCGAAGCTGGATGAGGGTGTGAGAGGTTTTCATGCCTTCAACCCTAACCGGGTGGGGGGAGGATCGCAAGCAGTCGGAGAAAATTGAGAGAAGTTCTGCTTTGTTGAAGGTTTTCGAGATTTTATTGCGGTATTTTGGGGAGATTGTCGGTTTATTGCGTTGATGTTTGTGGCTTGGCAATCTCTGCAGCAGCGGTGCATGTGCCGGCCTCATCGCGAGCAAGCTCGGCTCCCACAGGATATTCGGCGCTTTCGAAATGGCGCAGTAGCTGTGGGAGCCGAGCTTGCTCGCGATGAGGCCAGTAGGCTCACCACAAAAAAACTCAGGGCTCGAACGCTCCGATAAAAATCGCCGGATCCACCCGCGCATCGTTCAGGCTGATGTTCCAGTGCATGTGCGGTCCGGTCGCTCGACCTGTAGAGCCAACCTTTCCCACCACCGCGCCTCGGGCCAATTGCTGGCCGACCTTCACATCGATCTTCGACATATGGCAGAACATGCTGATGAAGCCCTGGCCGTGGTCGACGAACACGGTGTTGCCATTGAAGAAGTAGTTGCCGGTAAGGATCACCTTGCCGGCCGCCGGCGTCTTGATCGGCGTGCCGGCGGGCACGGCGAAGTCCAGGCCGGCATGGGGGTTGCGCTCTTCGCCGTTGAAGAAGCGACGCACGCCAAACCGGCTCGACAGCGGGCCGTTGACCGGCTTGTCCAACAGCAGGTTGCTGGGGATGTTCGGGCTGAAGCTACGGTAGGCCTTCAACTGCACGGCCAGCTCGGCGTCGATGCGCTTGAGGTCTGCCGGGTTCGGGTTGACCTGGCGCTTGTTCTTCAGGGTGATGTGCTGCTCGGGGTACTTTTTATAGCCGACCACGAACGGCTGGGTGCCGCCGCCGCTGTTGATCTGCTGGGTGCCCGGCTGGACGGTCAGCGGGATACCGACAATCGCCAGCCAGTTGTTCTGTTCCTTGACCACCAGCACCGGCTTGCCTTGATAGCTGGCTTTCGGCGCCTGGGCCGCGTTGCCCAGGTCGACCACGGCCACGCCCCCAGGCACCGGTTTGTTCAGCAGGCGGGTGATGTAACTGTCGGCGTGGGCGTTGAAGGTCAGGCACAGCAAAAGCAGGGGCGTTAGAAATCGCGGCATGGATCAATCCAGTAAAGAGAGGGTGACCGGCGTCAGGTGATTGTCTTCGACCCGCACCAGCAATTCGCCTTCGCCGAGCCGGGCCGTCAGGCGCTGGCCGGTCTGGGTCTGTCCGGCACTGCGGATCGCATGGCCGCGTTCGTCCAGCAAGATGCTGTAGCCCCGACCGAGGGTCGCCAGGGGACTGACGATGTGCAGCGTCTGCATCTGGTTGTGCAATTGCACGCGTCGCGCCTTCAAGCCTTCGCGCATGGCCCGGGGCAGGCGTTCGGCCAGGCTGTCCAGGCGCTGGCGCAGCAGCGCCAGGTGACGGCCAGGATGCTGGCCGGCCAGGCGGGTTTCCAGGCGGATCAGGCGTTCGCGGCGGGTATTGAGGCTGCGTTCGAAGGCCCGGCGCAGGCGCATGTCCAGGTCGTCGAGGCGCTGGGCTTGCTGGCGCAGGCGTTCGCCGGGGTGGCGCAGGCGCCGGGTCAGGCCTTCGAGACGCAGTTGATCGCGCATCAAGCGGTCGCGCATGCGCATCACCAGCCGCCGATGCAGGCTCTCGACCCGGCGCACCAGATCGCCGGCGTCCGGCGCCAGCAGTTCGGCAGCGGCGGACGGCGTCGGGGCGCGCACGTCGGCGACGAAATCGCTGATGGACACGTCGGTTTCATGGCCGACGGCGCTGACGATCGGCGTCAGGCAGGCGTCCACGGCCCGGGCCACGGCTTCTTCGTTGAAGCACCACAAGTCTTCCAGCGAACCGCCGCCCCGGGCCAGGATCAGCGCATCGAAGCCCCGGGCGTCCGCCAGTTTCAGGGCGCGGACGATCTGCGCGGTGGCTTCGCGGCCCTGCACGGCGGTGGGGATCAGCGTCAGGGCGATCTGCGGCGCACGGCGACGGAACACGCTGATGATGTCGCGGATCACCGCGCCGGTGGGCGAACTGATGATGCCGATGCGTTGTGGATGAGCGGGCAGGGGCACCTTGCGCTCGGCGCTGAACAGGCCTTCGGCGCTGAGCTTTTCCTTCAGGGCATCGAAGGCCAGGCGCAGGGCACCGTCGCCAGCCGGCTCCACGGTGTCGAGAATCAGCTGGTAATCGCCACGGCCTTCGAACAGCGAAACCTTGCCACGCACCTTGACCGCCAACCCATCCTTCAAGGCCTGGCGCACCCGCGCGGCGTTCTGCCGGAACAGCGCGCAGCGTACCTGGGCGCCGCTGTCCTTGAGGGTGAAATACACGTGGCCGGAGGCGGGGCGGGCGAGGTTGGAGATTTCGCCCTCGACCCAGATGTTGCTGAACACGTCCTCCAGCAACACCCGCGCGCGGCCGTTGAGCTGACTGACAGTCAGGACCTCGCGGTCCAGGCCCAGGCGGGCAAAGGGATCTTTAATCATGGGCGGCATGATAAGGGCATTTGCCGCTTAATCTCCATGCGTGGAAACAATTAGACCGGGTTGCCTTCATCGCGAGCAGGCTCGCTCCCACAAAGGTTCTGCGTCGTACACAGCATATGAATCCAAATGTGGGAGCGAACCTGCTCGCGGATAGCAGTGCTGGATAAGCCTGCGACCTCTGGCTAAAGTCGCCGCTCCGTAAGCAAGGAAGTACCGGATGAACCTTTTCTCGTGGTTGGGCCAATGGGCATTCGCACCCACGGAATGGCTGGTGATCGGCCTTGCCATCGCCTTGGCTTATATCGTGTTCGGCATTGCCGGGTTCGGAACGGCGCTGGTGGCCGCACCTATCCTGCTGCTGTTCATGCCATTGTCGAAAATCGTGCCGCTGCTGGTGTTGCTGGATTTTGTCGCGGCGTTCGGCAACCTGCTGCCGTCGCGCAAGGATGTTGCCCGGCCGGAGTTGCTGCGGTTGTTGCCGTGCATGGCGGTTGGTTGCACCCTGGGCGTGATTTTCCTGCTCAACCTCAAGTCGGACCTGCTGTTGCTGTTGATGGGGCTGTTCATCAGCGCCTACGCGATCTACAGCCTGTGGATAAAGACCCGACCCACGCAGCTGTCGGCGCTATGGGCGATCCCGATGGGCACGGTAGGCGGGATGTTCGGGGCCTTGTTCGGCAGTGGCGGCTTTTTATATGCGATCTATTTGAATAGCCGCTTGCCCAAGGAACCGGCCCGGGCCACCCAAAGCGCCCTGATCAGTTGCAGCACCGTGGTGCGCTTGAGCCTGTTCGCTGTCGCGGGCGTGTATGCCGAACTACCCTTGTTGGTACTGGCGCTGTGTTTGTTGCCGGCCATGGCGCTGGGGCTGTGGACAGGTCGTCGCCTGACGATGAGGATGTCGCGCGAGACGTTCGTGCGCCTGGTGACCTGGCTGGTGCTTGCCAGCGGCCTCGCGCTGATCGGGCGCTACCTGAGCGCTTGACCTGGTGTGGCCAGGGATTAAGCTGCCGGCCTTTGATAACACTCGTAGGAGCAAAGCTTGCTCGCGATGGAATCGCCCCCATCATCTGATGGACTGAAGTGTCCGCATCGCGAGCAAGCTTTGCGCCTACAGAGAACCCCCAGGCCTTGTCATGAACTCCCAAAGCATCATCGTCCCGAAAATCTCCACCTTGCCGGTCCATGAGCCCAGGGCTCGGGCGATCGTGCGCTGGCTGGTGCGCAAGAACATTGTCGAAGAACAACTGACCACCTGTGGGCGCACCGGCAATCGCATGGCCCATGCCATCGCTCCAGGCGCCCGCACCGTGGTCCTGCGCCCCGATGCCTTGCCGTTCGACGAGCCGATCAACGGCCTGGAGATCATCACCAAGCGCTGCATCTACACCCCGGCCAAGGGCTTTCTCGAGGAAGCGGGCTGCGCCGAGTGCCGGCGGGAAATCGGCGAGGCGCTGTTCGAAAGCCTGGAGGACTGGATGCCCGAACGCACCGACAACTTCACCTGCCCCGAGTGCGGGCATGAAGATGACATCAACGGCTTTCTGTTCCTGCAGCCCTGCGGCTTCTCCAACCTGGGGTTCATCTTCAACAACTGGCTGGAGGCGGGGTTCAAGCAGGACTTCCTCGACGAATTCGCCGATTGGCTGGATCAGCCGGTGAGTTGGGTGCAGGTGGAGTTGTAGGTAGGCACACTGGAGACTGCTTTTGTGGCGAGGGGATTTATCCCCGCTGGGGCGCGAAGCGGCCCTAAACCCAGGCTGTGCGGTACATCAGGCATATGAGTCGACCACCTTGGGACTGCTGCGCAGTCCAGCGGGGATAAATCCCCTCGCCACAGGGGGGCGGTGTACCGCCGCAGTGGGGCGATCAGCCCCGTCAATCACCCCGCCAATAATAGACAGAGTTTTACATTGAGCCAGACGGTGTGCATGAGTATAATGGCGCGCTTCCATTTTCCCGCTCGGGAGCCCCCGCGATGCTGCGTATCAGCCAAGAAGCTCTGACCTTCGACGACATTCTCCTAGTGCCTGGTTATTCCGAGGTGCTGCCTAACGAAGTCAGCCTCAAAACCCGTCTTACCCGTGGCATCGAACTGAATATCCCGTTGGTTTCCGCTGCCATGGACACCGTGACCGAAGCCCGTCTGGCCATTGCCATGGCCCAGGAAGGCGGTATCGGTATCATCCACAAGAACATGACCATCGAACAGCAGGCCGCCGAAGTGCGCAAGGTCAAGCGGTTCGAGGCTGGCGTGGTCAAGGACCCGATCACCATCGAGGCCGATGCCACGGTGCGCGATCTGTTCGATCTGACCCGCATGCACAACATCTCCGGCGTTCCGGTGCTGCACGATGGCGACCTGGTCGGCATCGTCACCTCCCGCGACGTGCGTTTCGAGAACCGCCTGGATGCCACCGTCCGCCAAGTGATGACGCCTAAAGAGCGCCTGGTCACGGTCAAGGAAGGCACCAGCAAGGACGAAGTTCGCGAGTTGCTGCACAAGCACCGCATCGAGCGCGTGCTGATCGTCGACGACAAATTCGCCCTCAAGGGCATGATGACCGTCAACGACATCGAAAAAGCCAAGGCCTACCCGCTGGCCAGCAAGGACGACCAGGGTCGTCTGCGCGTCGGTGCCGCGGTCGGTACCGGCAAGGACACCGGTGATCGCGTCGCCGCGCTGGTCAATGCCGGCGTCGACGTGGTGGTGGTCGACACCGCCCACGGCCATTCCAAGGGTGTGATCGACCGCGTTCGTTGGGTCAAGCAGAACTTCCCTGAAGTGCAGGTGATTGGCGGCAACATCGCCACCGGCGCTGCCGCCAAGGCCCTGGCCGAAGCTGGCGCCGACGCGGTCAAGGTCGGTATCGGCCCTGGCTCGATCTGCACCACCCGGATCGTCGCCGGTGTCGGCGTGCCGCAGATCAGTGCCATCGCCAACGTCGCAGCCGCCCTTGAAGGCACTGGCGTACCGTTGATCGCCGACGGCGGCATCCGTTTCTCCGGTGACCTGTCCAAGGCCATCGTGGCCGGTGCCTCTGCCGTGATGATGGGCTCGATGTTCGCCGGTACCGAAGAAGCGCCGGGCGAGATCGAACTGTTCCAGGGCCGTAGCTACAAGGCTTATCGCGGCATGGGTTCGCTGGGCGC
The DNA here is from genome assembly GCF_057809755.1 of Pseudomonas sp. FG13. NCBI lineage: Bacteria > Pseudomonadati > Pseudomonadota > Gammaproteobacteria > Pseudomonadales > Pseudomonadaceae > Pseudomonas > Pseudomonas sp. FG13. The sequence continues at coordinate 245,153 of NZ_JBMDKO010000002.1, forward strand.
CATGTCCCAGGCCCAGGGCTCTTCCGACCGCTACTTCCAGGACTCCTCCGCGGGTGCCGAGAAGCTGGTACCGGAAGGCATCGAAGGTCGTGTGCCGTACAAAGGCACCCTGACCGCGATCATCCATCAACTGATGGGTGGCCTGCGTTCTTCGATGGGCTACACCGGCAGTGCCAACATCGAAGAGATGCGCACCAAGCCGGAGTTCGTGCGCATCACCGGCGCCGGCATGGCCGAGTCCCATGTCCACGACGTACAGATCACCAAGGAAGCGCCGAACTACCGCGTAGGTTAAGGCTTCCAGCAAAACGTTAATCACCGGGGCTGTTCATTCAGCCCCGAGTTGTTTCTGATTCACTACATGAGAATGAGTCATGGCCCTCGACATTCACGCTCACCGCATCCTGATCCTCGACTTCGGTTCCCAGTACACCCAACTGATTGCCCGCCGCGTGCGTGAAATCGGCGTGTACTGCGAGTTGCACCCGTTCGACATGGATGACGAAGCGATTCGCGAGTTCGCTCCCAAAGGCGTCATCCTCGCCGGCGGTCCCGAGTCCGTGCACGAAGCCAACAGCCCGCGCTGCCCGCAAGCGGTGTTCGACCTGGGCGTGCCGGTCTTCGGCATCTGCTACGGCATGCAGACCATGGCCGAGCAGCTCGGCGGCAAGGTGGAAGGCTCCGACCTGCGTGAGTTCGGTTATGCCCGTGTTGACGTGGTCGGCAAGAGCCGCCTGCTGGATGGCATCGAAGACCATGTCGACGCCGATGGCCTGTTCGGTCTGGACGTGTGGATGAGCCACGGTGACAAGGTCACCAAGATGCCGGAAGACTTCCACATCCTCGCCAGCACGCCGAGTTGCCCGATTGCCGGCATGTTCAGCGACGAGCGTCGTTACTACGGCGTGCAGTTCCACCCGGAAGTGACCCACACCAAGCAGGGCGGCCGCATCCTGTCGCGCTTCATCCTCGACATCTGCGAGTGCGAAGCCCTGTGGACACCGTCGAAAATCGCTGAAGACGCCATCGCCCAGGTGCGCGCCCAGGTCGGTACCGACAACGTGCTGCTGGGCTTGTCCGGCGGCGTCGACTCCTCGGTAGTCGCCGCGCTGCTGCACAAGGCCATCGGTGATCAACTGACCTGCGTCTTCGTCGACAACGGCCTGCTGCGCCTGCACGAAGGCGAGCAAGTGATGGCCATGTTCGCCGAGAACATGGGCGTCAAGGTGATCCGCGCCAACGCCGAAGAGCAATTCCTGACCAACCTGGCCGGTGAGTCCGACCCGGAGAAGAAGCGCAAGATCATCGGTCGTACCTTCATCGACGTGTTCGATGCCGAATCCTGCAAGCTCGACAACATCAAGTACCTGGCCCAGGGCACCATCTATCCCGACGTGATCGAGTCGGCCGGCGCCAAGAGCGGCAAGGCCCACGTGATCAAGTCCCACCACAACGTCGGTGGCCTGCCGGAAGAAATGAACCTCAAGCTGGTCGAGCCGCTGCGCGAGCTGTTCAAGGACGAGGTCCGTCGCCTCGGCCTGGAGCTGGGCCTGCCTTACGACATGGTCTACCGCCACCCATTCCCGGGTCCGGGCCTGGGCGTGCGAATCCTCGGTGAAGTGAAGAAGGAATACGCCGACCTGTTGCGTCGCGCCGACCACATCTTCATCGAAGAACTGCGCAAGGCCGACTGGTACCACAAGGTCAGCCAGGCGTTCGTGGTGTTCCAACCGGTGAAATCCGTCGGCGTGGTCGGCGATGGCCGTCGCTACGCCTGGGTCGTGGCCCTGCGTGCGGTGGAAACCATCGACTTCATGACCGCTCGCTGGGCGCACCTGCCGTACGAGCTGCTGGAAACCGTTTCCGGCCGCATCATCAACGAAATCGACGGCATCTCCCGCGTGACGTATGACGTGTCGAGCAAGCCGCCGGCGACGATTGAGTGGGAGTGATATCAGGTCTTTCGAGGGGTATCGCCAGCTATCGAAGAACTGCCGTAACGTGTTGATTTAGAAAAAATACGTCACGGCAGTTATCGGTGATTATCGCTGGCCGGCGGGACAGGTTGGCGGTAGAAGTGACGGTGTCGCCCTGTCGGTACCGTCACCTTCCGCTACGATTGCCGCATCAATGGCTGGCGTGGGACGCTGCCGCACGATGCAGCCCAGCCCTGCCAAAGTTGCTTCGACGGCTTCATCCAGCGGCGTATGCGGCTCACTGCCTAGGACAGCCTTCAAGCGAGCGTTGTCCATGCGCACGGGTTGACGCCACAGGTAGCGCATTTCCAGCAGTTCACGCAGGGTAGGCACAAAGGGCGAAGCCAATCGTGTGAGCCACCATGGGAAGGCTCGCAGCTTTGGTGGACCACCGTGCCGTTTCGCAACGCGGCAGATAGCAGCAGCCATCTGTGTGCCATCTGCATCCCAATGCCCGGCCATATGGAAACTGGCGAAGGGCGGCAGCGAGTCGCGGCGTCCGAGCAGTTCGACCATCGTGCGGGCCACGTCGGGCAGATACGACCACTGGTGGCCCACGCCCGGATCGCCCGGAAGTTGGATGATCTTCACGCATTGTCCTGGTTTGACGACGCCTTGCGAGAACCAGCTGTTGCCTGCGCTTGGGCCGAAGAAATCCCCAGCTCGCACCACAATTACCCGTACACCTCGCTCGCTGGCGGCTTGTAGCCGCTGTTCCAATTCGACCCGGATGGCGCCCTTGCGTGTGAGTGGGCGTTGCGGGGCATCCTCGCTCAGTACCGGGAATGCATCGGGACCGTAGTTATAAACAGTGCCTGGCAGCACCACTGTGGCGCCTTCCGCCTTCGCCGCCGCGATGGTGTTTTCGATCATAGGTAGCACCAACTCGCCCCAGTTGCGGTAGCCGGGAGGGTTGACCGCGTGGACGATAACGCTGCACTCGCGCGCGGCATGCATCACATCATCGCGCTGCATCGCGTCTCCACGAAGCCAGGTGATGCCATCACGCTGCTCTTGGGGTGAGGCCAACCCGCGATGGAGAGCCTGGACCTGCCAGCCAGCGTCGCGCAGTTGTCGTGCCACTTCACCGCCGATCCCGCCTGTTGCGCCTAGCACCAAGATTTTTTTGCTTAGAGGATTGTCGATATTTGCCATGTCCATTCTCCGTCAGGTGGGTGAGTGGGTTGAATTCTGGGCGTGGTTTAAGTAGAAATAAATTACCTAACGTAAGCTATCGGATATGCATTTTTGTATGGCTAATGACCTTGGCTGGGAACTGTATCGAACGTTTCTTGCTGTGTTGACGGAGGGGTCGCTCTCAGGGGCCGCACGCGCGCTCGGCATCACGCAGCCTACGGCGGGGCGTCATATCTCTGCTTTGGAGGCGACATTCCATCAGGCCCTGTTCACCCGTTCGCAGACCGGGTTGTTGCCCACCGAGGCCGCGTTGGCTTTGCGCGGCTATGCCGAAGCGATGCAGAGCAACGCGGCGGCCCTTCAACGCGCGGCCACCAGCCAGCAGGGCGAAAGAGCGACGGGCACGGTGCGGGTGTCAGCCAGCGAGGTGATCGGGGTGGAGGTGCTGCCGCCTGCGATCGCGCGGCTTCGCCAAGCGCATCCTGGTTTGAAGATCGAGGTCGTGCCCACCAATCGCGTACAAGATCTGCTGCAACGGGAGGCGGACATTGCGGTCCGCATGTCGTTGCCCAAGCAGGATCTGCTCATTGCTCGGAGCGTTGGCCATGTCGAATTAGGAATGTATGCGCGCAGCGACTACCTGGCACAGCACGGTACACCTTCCGCACCCGCGGATCTGATCAAGCATGCGTTGATTGGGTTTGATCAGGAAACGCCTTTTCTCCGCGCCGCAACTAAGCAGTTCCCCGCATGGAGACGGGAGGCCTTCTCGATGCGCACCGATAGCGATCTGGCTCAACTGGCGCTGATCCGCGCCGGCGGCGGTATTGGGATATGCCAAGTCGCCTTGGGCCAGCGGGACGCGATGCTAGTGCGCGTACTTTCGCGGCACTTCGCGCTGCGATTGCCTACGTGGGTCACCATGCACGAGGGGTTGCGCGAAAGCCCGCGTTGCAAGGTGACGTTCGATGCGCTCGTGGAGTGCCTCTTGGCGTACACGAGCGCCGCGTGACCTCGTGTGACTCATCCAACTCTGTCGTCAGAGCGCTTCGCAAGTGCGCCATCAAGCAGGGAGGGAGCCGCCTGGTTTCCTCAGCGCCGCGCGACATCCGAGAAATAGAACTTGTCGAGGGTATGCCGTGATTCGGTGTATTCGAACTGCCGGCCGTCCTGAAGAAAGGTCTGGTTGCTGACCACGATGACATGGCTTTGGCCGTCGAGGTCGAGGTGTTGCTGGTCGTCGTTGCTGCACCGGACGGCTTCGATGGTGCGCTGGGCATAGGCGATCTGCAGTTGCAGGGTCTGTTCGATGTGGGCATAGATCGATCGCTCGGCGATCTCGCGGGTCAGGTCGGGGATCACGTCGCTGACGAAATGGTTGATGTCCAGGATCACCCGTTTGCCGTCGATTCTTCGCACGCGCTTGATGCGCGTCACCTGGCTGCCAGCGGGGGCCTTGATGTGTTCGAGCAACGCACCTTCAAGCGGCAGTTGGCTGAACTCGACCACTTCAGTGCGGACGTCATCGCCCAGGCGCGGGTACGTCTCCTGGAAGCTGACAATGCCGCCGAGCTGGAATTCGATAGGGGAGGTGGACAGTACAAAGGTGCCCTTGCCATGGATCTTCTGGGCGAAACCGCGCTCCTGAAGCTGTTCGATCGCCTTGCGCACGGTGCCCCGACTGGCTTGGTAGCTGTCCATCAATTCGGTTTCGGAAGGCAGGCGGGCGCCACGCTCCAAGCGTTCGGTGGTGATGCTGGCGAGCAGGTCGCTGTAGATCCGGTTGTATTTACTCATGGAAATGGCTCTGTAACGCGCGGTACACCGGGGGCGGAACCTTAAGGGTGAAGTGGGGGGCTTGTCCAATTCACTGTGGTTTTTTGCAGCAAGGAGCGTAGGGCGTTTCGCGATGATAGTGGAGTGCTTAAATAAAAAAACACAACTCGTCTGTACGAGTTGTTGATTTAACTCGTACAGACGAGTATTTTTTCCTTCCATGTGCTGTCGACTCTCAATAACAACAACGACGCGGAAGAAAAAAGCATGAGCCACGATTACCCCAGAATCGCCAGCGAGCTGCTGCAAAGCCTCGGCGGCGTCGGCAATATCGAGCAGGCAGCCCATTGCGTGACGCGCCTGCGGCTATCCCTCAAGGATGCATCACAGGTGGACAGCGCAACATTGAACCAGGTCGACCTGGTCAAGGGTTCGTTTTTCACCGGCGGCTTGTTCCAGGTGGTCATCGGGCCGGGCGAGGTGGAAAAGGTCTACGCCGCCTTGCGCGAGCTGACAGGCCTGGCCGCCGCGACCATCGCCGACGTCAAGCGCCAGGGCGCACAGAAAGGCAACGGCATGCAGCGCCTGGTGCGGGTGCTTTCCGACGTGTTCATGCCGATCCTGCCCGCGCTGGTGATCGCCGGCCTGCTGATGGGCGTCAACAACCTGCTGGGCGCCAAGGGCATGTTCATTGCCGACCAGACACTGCTCGACGCGTATCCGAACCTGGACGGTGTCTGGAGCCTGATCAACCTGATGGCCAACACTTCCTTTGTCTTTCTTCCGGCACTGGTGGGCTGGTCGGCGGCCAAGCGTTTTGGCGGCAGTGAGATCCTGGGCATCGTGCTCGGGCTGATGCTCGTTCACCCGGACCTGCTCAATGCCTGGAACTACGGCAAGGCCGTGGCGGGGCTGGATGGCCAGAGCTTGCCGTACTTCGATATCTTCGGTTGGTTCCGGATCGAAAAAGTCGGTTACCAGGGACAGATCCTGCCGATCCTGTTGGCCGCCTTTGTCATGAGCGTGATTGAGCGTTGGTTGCGTGCCAGGGTGCCCAACGCTATCCAACTGCTGGTCGTGCCGATTACCACCATCGTCGTCACAGGTGTACTGGCGCTGGCGATCATTGGACCGGTCACCCGGCACCTGGGCATCCTGATTACAGAAGGCATGGTGGCATTGTTCGATCTCGCGCCGGTGATCGGTGGGGCGATCTTCGGCCTGTTATATGCACCGCTGGTGGTGACCGGCATGCACCACATGTTCCTGGCGGTGGATCTGCAATTGATCTCGACACAGGGCGGCACCTTCATCTGGCCGATGATCGTCATGTCCAACCTGGCCCAGGGTAGCGCGGCGCTGGCAGTGTTCTACATGACCCGCAATGCCCGGGACAAGAGCATGGCTTCCACTTCGGCCATTTCCGCCTACTTCGGTATCACTGAACCGGCGATGTTCGGCGTCAACCTTCGCTACAAGTTTCCTTTCTACTGTGCCCTGGTCGGCTCGGCCCTGGGCTGCATCTTCCTGTCGCTGAACAAGATCAAGGCTTCGGCCATTGGTGTGGGTGGCTTGCCGGGTTTCATTTCGATCGTTCCCGACTACATACCGATGTTCGTGATCGGCATGGTCATCGCCATGACCGTGCCCTTTGCGCTGACCTGCGGGTTGAGCATGAAGATCGTCCGCCCCGGCTATCGCGTCGCCTGACACCCGGACTGTCCACGATGGGCCATGGGCCCTCACTGAAGGAATCGCGTCATGCAAGACTGGCAACGCTCCGTGATCTACCAGATTTATCCGAAGAGTTTCTACAGCCACGGCGGTCAGGCGACCGGTGATTTACTGGGGATCGTGGACAAGCTCGATTATCTGCACTGGCTCGGGGTGGATTACCTGTGGCTGACGCCGTTCCTGCGTTCGCCACAGCGCGATAACGGTTATGACATCAGCGACTACTACGCCATCGACCCCAGCTACGGCACGATGGCTGACTGTGAGCTGTTGATCGCCGAGGCCGGCAGACGCGGTATCAAGTTGATGCTTGATATCGTGGTCAATCACACGTCCATCGAGCATCCCTGGTTCCAGGCCGCCCGCAGCAGCCTCGACAACCCGTACCGCGATTTCTACATCTGGCGCGACCAACCGAACAGCTGGGAATCCAAGTTCGGCGGCTCGGCCTGGGAATACGAGGCGCAGACCGGCCAGTATTACCTGCACCTGTTCGATCACACCCAGGCCGACCTGAACTGGGATAACCCTCAGGTGCGTGCCGAAGTGTTCAAGATGATGCGCTTCTGGCGGGACAAGGGCGTGGGGGGCTTTCGCCTCGACGTCATCAACCTGATCTCCAAGCCGGCGGATTTTCCTGATGACCACACCGATGGCCGGCGTTTCTATACCGACGGCCCGAACGTACATCGTTATCTGCAGCAAATGCACCGGGAGGTCTTTGAAGGTTTCGACCTGATCAACGTGGGCGAGATGTCGTCCACCACTCTCGAACACTGCATTCGTTATTCGTGTCCGGATTCGCGCGAGTTGTCGATGACCTTCAATTTCCACCATCTGAAGGTGGATTATCCGAACCTGCAGAAATGGGTGCGAGCCGACTTCGATTTCTTCCAGCTCAAACGCATCTTGTCCGACTGGCAGACCGGCATGCAGGCCGGTGGCGGTTGGAACGCGTTGTTCTGGTGTAATCACGACCAGCCGCGGGTGGTCTCTCGCTTCGGAAATGACGGCGAGCACCGGGTGGCTTCGGCGAAAATGCTGGCCACCGCGTTGCACTTCCTCCAAGGCACGCCCTTCGTGTATCAGGGCGAAGAGCTGGGGATGACCAATCCGGGCTTTGATCACATCGACCAGTACCGCGACGTCGAGACCTTGAATATCTTTCGTCTCCAGCGTAACGCCGGGGTGCCCGAAGCCGAGGCCATGGCGGCGATCATGCAGAAGTCGCGGGACAACGGGCGTACACCAATGCAATGGACGGCCGGACCGAACGCGGGTTTCAGCCAGGCCGAGCCCTGGATCGGCGTGCCGGCCAATGCTGCCTTCATCAACGTTGAACACCAACTGCAAGACCCGACATCAATACTGCATTTTTATCGACAGCTGATCACCCTGCGCCGTAGCGAAGCCTTGATCCAGGAGGGCGTCTACCGCCTGTTGTTGCCCGACCACCCCTTCGTGTGGGCCTACCTGCGCGAGGGGCAGGGGGAACGTCTGCTGATCATCAGTCATTTCCACGGCGGTGACTGCGAGGTTGAGTTGCCCGATGGGATCATCACCTCCGACATGAAGCAACGATGGGTGATCGGTAATTACGACCGAGAGCACCGTGATCGACGGTTGCGCCTGCGACCCTACGAGTCGTTCGTACTGCACCTGAGCGATTGAATCAAAACCCTTTCCGACCCAGGCATCGCCTGACAGCGACCACGTTGCGTTCGACGCACCGTGCGGCTCTTTATCGCCCATTCGTTGGCAGGGAAAGGGGAAAGCGCAGCAAAAAACAATAAAAAACAAGGAGCGGCATATGAGAACAACAATAAATCGAGGCCTCGCGGTGTCCTGCATCTGCCTGGCATTGCCATTTCCAACCCAGGCGCTGGAGTTTTCCGGTTACTTGCGCAGCGGCGTCGGCAGTGCAACCAATGGTCGATCGCAATCCTGTTTCCAGTTGCCAGGAGCGCAGAGCAAGTACCGATTAGGCAACGAATGCGAACAATATGGCGAGTTGGAGCTGCGCCAGGACCTTTTCACCCTCGATGATGGTTCGGTGTTGAGCGTGGATGGCATGGCGTCGCTGTACAACCGTTACGATCGCACGCCGACTTTCCAGGGTGACAACGGCGCCGCGCGGATGCCGCAGATGTATGCCCAGTGGTCGAACATGCCCAGCCTGAACGGCGGGTCGCTATGGGCCGGTCGGCGTTACTACAAGCGTAACGACATTCATATTTCCGATTTCTACTACTGGAACCAGAGTGCCACCGGGGGCGGGATCGAGGACGTACTCATTGGCGGCCTGAAATACAGCTACGCCTTCTCGCGCAAGGACAACCTGTATCAGAAAGACCCGGTCAGTCGACATGATTTCAACGTGGCCGGTTTCAGGACCAACCCCGGTGGTGAGTTGGAACTGGGCTTGAGCTTCATCGATCAGGCGGACCGTCGTGATGCCCATCGTGGCTGGGCCCTGACCGCCCAGCATGTGCAGCAGGCCTTTGTGGGTGGCAAGAATAAACTGGCTTTGCAATATGGCGAGGGGCCCGGCACCGGGCTGGGGTATACCGGCGATACGGGCCTGGACGACAGCAACAAGAGTTATCGTCTGGTTGAATTCTTCGATTGGCAGGTCACGCCGCGTTTCGGCGGGCAGGTGCAGGCGGTTTATCAGAAGGATATCCGCCGCGATGGCGGCGACCAGGACTGGGTGTCGCTGGGGGTTCGCCCGGCCTACGCCATCACCGACCAGTTCAAGCTGGTGGCTGAACTGGGCCACGACCAAGTGCAGGCGAGTGACGGCACGCGCAAGCTGAGCAAGTTTACCTTTGCACCCACCTGGTCGCCCAAGGGGCCGGAATTCTGGGCCCGACCGGAGATACGGCTTTATTACACCTACGCCAGCTGGAACGAAGCGGCCCAGCGTGCAGCCAACCAACTGGCGGCGGGGTCGGCATTGTCCGACACCGGCGCATTTGACAGCGCGCGACATGGCTCCAACGTGGGCGTGCAGATCGAATACTGGTGGAAGTGACCCGTGTAGTGCGTGTCGGCGGGCCCTTCATAGCCGCGATGCCAACAAGAATAGACAGCAGCAGGTGAAGTCATGAACACAACGCAACCCTTGCAATTGCTCGCGCCGTTATCCGGGGTCCTGATGCCTTTGGACAATGTGCCGGATCCGGTCTTCTCCAGCCGTATAGTGGGAGATGGGATCTGCATCGACCCGACTTCCCAGACCCTCTGCGCACCGTTGGCTGGTGTCGTCGGCACGCTCCAGGGCAGCGGCCATGCGCTGAGTATCACTGGGGACCACGGCGTTGAGGTGCTGATGCACATTGGCCTGGACACGGTGAACCTGGCGGGCAAGGGCTTTACTCCCCGGGTGGAGGCGGGTCAACGCGTCGAGGCGGGGCAGCCCCTGATCGATTTTGATGCCGACTACATCGCCCTGCATGCACGGAGCCTGTTGACGTTGGTGCTGGTGGTCAGCGGCGAGTCTTTCAGCGTGTTGGCAGACCAGGCTGCCTGCGTCGAGAGTGGCGACCCGCTGCTGCAAGTCAGCCTGGACGAATCAAGGCCTGCCGAGGATGCACAACAGGGCTCGGCGCTGTTTTCCAGGCCATTGATCGTGCCCAACGAATGTGGCTTGCATGCTCGCCCTGCCGCGGTGTTCGCCGAGGCGGCCAAGGGATTCGACGCAGACATCTGCCTGCATCGGCAGCAGGCCGGCGCCAATGCCAAGTCCGTGGTGGCGATCATGGCGCTGCAGACGGCCAAGGGCGACAGCGTGCAGATCAGTGCCGCCGGCCCCCAGGCCAGGCAAGCCATCGAAGCCTTGGAACACCTGTTGCTTTCGGGGTGCGGCGAAACGGTTGGCGTGCCATTGGCGCTGGTGTCGTCCCACGTCTCCGAACCGTCGATGTCGGGCCGGCTGCGAGGTGTCTGCGCTTCGCCCGGCCTGGCGTTTGGCGAGGTGGTTCAAGTTGCCTCGCAGGTGCTGGACATCGACGAGGCGGGCCTCGGGATTCAGGCTGAACAAGCGGCTCTGGACCAGGCGCTGGGCCAGGCGGCTGAAGCGTTGAGGACTTTGCAAAGCGAAGCGGCGGGCAGTGTCCAGGCGCAGATTTTTCGAGCTCATGAAGCGTTGCTGGAGGACCCCACCCTGCTGGAGCACGCCCAGGCCCTTGTCCTCGAAGGCAAGAGTGCGGCATTCGCCTGGAACGCGGCTACAGAAGCCACCGCTGCACTGTTCCAGCAATTGGGTAGCGCGTTGCTGGTCGAACGGGCAATGGACCTCGCCGATGTCGGGCAACGGGTGCTCAAGTTGATCCTGGGGGTGCAAGAACGCGACTGGACATTGCCCGAGCGTGCGATCCTGGTGGCTGAGCAACTGACACCCTCCCAGACCGCCAGCCTGGATACCTCGCGAATAGCCGGTTTTGTCACGGTCGATGGCGGTGCGACCAGCCATGTGGCAATCCTTGCCCGAGCGCTGGGCTTGCCGTCGTTGTGTGGCCTGCATGGACAGGTGCTGGACATCGCCAATGGCACCCAGGTGTTGCTGGATGCCGACGGCGGCGAATTGCATTTGAATCCTGATCAGGCCCGGATCGAACAATTCCGCGCCCAGCGTGACGAGCAGCGTCAGCGCCGCCAGCGAGACCTCGAACAATCGGCCCTGCCGGCCCGAACCCTCGACGGTCACCGCGTCGAGATCAGCGCCAATGTCGGTTCGCTACGGGACGTGGAGCAGGCCATGACCCTGGGAGGTGAAGGGGTGGGGCTGCTTCGCTCCGAACTGCTTTACCTGGATCGCTCGCAACCACCGGGGCATGACGAACAAGCAACGCTGTACATCGCCGTCGCCCGAGCGCTGGGCCCGGAGCGCAACCTGGTAGTGCGCACCCTGGACGTGGGTGGGGACAAGCCGTTGGCCTATGTACCGATGGAGCGCGAGGCCAATCCGTTTCTGGGCATGCGCGGGATTCGCTTGTGCTTGGACCGGCCACAACTGTTGCGCGAGCAGTTCCGGGCGATACTCGCCTGCTCCGGAATGGCGCGCCTGCACATCATGCTGCCCATGGTCACCCAATTGTCGGAGTTGCGTCTGGCGCGGCGGATACTGGAGGAAGAGGTTGGCAGCCTGGGCCTGAAAGAGCAGCCGAAGCTGGGGATCATGATCGAGGTCCCGGCGGCGGCCCTGATGGCTGATCTGTTTGCCCCCGAAGTGGATTTCTTTTCCATCGGCACCAACGACCTGACCCAGTACACCATGGCCATGGACCGAGACCATCCACGCCTGGCCAGCCAGGCCGACAGCCTGCATCCCTCGGTGCTGCGGCTGATCGCTCGTACCGTCGATGCCGCGCATGCCCAGGGCAAATGGGTCGGGGTGTGTGGCGCGCTGGCATCGGAACCCCTGGCGGTACCGGTTTTGCTGGGGCTTGGTGTGGATGAGCTCTCGGTCAGTGTGCCGTTGATCCCAACAATAAAGGCGTGCGTGCGTGAATGGGACCTGGGCGAATGCCGCAGGCTTGCCCAACAGGCCCTGGGTCGGGAAAGCGCCGAACAGGTACGCGGTATCCTGCGTATGCATTCATCCACGGCCGACCCGGCCACACTGGTCATGGAGCATTGAACATGTTTGACAAACTGCAGCGAACATTCTGGAAAGCCCTGACCCCGGACCTGGTGCCGGATGAGCCCAAGCCGGCGGCATCGGTTGATGGCGTCGCACCGGCTATCGTCGCCGCATTGGGCGGCGCGGATAATCTCAAGCGCCATCAGGCCGTGGCATTGACGCGACTGCGAGTGGAGTTGCGGGATGTTGCCCGGATAGACCGGTCGGGGTTGAAGGCCGCCGGGGTGGCTGGGGTGTTGTCGCTGGACAACGGCGTGGTACACCTGATCACCGGTTTGCCATCCTGAGCCGCCAAGACGGCTGGCGGTAGGCTCGGGCACGTAGCCGAGGCGAGATCTATACTGACGCACGTCCAGTTTTGGCGACGGTCCCGCCGCCATAAGGAGCCCGTCATGAACGACACCCAAAGACTCGCCGCCCTGCGCATGGTTTTGATCGTGGTAGGCCTGATCTCCGTGTTTGCGATCGGGCCGCTGATGTTGCTATGGCCGTCCGGTTGGACATGGCACAGCGGTCATTCCGACTATCCGCTGATGATCGTCGGCCTCTACGCGACCCTCGGCGTGTTCCTGCTGAGAGCTTCACGGGATCCGCTGAAGCACCTGAGCCTGATCTGGTTCACGGTCTGGTCGAGCGTCGTGCATGGCGCGATCATGGCCGTGCAGTCCTTTGGTGTCGGGATGGACGGCATGAGCCATTACGGCCACTTGCTCGGCGATGTGCCTGCGCTGTTCGTGGTCGCGGCGGCGCTGGCGTTCTTCACACCCCGTGGCGAGAAGGCGCGTTTACTGGCGGGGTGATCCTTGTGTTGCGGTGTACCTGAAAAGCCCTGTGGATAACCTCTCCAGGGCTTTTTAGTGGCCGTACTGTTTTTTCTCAGCGCTCTTCTGCACCTGACAGCGAAGCCGTCCGGTACCGTCACCTTTCGCTACGATTCGGCCCTCATCGGTGCGCCGGGAATGCCTATCATCCAAGGGAATGATCTGGTTGTCATTTGACAACCAGGCAGGTCATGCGAATACTGGAGAGCACTGATGATTCGTCCCTCGCATCCGAAAAAGGAAGTCGAAGAAACGCTGAAGCATGCCGAAGCGTTGGGGGGCGCATAGAGGTCGGTGGTGGTCACGCCTGGGGGCGGGCTTATTGTCCGTATAACGACGAGGAGTGTCGTTGCGGTGAGTTCTGTATCACATCGATATGAAGCACGCCGAGAAACCCTGGCAATCATGCGCGAGCATTACGACGCGTCGTGGACAATTGCACTACCCATCGCAATCGTTGCGAGGCTGATGACGATGCTGAGGAGTAAGACAATGGAATATACCTTTACCCTGAAATATCAGCTTGCTGACGATGACCGTACCTCGGATGAACTGGTGGAGCGGCTGGGGGTAGCGGGCTGCGACGATGCCCTGGTAGGCATAGGACAGCCGGGACGGTTGGCTCTCGAATTCACACGCGATGCTCCTGATGCGATTAAGGCTGTGCTCAGCGCTTTGAGCGACGTGCGCCGTGCGGTGCCATCGGCCAGGCTGATTGAGGTTGCTCCTGATCTGGTTGGGCTAACCGACGTAGCCGAGATCGTCGGCGTGTCTCGGCAGAACATGCGCAAGTTGATGTTAGCCCACCCGAGCAGCTTCCCGACGCCCGTGCACGAGGGCAGCGCGTCTATCTGGCACTTGGCGGACGTTCTGACCTGGCTGCAGAGCAAGGGCAACTATTCGCTTACCCGGAATGTGTTGGACGTGGCCCAAGCAGCCTTGCAGGTCAACGTTGCGAAAGAAGGCCGACGCTTACCAGGATTGGTGTTCAAGGACTTGGAAGCTTTGGTTGGCTGACAACCTGGGATGAGGGCGCCGTGAGGCGTCTTCATCCCATCTGGCGGGGCCGACGCGACAATCCTTCACTTAATCTTTCTCAATTGCAGGTGTATCGTATTCGCCTTTTGCGGACCTGTCGGTTCGCCGCGGATTCAATAGGTGGTTGCATTCATGTCGTTTACCCGTCGCCAAATACTCGGTGGCCTGGCCGGTCTTGTTGTTGTGGGCGTTGGCGCGGGAGGCGCATCGCGGTATTGGTTGGGCAAGCGGGCGGATGCCGAGGCTGGCCATGACTATGAATTGATTGCGGCGCCTCTGGACGTCGAGCTGGTGGCCGGGCACAAGACCCAGGCCTGGGCCTTTGGGCCATCAGCGCCGGGTACCGAGTTGCGGGTGCGACAGGGCGAGTGGTTGCGGGTGCGTTTCATCAACCACCTGCCGGTTGCCACCACCATTCACTGGCATGGGATCCGCCTGCCGCTGGAGATGGATGGCGTGCCATACGTCTCGCAACTGCCGGTGCTGCCGGGTGAATACTTCGATTACAAATTTCGCGTGCCGGACGCCGGCAGCTATTGGTACCACCCCCACGTCAACAGCAGCGAAGAGCTGGGGCGTGGATTGGTAGGGCCGCTGATCATTGAAGAGCGCGAGCCCACCGGTTTCAAATACGAAAAGACCCTGAGCCTGAAGAGCTGGCACGTGGATGAGCAGGGTGAGTTTGTAGCGTTCAGCATCCCTCGCGAGGCGGCCCGTGGCGGGACGGCCGGGCGACTGGCGACCATCAACGGCGTGCCGGAGGCGGTGATCGACCTGCCGGCCGGGCAGATCACCCGGGTGCGCCTGCTCAACCTCGACAACACGCTGACTTACCGGATCAACATTCCCGGTGTCGAAGCGCAGATCTATGCCCTGGACGGTAATCCCATCGAACCGCGCCCGCTGGGCAAGGAGTACTGGCTTGGCCCGGGCATGCGCATCTGCCTGGCGATCAAGGCCCCGCCGGCCGGGGAAGAGTTGTCGCTGCGCAACGGCCCGGTGCGCCTGGGCACCCTGCGCTCGGTGCCCAACGATGACGCGCCGACCCCATGGCCACCAGCATTGCCGGCCAACCCGGTGTCCGAGCCGGACCTGGCCAATGCCGAGAAACTCAACTTCAATTTCGAGTGGGTCGGTTCGGTGTCGGTCAATGTCGACAACGGCAAACCGCCTAGCTTGTGGCAGATCAACGGCAAGGCCTGGGATATCACCGACAAGACCTGTGCTGACCGGCCGATTGCCACGCTGAAAAAGGGCAAGAGCTACATTTTCGAATTGAAGAACATGACCCAATACCAACATCCGATCCACTTGCACGGCATGAGCTTCAAGGTGATCGCGTCCAACCGGCACAAGGTCATTCCGTATTTCACCGACACCTACCTGCTGGGCAAGAACGAGCGGGCACAGGTGGCGCTGGTGGCGGATAACCCGGGTGTGTGGATGTTCCACTGCCATGTGATCGACCACATGGAAACCGGCCTGATGGCCGCCATTGAGGTGGCGTGATGCGCCAGATTCGTCCTGCCCGGATCATCGACCGCAGTCGTGACCAGGACTTCATGCGCGAAGCCCTGGCGCTGGCCGCGCAAGGGGCGGCCCTGGGCGAGGTGCCGGTGGGCGCGGTGCTGGTGCAGGACGGCGAGATCATCGGGCGCGGCTTCAACTGCCCGATCAGCGGCCACGACCCCAGTGCCCACGCGGAAATGGTCGCCATCCGCGCCGCCGCCCAGGCCGTGAGCAATTATCGCCTGCCTGGCAGCACCCTCTATGTGACGCTCGAACCGTGCAGCATGTGCGCCGGCCTGATCGTCCACTCCCGCGTCGCCCGGGTCGTCTACGGCGCCCTGGAGCCCAAGGCCGGCATCGTGCAGAGCCAGGGGCAGTTTTTCAGCCAGGCGTTCCTGAACCATCGGGTAATGTTCGAGGGCGGGGTATTGGCGGAGGAATGCAGCACGGTGTTGAGCGAGTTCTTCAAGGCGCGCAGGGCCAAATCCCAGGATTGAACACCCCCCGCCTTTGTGGGAGCGAGCCTGCTCGCGATAGCGGAGCGTCAGTTAACACACCTTTGACTGATTCACCGCTATCGCGAGCAGGCTCGCTCCCACAGGGATGGGGGTTGTTTGATCTATTTATTTACGCGCCACAATCACCGCCCGCATCGGCGCCGGCAAGCCCTCGATGGTCTTGCTGTGGTCGTCGGGGTCGAGAAAATCGCTCAGCGACTGATACTTCATCCACTCCGTGCTGCGTTGTTCTTCCACGGTGGTCAGGCTCACGTCCACGCAGCGCACATCGCTGAAACCAGCGCGGCGCAGCCAGCGTTCCAGGGCCGGCACCGAAGGCAGGAACCAGACGTTGCGCATCTGCGCGTAGCGGTCCTCGGGCACCAGCACCTGGTGCTCGTCGCCCTCGATCACCAACGTTTCCAGCACCAGCTCACCACCCTTGACCAGGCAGTCCTTGAGGGCCAGCAGGTGTTCGATGGGGGAGCGGCGGTGATAGAACACGCCCATGGAAAAAACCGTATCGAAGCCTTCCAGGTCCGGCGGCAGGTCTTCGAACGGGAATGGCAGGTGCCAGGCATTGGGTTGGGAAAGGTAGCGTTGCACCGCCTGGAACTGGCAGAAGAACAGCCAGTTGGGGTCGACGCCGATTACCGTGTCGGCCCCGGTACCAAGCATCCGCCACATGTAGTAACCGTTGCCGCAACCCACATCGAGAATGCGCTTGCCCTTGAGATCCAGGTGCGGCGCCACACGCGACCACTTCCAGTCCGAGCGCCATTCGGTGTCCACGTGCACGCCAAACAGGTCGAACGGCCCCTTGCGCCATGGCGACAGGCCCATCAGTGCGGTGCGCATCTGCGCGCGGGTTTCATCGCTGCAATCGGTATCGAGGGTCAGCCCGTTCAACAGGTCGATTTCGCTCGGCTGCAACACCGGCAAGGCGTCGAGGGCGCTTTGCCAGCGTTCCAGGTCGCCATGGCCCTTTTCCATTTTGGTGTCGAGTTGCATCTGCAGCGTCGCGGCCCAATCGGCCAGGGGCGTGCCGGCCAAGCGGCGGGCGAGGGGGGACAGATCAATCATGGCAAGGCTATCAACGAGGCGAAGTTAAGACATTGGAACCACGGCACGACTTTCGAGAACCCGGCCGCCAACAGGCGTTCGCGGTGTTCTTCGAGGCTGTCGGGCTTCATGACGTTTTCGATGGCGCTGCGTTTCTGGGCAATCTCCAGCTCGCTGTAGCCGTTGGCGCGTTTGAACGCCACGTGCAGGTCGGTGAGCAATGCGTGCTCCTGCGCATCGTTGAAGCGCAGCTTTTCCGACAGGATCAGCGCGCCACCGGGCAGCAGGGATTGGCGAATGCGGCTCAACAAGGCCGTGCGCTGATCCGGTGCGATGAACTGCAGGGTGAAGTTCAGCGCCACCACCGAGGCCGGCTGGAACTCCAGGGCCAGGATGTCGCCCTCGATCACCTCCACCGGCAGCAGCTCCTGGAACATCGAGTCCTGGCCGTTGAGGTATTCGCGGCAGCGCTCGACCATGGCCGCCGAGTTATCCACAGCGATCACCCGGCAACCGTCGGTGCGCACATGGCGGCGCAGGGCCTGGGTCACAGCGCCCAGGGAGGAACCCAGGTCATAGAGCACGCTGCCCGGCTGGGCAAATTGCGCGGCAAGCACGCCGAGGTTTTCGACAATGGTCGGGTAGCCTGGCACCGAACGCTTGATCATGTCCGGGAACACCCGCACCACGTCCTCGTTGAAGGCGAAGTCAGGCACTTGGGCCAGGGGTTGGGCGAATAGGCGATCAGGGTCGTTGCTCACGGCGGTTCCAGCGGCAGGGTGAAAAGGCGGGCATTTTAGCCAATTAATGCGCTAAAGCGTGATCTTTGATCGACGCCCGGACCCGCCCTCATGCTCATTGGCTCCACGGGGGCCTGCGACAGTCCGGTCGAGATGAATAGCGTGCAACTTCCAGGCACATTTTGTTTAGCGGTGTTTTCGATTCGTTTCTTGCTGAATAAAGTTGCGTTGATATAAAAAGCGCAACTTCAAAAGCGACTGTCGATGTGCATGCAATTGCAAGAGGCGGCGGAACTAAATTAACTCATCAGGGAAGTTGTAGATGTTTTTACAAGGGGCGAAAGCAGCTGGGCGAATTCATTTTTTTATATTTGCAACAGTCGCGACGGTTGCGCTTCCAGTCGCTGCTGATAGCACGAGGGATTTGTACGTAAATGAGAAAGTTACGCTTGGCATCAATGCAGGCGTTCTGAGTGGTCAGACCCACGAGCGGGTCTACGCGCCCGAGGAGGGCGGGAGGAGGATCAGCCAGCTCGACTGGAAGTACAACAATGCTGCGGTCATCAAAGGCTCTCTCGATTGGAACGTGCTGCCTTGGATGTCACTAGGGGCGTCGGGCTGGACGACCATCACCAGCACGGACGGTTATATGAATGACGATGACTGGGTCGATGCCTCCCAGAGCCAATGGACAGACCGTAGCGTTCACCCCGACACGACCCTGAGGTATGCCAACGAATTCGATCTCAATCTCAAGGGGTGGCTATTGAACGAACCTGCCTATCGCCTGGGCCTGATGGCTGGGTACCAGGAACGCCGCTTCAGCTTTACCTCCAAGGGGGGATCCTTTAGTTACAACAGCGGTGCATACACTGGCGAGTTCCCAGCGGACGTAACGATCATTGGCTACAAACAGCACTTTAAAACTCCGTATGTTGGATTGGTCGGCAGCTATCGATACAAGCGTTTCGATATGGAGGGGGTGTTCAAGTACAGTCGCTGGGCTTCTGCCACTGACATTGATGAGCACTACCTGGCTGATAAGACGTTTGTCGGCAAAACAAAGCATCAACAGTATTATTCGTTGGGAGGAAAGTTGGGCTATGACATGACCGCCAACACGAATGTTTTCGTGGAGAGCGCGTGGAGTCGCACACGGAATAAAAAAGGCAGCCTTACCGTCAAGAATCGTTCCGATAACTACCGCGATAGCTACACTGACTCCGCAGGCATCGAAAGCTCCAGCGTCATGACCACCATCGGGCTGAAATACGTTTTTTGAACAAGACGCGGCGCTGCATCGTGAAGCCAGGCGCGCCCATCAGCACGAGGGCGGCCGGGCCGTTCTCACTTCACCGCAATGGCACAGTCGAAGGTTTCCACGGGCGGTACTTCGGGGGCCCAGGGCTGTTGATAAGTCAGGCGCAACCGCCCGGTACCGGTGGCGAATGCCTGGAAGCGCCAGGTCGACACACCAGCGGCGCCGACGATGCCGGCATCTTCCGGATTGCGGTAGACCTCGGGCCCCAGCGTTTTCAACACGCCGCCCGCTGAATCCTGGATGGCCCAGCGGTACCCGGTGGTGGGGTTGCTGGGCAAGCTGAGGATCATGTTCTGCCCGTTGTTGAGCCGCACCGGGCATTCGCTGAGTTTCTCCACGGTCACGTTGTTTTTCGGTTGCGTGGCGCAAGCGCTCAGCAGGGCGAGGCTGACGGGGATAAGCAGGCGGGTGAGGGACATGGGGGCTCCGGCATTCACGACGAATGGGGAGCATAACCGAGATGCTACGGGGTGTGTCAGGTGGGCATAGGTTGTTGCTGGTGACATCATCGCGGGCAAGCCTTGCTCCCACAGAGCAGGGTGTGGATCACAATTTCTGTGAACAACACCCATCCCCTGTGGGAGCAAGGCTTGCCCGCGATGGGGCCAGGGCAGACATAACCCTCAGAACAACACCTTCGCCACATCCGCAAAGCGCTTGGCAAAGTGCACCGTGACGCCTTCCTTCAGATAGTCCGGCAGTTCTTCGAAGTTGCCCCGGTTGGCTTCCGGCAGGATCAACTCGAGGATTTTCTGCCGGCGCGCTGCGATGACCTTTTCACGCACCCCGCCAATCGGCAGTACATGCCCGGTGAGGGTCAGCTCGCCAGTCATGGCGACACCTTTCTTCGGTGGCTGGTTGCGGGCCAGGGACAGCAGGGCGCTGGCCATGGTCACCCCGGCGCTCGGGCCGTCCTTGGGCGTGGCGCCTTCCGGCACGTGCAGGTGGACGAAGGCTTCGTCGAAAAACTTCGGATCGCCGCCGAATTGCTGCAGATGCGAACTGACATAGCTGTGGGCGATTTCCGCCGACTCCTTCATCACGTCGCCCAGTTGCCCGGTGAGCTTGAAGCCGCGATTGTGGGTGTGGATGCGCGTCGCTTCGATCGGCAGGGTGGCGCCGCCCATGCTGGTCCAGGCCAGGCCGGTAATCACGCCGATGCCGGACAGTACCTGCTCGTTGCGGAACACCGGTTTGCCCAGGGACGCCTCAAGGTCTTTCGGCCCGAGCTTGATCACGGCGTTTGGCTCGTCGATCAGCTTCATCACCGCCTTGCGCACCAGTTTGCCCAGTTGCTTCTCCAACTGCCGTACCCCGGCTTCGCGGGCGTAGCCGTCGATCAGGGCCTTCAAGGCACTGTCGCTGATGCTCAGGCTGCCTTTGGACACCCCGGCCTTGGCCAGTTGCTTGGGCCACAGGTGGCGCTTGGCGATGGCGACCTTTTCTTCGGTGATGTAGCCCGACAGGCGAATCACTTCCATCCGGTCCAGCAGCGGGCCGGGGATCGAATCCAGGGTGTTGGCGGTGCACACGAAGAGCACTTTGGACAGGTCCAGGCGCATGTCCAGGTAGTGATCGAGAAACTCGACGTTCTGCTCCGGGTCGAGGGTTTCCAGCAAGGCCGAGGCCGGGTCGCCCTGGTAGCTCTGGCCCATCTTGTCGATCTCGTCGAGCATGATCACCGGGTTCATCACTTCGACGTCTTTGAGCGCCTGCACCAGTTTGCCCGGCTGGGCGCCGATGTAGGTGCGCCGATGCCCCTTGATCTCGGCTTCGTCGCGCATGCCGCCCACGCTGAAACGGTAGAACGGCCGGCCGAGGGATTCGGCAATGGACTTGCCCACGCTGGTCTTGCCCACGCCCGGTGGGCCCACGAGCAGCACGATGGAGCCGCTGATCTCGCCTTTGTAGGCACCCACGGCGAGGAATTCGAGGATACGGTCCTTGATGTCGTCCAGGCCGGCGTGGTGCTGGTCGAGCACCTTGCGCGCGTGCTTGAGGTCGAGCTTGTCCTGGCCGTATACGCCCCACGGCACCGAGGTCGCCCAATCGAGGTAATTGCGGGTGACGGCGTATTCCGGCGAACCGGTTTCCAGGATCGAGAGCTTGTTCATTTCCTCTTCGATGCGCTTCTGGGCCTGGGCCGGCAGCACCTTGCCTTCCAGCCGCTGCTCGAACTGCTCGAGGTCGGCGCTGCGATCATCCTTGGTCAAACCCAGTTCCTGCTGGATGACCTTGAGCTGTTCCTTGAGGAAGAACTGGCGCTGATGTTCGCCGATCTTGCTGTTGACCTCCGCCGAGATCTCTTTTTGCAGCCGCGCGACTTCCACTTCCTTGCGCAGCATCGGCAGCACTTTTTCCATGCGCTTGAGCATGGGCACGCAATCGAGCACTTCCTGCAGTTCATTGCCGGTGGCGGAGGTGAGTGCGGCGGCAAAGTCCGTCAGCGGCGACGGATCGTTGGGGCTGAAGCGGTTGAGGTAGTTCTTCAGTTCTTCGCTGTACAGCGGGTTGAGCGGCAGCAGTTCCTTGATCGCATTGATCAGCGCCATGCCATAGGCCTTGACCTCGTCGGTCGGCTCGCTGGGCTGGTGCGGGTATTCGACTTCCACCAGGTACGGTGGGCGGTGGTGCTTGAGCCAGGTGCGGATACGCACGCGGGTCAGCCCCTGGGCGACGAACTGCAACTTGCCCGCTTCGCGACTGGCGTGGTGCACCTTGACCAGCGTGCCGTACAGCGGCAGCGCCGACGTATCGAAATGGCGCGGGTCTTCCTGGGGCGTATCCATGAAGAACAGCGCCAGGGAATGATGTTCGGACTTGGCCACCAGTTCCAGGGTTTCGGCCCAGGGTTCTTCATTGACGATAACCGGCAGCACCTGGGCCGGGAAGAACGGGCGATTGTGGATGGGGATGATATAGACCTTGTCCGGCAGGTTCTGGCCGGGCAGGGCCAGGCCGGTGCCGGAGGCGGTGTGCTCGATATGTTCGGGGTCAGCGTATTCGTTCGTGGCTTCTGTAGAGTGCTGGTCGCTCATGGGGCACCTGCGCAATGGAGTATGGAGCTTAGATGGGGCAGGTGGGGGGCGGTTTCAATGGTAGGCGATTGTTAGCGGCTATTTCATGGCGTGTTGTTCAGCGTCGTGACAGGTGCTGTGGCGAGGGCGCAAGCTCCCCCGCCACAGTGGAACGTATGTCCGTTGGCTTCAGGCAACCCGATTCAAATCGTTATGGCGGGTTTCCTTCAAGCACAGCACCGCAATCACGCTGAGTACAGCGGCAGCCGATACGTAGCCGCCGACATAGCTCAAGCCGCCCATGGCCACCAGTTTCTGGGCAAAGAACGGGGCGGCCGAGGCGCCGACGATACCGCCCAGGTTATAGGCCGCCGAGGCGCCGGTGTAACGCACGTGGGTCGGAAACAACTCCGGCAGCAAGGCACCCATGGGGGCGAAGGTCACGCCCATCAGGAACAGCTCGATGCACAGGAACAGTGCCACGCCCGCAGTCGACCCCTGGGTCAGCAACGGCTCCATGAGAAAGCCCGAGGCAATCGCCAGCAGACCACCGGTGACCAGCACCGGCTTGCGCCCGAAGCGGTCGCTGGCCCAGGCGGACAACGGTGTGGCGGCGGCCATGAACAGCACGGCAAAACACAGCAGGGCAAGGAAGGTTTCGCGGCTGTAGCCGAGGGTGGCGACGCCGTAGCTCAGGGAGAACACCGTGGAGATGTAGAACAGCGCATAACACACCACCATCGCCACTGCGCCCAGCAATGTCGGCGCCCAATACTGGCTGAACAGCTCGACCAGCGGCACTTTCACCCGTTCCTGACGGGCCACGGCGTTGGCGAAGACCGGGGTTTCATGGAGCTTGAGCCGCACATAGAGGCCGACGATCACCAGCACGGCGCTGAGCAGGAACGGAATTCGCCAGCCCCACGAGCGGAACTGCTCGTCATCCAGGGTCATCGCCAGGCTCAGGAACAGCCCGTTGGCCGCCAGGAAGCCAATGGATGGGCCTAGTTGGGGAAACATGCCGAACCAGGCGCGCTTGCCCTTGGGGGCGTTCTCGGTGGCGAGCAGCGCGGCGCCACCCCACTCACCTCCCAGTCCCAATCCCTGGCCGAAGCGCAGCAGGCACAACAGGAACGGTGCCCAGGCGCCAATGCTGGCATAGCCTGGCAGCACGCCGATGAGGGTGGTGCACACGCCCATCAGCAGCAGCGACGCCACCAGCGTGGACTTGCGGCCGATCCGGTCGCCAAAGTGGCCGAACAGCGCTGAACCCAGCGGACGGGCGAGAAAGGCGATGCCGAACGTCAGGAACGACGACAGCATCTGTGCCGTGCCTGACGTCTGTGGGAAGAACACCGGTCCGATTACCAGGGCCGCAGCCGTGGCGTAGACGTAAAAGTCATAGAACTCGATGGCGGTGCCGATGAAACTCGCGGTCGCCACGCGGGTGGTGGAGTTCGTCGGCTGGGCAGGCACGGCGTCGTTGCAGGTCATGGTGGTCATGCAGTTATCCCTGACAGTCATGTGCTCCGTTGGAGCGAATTATTATGGTTGAAGACGACTATTTTGCTGCTCCGTGCTGGTGCAAGGGCACTATGGGATCGAACTGTGGGAGCAAGGCTTGCCCGCGATGAACGATAACGCGGTTCTAACTGTTGCACTGCGGTGGGGCCTTCGCGGGCAAGCCTTGCTCCCACAAGTGTTGCGTACGCTAGGTAGCTGTCGGCACCGAACTGTTATGCCACACCAGCACCTGGCTGACGCGGTTGTCCACGGTTTCGATGATTTCCAGGCGATAACGGCCGATTTTCAGGCAGACCGGGCTTTCGGGAATGGTTTCCAGCGCTTCGGTCACCAGCCCGTTAAGGGTCTTGGGTCCGTCGCAGGGCAGGTGCCAGCCCAAGGTCTTGTTCAGTTCGCGAATCGACGCCGCGCCATCGATCATCAGGCGCCCGTCCGGCTGTGGATGCACGTGAGGGTTGTCGAGGCTGTGCTCGCTTTCGAACTCGCCGACGATTTCTTCGAGGATGTCTTCCAGGGTAACGATACCCAGCACTTCGCCGTATTCGTCCACCACCATGCCCAGGCGCCGCTGCTGCTTGTGGAAATTCAGCAGTTGCAGTTGTAGCGGCGTGCTTTCAGGCACGAAGTAAGGTTCGTGGCAGGCGGCCAGCAGCGCTTCCTGGGTCAGGCTTGCGTCCGCCAGCAGATGGCGGATCTGGCGGGTATTGAGCACCGCTTCGACCTGGTTGATGTCGCTGTGGAACACTGGCAGGCGGGTCCGGCGATTCAGGAGCAACTGCTCGATGATCTCGCCGATGGGGTCGTCGAGGTTGATGCCGTCGACTTCGCTGCGGGGGACCAGGATGTCGTTGACGGTGATGTTGTCGAGGGCATGGATGCCGGAGATCGGATGCGCACGCCCGGTGTTCTGCTCATGTTCATGCTCGACGCGTGCCGGTGCGGGCATTTCGTCGTCGCTTTGCTGAACTGCACTGGTCTTGCGTGCAAAGGGTCGCAGCAGCAACTCACTCAGGTTGTTCAACAGCCAGGCCAAGGGGTAAATCAGCTTCAATGGTACGCCAAGCAGAGTGTTGCCCAGCGCCAGTATCGCGTCCGGGTAACGGGTGGCCAGGGTGCGTGGCAGGTAGTCGGCGAACACCAGGAGCGCCGCGCTGATGGCGAGCCAGGCGATCCAGGGGCCGTTTTCCAGCCAGGTGAAGATCGCCAGCAAGGTGCCGATCACCAGTGCCAGGGCGCGACACAGCGTATTGCACAGAATCAGGCTGGTCAGGGGGAAGTCCAGCTTCGCCAGCGGCTTGTCGCCGGCGCGCGAAGCCTTGCGCTGGGCCAGCAGGTGGTGCCGGGCGGCTTCGATGGCGGTAAACAAGGCCGCCCAGAGGATCAGCACGACCAGTACAGCGAGCAGCGGCCCCGCGGGCAACCTATCCATCAGCGCCGTCCGTCAGATATGCAGGATGTATTCACGGACCAGTTTGCTGCCGAAGTAGGCCAGCATCAGCAGGCAGAAACCGGCCAGGGTCCAGCGAATGGCTTTATGGCCGCGCCAGCCGAGACGGTTGCGGCCCCACAGCAGCACGCTGAACACCACCCATGCCAGGCAGGCCAGCAGGGTCTTGTGCACCAGGTGCTGGGCGAACAGGTTCTCGACGAACAGCCAGCCGGAGATCAGCGACATCGACAGCAGGGCCCAGCCGGCCCAGAGGAAACCGAACAGCAGGCTCTCCATGGTCTGCAGCGGCGGGAAGTTGCGGATCAGTCCGGACGGGTGCTTGTTCTTGAGCTGATGGTCCTGCACCAGCAGCAGCAAGGCCTGGAATACTGCGATGGTGAACAGGCCATAGGCGAGGACCGACAACAGGATGTGGGCGAGGATACCCGGCTCTTCGTCGATAACCTGCACCGTGCCCGACGGCGCGAACTGCGCCAGGAGCACCGTTGCCAGCCCCAGCGGGAAGAGCAGCACCAGCAGGTTTTCCACCGGGATGCGCGAGCAGGCCAGCAGTGTCAGGGCGATCACCGCGACGGCGATCAGGCTGGCGGCGTTGAAAAAATCCAGGCCCAGGCCAATCGGTGTCATCAGGTGGGTATAAAGGCTGGCCGCGTGGCCAAGCACCGCCAGCACGCCGAGCGTGACCAGCAGGCGTTTGTTCGCCTTGGCACCGGTGGCCAGGCGGGTGCCTTGATAGAGGGTCGCAGCGGCATAAAGGCAAGCGGCGGCGAGGGAGGCAAGCAAGCTGGGTGACAAGGGGAGCATAAATCCTGTTAGGCAAGCCCGAAAGGCGCTGAGTTTGGCATAGAACCCATCCTGCACGAAAGACCGCCGCGAGGTGTACGCGGCACGCTTCTTCGCTATAATCCGCGACCTGCCCACGCCGCAGGCTCGCCGAGCACATTTTTCACGGTCTGGGCCGCCATTATCCCGGCCTCATACGGGCCTGAAAGGATCGCGCATGTTTGAAAACCTAACCGACCGTCTCTCGCAGACGCTGCGCCATGTCACCGGCAAGGCGAAGCTGACCGAGGACAACATCAAAGACACCCTGCGCGAAGTGCGCATGGCGTTGCTCGAAGCCGACGTCGCCCTGCCGGTGGTCAAGGACTTCGTCAATTCGGTCAAGGAACGCGCCGTCGGCACCGAAGTGTCGCGCAGCCTGACGCCGGGCCAGGCGTTCGTGAAGATCGTCCAGGCCGAACTCGAAAGCCTGATGGGCGCCGCCAACGAAGACCTGAACCTGAGCGCCGTGCCGCCCGCGGTGGTGCTGATGGCCGGTCTGCAGGGCGCGGGCAAGACCACCACCGCCGGCAAGCTGGCGCGCCTGCTCAAGGAGCGCAAGAAGAAGTCGGTGATGGTGGTGTCCGCGGACGTCTACCGTCCGGCGGCGATCAAGCAGCTGGAAACCCTGGCCAACGACATCGGCGTGACGTTCTTCCCGTCCGACCTGAGCCAGAAGCCGGTGGACATCGCCCAGGCGGCCATCAAGGAAGCGAAGCTCAAGTTCATCGACGTGGTCATCGTCGACACCGCCGGTCGCCTGCACATCGATGAAGAGATGATGGGCGAGATCAAGGCGCTGCATGCCGCGGTCAACCCGGTGGAAACCCTGTTCGTGGTCGATGCCATGACCGGCCAGGACGCGGCCAACACCGCCAAGGCCTTTGGCGATGCGCTGCCACTGACCGGCGTGATCCTGACCAAGGTCGACGGTGACGCCCGTGGCGGTGCCGCGCTGTCGGTACGGGCCATCACCGGCAAGCCGATCAAGTTCATCGGTATGGGCGAGAAGAGCGAAGCGCTCGAGCCGTTCCACCCTGAGCGCATCGCATCGCGCATCCTGGGCATGGGCGACGTGCTCAGTCTGATCGAGCAGGCCGAGCAGACCCTCGACAAGGAAAAAGCCGACAAGCTTGCGAAGAAATTAAAGAAGGGCAAGGGCTTCGACCTCGAAGACTTCCGCGATCAGCTGCAACAAATGAAGAACATGGGCGGCCTCGGCGGGCTCATGGACAAGCTGCCGAACATCGGCGGCGTGAACCTGGCGCAGATGGGCAACGCCCAGGGCGCGGCTGAAAAGCAGTTCAAGCAGATGGAAGCCATCATCAACTCCATGACCCCGGCCGAGCGCCGCGACCCTGACCTGATCAGCGGTTCGCGCAAGCGCCGTATCGCCATGGGTTCCGGCACCCAGGTGCAGGACATCGGTCGCTTGATCAAGCAGCACAAGCAGATGCAGAAGATGATGAAGAAGTTCTCCACCAAGGGTGGGATGGCCAAGATGATGCGCGGCATGGGCGGTATGTTGCCCGGCGGCGGCATGCCCAAGATGTAAGAATCCAGGCACCGGCAGTCATGCCGGTGCAACCCACGGGGACGTGGGATCCCCAGCCAACCCGTCATTCGCGGGCGCTGATCGTCGCAGATCTGAATGGCAGCCCGGCACTCGCCGGAAAAAGTCATTTGCAAAAGTCTGGATATTCCTTAGAATATGCGGCCTTTCGGGCACCCATGCCCGCTGTGCATTTAGATTTGCAGCACCGACTACAGGAACGATGTTCACATGCTAACAATCCGTCTTGCCCTTGGCGGCTCCAAAAAGCGCCCGTTTTACCACCTGACCGTAACCGACAGCCGCAACCCGCGTGACGGTTCCCACAAAGAGCAGGTTGGTTTCTTCAACCCTATCGCCCGTGGTCAGGAAGTTCGTCTGTCCGTGAACCAAGAGCGCGTTGCCTACTGGCTGAGCGTTGGTGCACAACCTTCTGAGCGCGTTGCTCAGTTGTTGAAGGAATCGGCTAAGGCTGCGGCCTGAGCAATATGAACGCGACGCCAAAAGATGCTGATGATCTGATCGTTGTCGGCAAAATCTATTCTGTACATGGCGTTCGCGGCGAAGTGAAGGTGTATTCCTTTACTGATCCGATCAAGAACCTGTTGGACTACAAAGCCTGGACGCTCAAGCGCGAAGGCAGCGTGAAACAGGTTGAGCTGGTCAGCGGACGCGGGAACGACAAGTTCCTGGTCGCAAAGCTCAAGGGTCTCGATGATCGTGAAGAAGCGCGTCTTCTGGCCGGTTATGAGATCTGCGTGCCGCGCAACCTGTTCCCTGAACTGACCGACGGCGAGTACTACTGGTACCAGCTGGTGGGTCTGAAGGTCATCGACCACCTTGGGCAATTGCTCGGGAAAATCGATCACCTGCTCGAGACCGGTTCGAACGATGTCATGGTGGTAAAGCCTTGCGTCGGCAGCCTGGATGATCGCGAACGCTTGTTGCCCTATACGGAGCAGTGTGTGTTGGCCGTTGACCTGGAGGCAGGCGAGATGAAGGTGGAATGGGATGCGGATTTCTGAACGTGGCCAATTTGCGCGTTGAAGTCATCACATTGTTTCCCGAGATGTTTTCCGCCATCAGCGAGTACGGCATAACCAGCCGCGCGGTGAAACAGGGGTTGTTGCAACTGACCTGTTGGAATCCGCGGGACTACACCACGGATCGGCATCACACTGTGGACGATCGCCCGTTTGGCGGTGGTCCGGGCATGGTGATGAAGATCAAACCCCTGGAAGATGCGCTGGTTCAGGCCAGGGCGGCAGCCGGGGAGGGTGCGAAGGTGATCTACCTGTCGCCCCAAGGCCGCCAGCTGACTCAGTCGGCGGTACGCGAACTGGCGAATTCGGATGCATTGATCCTGATTGCCGGTCGTTATGAAGGCATTGACGAGCGTTTCATTGAAGCTCATGTCGATGAAGAGTGGTCGGTTGGCGACTATGTACTGTCTGGCGGCGAGCTGCCGGCGATGGTCCTGATCGACGCGGTTACACGACTGCTGCCTGGAGCTTTAGGGCATGCGGATTCCGCTGAGGAAGATTCCTTTACGGATGGTCTGCTGGATTGCCCGCACTACACCCGACCGGAGGTGTATGCGGATCAGCGTGTTCCCGACGTGTTGCTAAGTGGCAACCACGCGCACATCCGGCGTTGGCGTTTACAGCAGTCCCTTGGTCGGACCTGGGAACGACGCGCCGATCTTCTGGAAAGCCGCTCGCTTTCTGGAGAAGAGAAGAAGCTGCTCGAGGAATACATCCGCGAGCGGGACGATAGTTAACAACGTATCGATGGTAAGTCCGAGACTTGCCTTAGGAGCACAGCATGACTAACAAAATCATCCTTGCACTCGAAGCAGAGCAGATGACCAAAGAAATCCCTACCTTTGCCCCGGGCGACACCATTGTCGTTCAGGTGAAAGTGAAGGAAGGTGACCGTTCCCGTCTGCAAGCGTTCGAAGGCGTCGTTATCGCCAAGCGTAACCGTGGCGTGAACAGTGCTTTCACCGTTCGTAAAATCTCCAACGGTGTTGGCGTAGAGCGTACTTTCCAGACCTACAGCCCGCAAATCGACAGCATGGCTGTGAAGCGTCGCGGTGACGTGCGTAAAGCCAAGCTGTACTACCTGCGTGACCTGTCCGGTAAAGCAGCTCGCATCAAGGAAAAACTGGCCTGAGTCCAGCTTCCGATGCAAAAAAAAGCAGCCTGAGGGCTGCTTTTTTGTTGCCTGCGATTTGCTCTTTGAGCACCCTGCGTACTTTCTTTATCGTATGGATGCAGCGTGCATGCGCATCCGCCAAGAGTGTTTATGCCAGCCATCGATCATCCGCTGATAGACCAGTTTCTCGACGCCCTGTGGCTGGAGAAGGGGCTTTCCGACAATACCCGTGACGCTTATCGCAGCGACCTGGCGCTGTTCAACGGTTGGTTGCAGGAGAAGAACCTGGAACTGGCCAATGCCGGACGGGAGCTGATCCTCGATCACCTGGCGTGGCGCCTGGAGCAGAACTACAAACCGCGCTCAACCGCACGATTTCTCTCCGGGGTGCGTGGGTTCTATCGTTATTTACTGCGGGAAAAACTGATCGCGGTGGATCCGACCTTGCGGGTGGAGATGCCCCAGTTGGGGCGCCCGCTGCCCAAATCCCTGTCCGAAGCCGATGTGGAGGCGCTGTTGGCGGCGCCGGACCTCAGCGAAGCCATCGGCCAGCGTGACCGGGCCATGCTGGAGGTCCTGTACGCCTGCGGCTTGCGCGTCACCGAGTTGATCAGCCTGACGCTGGAGCAGGTCAACCTGCGCCAGGGGGTCTTGCGGGTGATGGGCAAGGGCAGCAAGGAACGTCTGGTGCCGATGGGCGAGGAGGCAATCGTCTGGGTCGAGCGCTACCTGCGTGACGGTCGCCATGAACTGCTGGGTGGGCGCCCCAGCGACGTATTGTTCCCGAGCCGTAACGGCGATCAGATGACTCGCCAGACGTTCTGGCACCGCATCAAGCACCAGGCCAAGGTCGCCGGGATCGGCAAATCCCTATCGCCCCACACCTTGCGCCACGCCTTTGCCACGCACCTGCTCAACCACGGCGCCGACCTGCGGGTGGTGCAGATGCTGCTGGGTCACAGCGACCTGTCCACCACCCAGATCTACACCCATGTCGCCCGGGCGCGGTTGCAGGAACTGCACGCCAGGCATCATCCGCGGGGTTGAGGGGGAGATGCACCGCCCCACAGCGTTATGGGGTTTTCACCGCCTCGATGGTCCGCCGAGATCCGCTGTGGGAGCAAGGCTTGCCCGCGATGGCCACACCGCAGTGCATCGGATGAACAGCGTTATCGTTCATCGCGGGCAAGCCTTGCTCCCACAAGCCCGCTCCCACAAAAATGCACTGCCAATGCCTTGCATCAACGGCATTCGGCCCCGCCGGCCTTATGTGGTAGGCTTGGCCGGTTTGCACAGTGGGCGGCCGGAACCGGATCTGCGGGTTGGCGTTCTCCGTCCCATTTGTTCGCCTCAGGAGTTCCCATGCGTTTGATCCAGATGTTCACCGCCGCTGCCATTGCGTTGGCCAGCACCTTTGCCATCGCCGACGACGCGGCGGACAAGGCTATTCGCAAGAGCCTGGAAAACCTTCAGCTCGAAGTACCGATCGAAGCCATCTCCGCCAGCCCGATGGCCGGCCTGTATGAAGTCAAGCTCAAGGGCAGCCGCGTGCTCTATGCCAGCGCCGACGGTCAGTACATCGTCCAGGGCAACCTGTTCGAGCTCAAGGACGGCAAGCCGGTCAACCTCACCGAGCTGACCGAGCGCCAGGGCGTTTCCAAGCTGATCAATGGTATTCCCGTTGCCGAGACCGTGGTCTACCCGGCGGTGGGCGAGACCAAGTCCCACATCACGGTGTTCACCGACACCACGTGTCCGTACTGCCACAAGCTGCACGCCGAAGTGCCGGAGCTGAACAAGCGCGGCATCGAAGTGCGCTACGTCGCGTTCCCGCGCCAGGGCCTGGGCTCGCCGGGCGATGAGCAATTGCAGGCCGTGTGGTGCTCCAAGGACAAGAAAGCGGCCATGGACAAGATGGTCGATGGCAAGGAAATCAAGGCCGCCAAGTGCGATAACCCGGTTTCCAAGCAGTTTGCCCTGGGTCAGTCAATAGGCGTGAACGGTACGCCGGCAATTGTTTTGGCGGATGGTCAGGTAATTCCGGGCTACCAGCCGGCGCCGCAAGTCGCCAAACTGGCCCTCGGCGCGAAATAATCATGGGCCATGTGCTGATGAAGAGCATGGCTCGACGAAAACCTTCGTCGGGCCGTTAAACGCAGAGCCGCGTTGCTGCGCGGCTGTATTTCACGGCCGACCTTGTGTCGGCCGTTTCATGGGGAGTCAAGAGTGAATCCGGTCAAAGTAGGCATCTGTGGGTTAGGTACCGTCGGTGGCGGCACCTTCAACGTACTTCAGCGTAACGCCGAGGAGATTGCCCGCCGTGCCGGGCGTGGAATCGAAGTGGCACAAATTGCCATGCGTACGCCAAAGCCTCAGTTCCAGACGACCGGTATTTCGATTACCAACGATGTATTCGCCGTGGCAGCCAACCCTGAGGTCGATATCGTCATCGAGCTGATGGGCGGCTACACCGTGGCCCGTGAGCTGGTGCTCAAGGCCATCGAGAACGGCAAGCACGTGGTCACCGCCAACAAGGCACTGATCGCCGTGCACGGTAACGAAATTTTCGCCAAGGCCCGTGAAAAGGGTGTGATCGTGGCGTTCGAAGCCGCCGTGGCCGGTGGCATCCCGGTGATCAAGGCCATCCGTGAAGGCCTGTCGGCCAACCGCATCAACTGGGTCGCCGGTATCATCAACGGCACCGGTAACTTCATCCTCACCGAAATGCGCGAGAAGGGCCGGACCTTCGAGGACGTGCTCACCGAAGCCCAGGCCCTGGGTTACGCCGAGGCCGACCCGACGTTCGACGTGGAAGGCATCGATGCGGCGCACAAGCTGACGATCCTGGCGTCCATCGCCTTTGGTATCCCGCTGCAGTTCGACAAGGCCTACACCGAAGGCATCACCCAACTGACCACCGCTGACGTGAACTACGCCGAAGCCCTGGGCTACCGCATCAAGCACCTGGGGGTTGCCCGCAGCACCGCCAGTGGTATCGAGCTGCGTGTGCATCCGACCCTGATCCCGGCCGATCGCCTGATCGCCAACGTCAACGGTGTGATGAACGCCGTGATGGTCAACGGTGACGCCTCTGGCTCGACCCTGTTCTACGGCGCTGGCGCCGGCATGGAACCGACCGCCTCGTCGGTCGTGGCCGACCTGGTGGACGTGGTGCGTGCCATGACTTCCGACCCGGAAAACCGTGTGCCGCACCTGGCGTTCCAGCCGGACTCGCTGTCGGCTCATCCGATTCTTCCGATCGAAGCGTGCGAAAGTGCCTACTACTTGCGCATCCAGGCCAAGGACCACCCAGGTGTACTGGCCCAGGTGGCAAGCATCCTGTCGGAGCGCGGCATCAACATCGAGTCGATCATGCAGAAGGAAGTCGAGGAACACGACGGCCTGGTGCCGATGATTCTGCTGACCCACCGCGTGGTCGAGCAGCGTATCAACGACGCGATTGCAGCGCTGGAAGCGCTCCAGGACGTGGTAGGCCCTGTGGTCCGTATCCGCGTCGAACATCTGAATTAATTCAGCTGCAAGCGGCAAGCCACAAGCTACGGGTTGAAAGCGGATCGGCTTTCACTCGTAGCTTGTAGCTTGAAGCTCGAAGCTCAAACCGAAGGTTTGCCCTTATGCGCTATATCAGCACCCGCGGCCAGGCACCGGCCCTGAATTTCGAAGATGTCCTGCTGGCCGGCCTGGCCACGGACGGCGGCCTCTATGTGCCGGAAAACCTGCCGCGTTTCACCCAGGAAGAAATTGCCTCCTGGGCCGGCCTGCCGTATCACGAGCTGGCCTTCCGGGTCATGCGTCCGTTCGTCACCGGCAGCATCCCGGACGCCGACTTCAAGAAGATCCTGGAAGAGACCTATGGCGTCTTTTCCCACAACGCCATTGCCCCGCTGCGTCAGCTCAACGGTAACGAATGGGTGATGGAGCTGTTCCACGGCCCGACCCTGGCATTCAAGGACTTCGCCCTGCAATTGCTCGGTCGTCTGCTGGACTACGTGCTGCAAAAGCGTGGCGAGCGCGTGGTCATTGTCGGTGCAACCTCCGGCGACACCGGTTCGGCCGCCATCGAAGGCTGCAAGCACTGTGAGAATGTCGACATCTTCATCCTGCATCCGCACAACCGTGTCTCGGAAGTGCAGCGCCGGCAAATGACGACGATCTTCGGTGATAACATCCACAACATCGCCATCGAAGGCAACTTCGATGACTGCCAGGAAATGGTCAAGGCCAGTTTCGCCGACCAGGGCTTCCTCAAGGGCACGCGGCTGGTGGCAGTGAACTCGATCAACTGGGCGCGGATCATGGCCCAGATCGTCTATTACTTCCACGCAGCCCTGCAATTGGGCGGTCCGGCCCGTTCGGTGTCGTTCTCGGTGCCCACCGGCAACTTCGGTGACATCTTTGCCGGCTACCTGGCGCGCAACATGGGCCTGCCGATCAATCAACTGATCGTCGCCACCAACCGCAACGACATCCTGCACCGCTTCATGAGCGGCAACCAGTACGTCAAGGAAACCCTCCACGCCACACTGTCGCCTTCCATGGACATCATGGTGTCGTCGAACTTCGAGCGCCTGTTGTTCGACCTGCATGGTCGCAACGGCGCGGCGATTGCCGGCCTGATGGACAGTTTCCGCCAGGGTGGTGGTTTCAGCGTCGAGGCCGAGCGCTGGACCGAAGCCCGCAAGCTGTTCGACTCCCTGGCGGTGGACGACGCGCAAACCTGCGAAACCATTGCCGAGGTGTTCGGACAGAGCGGCGAGTTGCTCGACCCGCACACCGCCATCGGCGTGAGGGCTGCCCGTGAGTGCCGCCGCAGCCTGGACATCCCCATGGTGATTCTGGGGACCGCTCACCCGGTCAAGTTCCCGGAAGCGGTGGAGAAAGCTGGTGTAGGAAAAGCGCTTGAACTACCTGCACATCTTTCGGATTTGTTTGAGAGAGAAGAGCGCTGCACAGTGCTGCCTAATGACCTGAAAGCCGTACAGGCCTTTGTCAGTCAGCATGGCAACCGCGGCAAGCCCCTCTGATCGCTGAAACCTGTCACATTTTGAAGCCCGTCTCCTGACGGGCTTTCTTGTTTCTGCATGCCAAAATGATCGGGTTTTCGCCCCTTGGAGGGACGGGCGAGTCATCTCGAAGGAAATGCAGATGTTGTTTTTTATCAAATGCAAACCAGCGCTGAGCTGGATGACAGGGCTGGCCTTGATGTGCTGGATGCAATGGGGCGGGGCGGCACAACTGGCAGCCTTTGAAGCGCCACCGTTCCAATCCGGCGAGCGGCTGGTACTGGACGCTCAGGAGTTGCAGTGGATCCAGGAGCACCCCAGGGTCGTCGTGGCCTCGATGCAATTTCCGTTGTACCTGTTCAAGAATGAACGTGGGCAGTGGAACGGGCTGAACAACGATATTCTCCTGCGCATTGCACGCATGACGGGCCTCGAGTTCGTGCACCGGGAGTCGTTCTCTCCCGACCAATTGCTGGCGATGCTGGAGCGGGGCGAGGCCGACATGACGACCACCATGGCGATGAACGACGAACGCCGGGATTTCCTCAACTTCAGTCACGCATTTGGCGGTTCCGGCTGGGTATTCGTCGGTCGCGACGGGGAGCCGGCGCTCCATTCGCTGGAACAGCTGAAGGGGAAGGTCCTGGCGCTGCCGGCACGGCATGCGTTGGAGACGGAGATACGCCGTGATCACCCCACCGTCGAGCTGCGCACGGTCAAGACCTACGCGGAGGCGAGGGCGCTGGTGGAAAGTGGGGAAGCCCATGCCACCATCGAAAACGAAACCGGAGTGCATCTCTATCCGGCGGGACAGTTGAAGGTAGGAAAAAATCTTGATGGCAAGTGGGAACCGGACTATCTGGCTGTACGTCAGGATCTACTGCCGCTGCTGAGTATCCTGAACAAGGCACTGGAAGCGTTTCCGGCCGAGGAAATGCGTGCCCTGCGTTCCAAGTGGATGGCGGGTGTCGTTCCCAGCAAGGCGCCCTCGCTTTGGCTGCGAGTGTCCCAATGGGGTTACTGGTGTGTCGTCGTGCTCGGGGTATCCGGCCTTCTGTCGCTGCTGTGGAGCCGACGCCTGCAGATACAGATCGATCAACGCCACAAGGCCGAAGCGGTCCTCAACGACCAGTTGATGCTCCAGAAAGCCTTGATGGACGCCATTCCCGATCCGATTTTCATCCGAGATCTGGAAGGGCGTCTGCTCATGTGCAACAAGAGCTATGAAGAACAGTTCGCGACCCGCTTCGAAAAGCTGCGCGGCACACGCTTGACCGACTCTCCCACGTTTCCGGCGACCACGGCCGAGTTGCTGCATGGGGAGATGATGGAGCAGTTGCGAACAGGGCAGTCCCGCTTCAGCGACCGCCAGGTGATGTTCAACAGTGGATTACGGGATATCTACCATTGGTCGGTGCCGTTCTACGGTGCCGATGGACAGTTGCGAGGTCTCTTGGGGGGCTGGAGCGACGCGGGGCGGCGTTGGCGGCGCTCGCAAAGGCTCCTGGCCTGATGCAGGCGCATGACAAACGCGGCTGCCCGCGAAGGCTGTTGTTTCTCTGTCATATTGAACGCGCATGCTCGGTTGAACAGGTTCGGGGGACGCCGGTTCGGTACGCTGACGAACTTTCTGCTGCGGCCCACGGTCACTTAATGTGCACATGCAGTTGTTTTCGGACTATTGAAGGGTGATCGAATGGAAAGTATCAGCCTATTGCTGGGTGAGGCTTTGAGCCCGTATCAGGTCACGCTGACCCCCTCCGGCGCCACTGGCGAATGCCTTGTGACGCTGAAGAATGCTTCTGGAGCCATCATGGTTGAGCGGGTGTTCAATCAGGCGCAGTTGACCGATAAGCGTCAACTGACGGATGTGGTCGATGGTCTGCATCGGGATGTATTGATCGCCGAGGGGCGCCTGGAGCCCTGTGTGATCGCGGCACTGCGTAATGTGGCGCGTGACAAGGTCATGACCGCCGCGAATTGAATGGCAGGTTGTGGGAACCTTCCTACCACCTGGTGAGTCAGACCTTTTACCAACAAGATCAAGCATTGTGCTCCGGTGCTTGTCGCTTGTTGCACGGACCTCGAATGGTCACGTTTAACCCCGAGTCGTCTCCCCACTTCTCGGGGTTTCTTTTTGCCTGCCGTTTACCTGCCCAGCGTGGAAATACCTCGACGGACGGTTTCACGTTCGAACCTTTTAAATCGCCCCCTCCTTGCGCAGGCGAGCGATTTGCTGCGCATCGTAGCCAAGCTCGCCAAGCACCTGGGCATTGTGTTCTCCAAGCGTTGGCCCGACCCATTCGGCGCTGCCCGGCGTGTCGGACAGTTTTGGCACGATGCCTGGCATCTTGAACGCCTTGCCGTCCGGCAGTTTGGCTTGCAGGAACATTTCACGGGCCAGGAATTGTGGGTCGCTGAACATGTCTTCGGCGCTGAAGATCCGGCTGGCCGGTACTTCGGCCTGGTTCAACTGTTCGATAACGGTATCGAGCGGCAGTGAATTGACCCAGCGATCGATGACGCCGTACAACTCGTCACGGCGGCTGTCACGGCCGTCATTGCTGGCCAGTTGCGGGTCATTGGCCAGGTCGTCACGGCCGATGATCTGCATGAAACGCTTGAAGATCGCGTCGCCATTGGCACCAATCTGCACATGCTTGCCATCGGCGCTGGTGTGGATCGACGAGGGGGTGATGCCAGGCATGATATTGCCGGTGCGCTCGCGGATGAAACCGAACACGTCGAACTCCGGCACCATGCTTTCCATCATGGCGAATATCGCCTCGTACAACGCCACGTCCACCACTTGTCCGCTGCCGCCGTTGACCTCGCGGTGACGCAGGGCCATCAGCGCGCCGATCACGCCCCAGAGGGCGGCAATGGAGTCACCGATGGAAATCCCGGTGCGCACCGGTGGGCGGTCTTCGAACCCGGTGATGTAGCGCAGGCCGCCCATGGATTCGCCCACTGCGCCAAACCCGGGCTGATCTTTCATCGGTCCGGTCTGACCGAAACCGGAGAGACGCACCATCACCAGTTTCGGGTTCAGCGCGTGCAGCACATCCCAGCCCAGGCCGAGTTTTTCCAGTACGCCGGGACGAAAGTTCTCGATCAGGATGTCGGCCTCGCCAATCAGCTGCTTCAGAATCGCCAGACCGTCGGGGTGTTTCAGGTTCAAGGTCAGGGATTTCTTGTTACGCGCCTGGACGAACCACCACAGGGAAGTGCCTTCATACAACTTGCGCCACTTGCGCAGCGGATCGCCGCCGTCAGGCGACTCGACCTTGACCACTTCGGCACCGAATTCTGCACAGATCCGCGAGGCAAAAGGCCCGGCGATCAACGTGCCGAGTTCGATGACTTTGACCCCGGCAAGGGGTTTGGCTGTGAGCGACATGAAAGATCCTGTAGGACAAAACGGAACGAATGGAGGGTTTTATCATAGGCCAGCGCCAGTCGCCGCAGGTTGATGGTCGGCAATTCGTGGATTTGCCGTTTCATCGGTTAGACTTGCCGCCTTTCCACGTATCAAGAAGCCCGTTCATGGCCCAGCCGTCCACGACCTACAAGTTTGAACTGAACCTCACCGACCTCGACCGCAATGTCTACGAGAATGTGAAGCAGACCATTGCCCGCCATCCTTCGGAAACCGAGGAGCGCATGACCGTGCGGCTGTTGGCCTACGCACTCTGGTACAACGAGCTGCTGTCGTTTGGTCGCGGTCTGTCAGACGTCGATGAACCGGCACTGTGGGAAAAAAGCTTGGATGACCGCGTGCTGCATTGGATTGAAGTCGGTCAGCCTGACGTCGATCGCCTGACCTGGTGTTCGCGTCGTACCGAACGCACCAGCCTATTGGCTTATGGCAGCCTGCGGGTCTGGGAGGGCAAGGTGATCCCGGCGGTGAAAGGCCTGAAGAACGTCAACATCGCCGCGGTGCCCCAGGACGTGCTGGAAACCCTGGCCCAGGACATGCCTCGCGTGATCAAGTGGGATGTGATGATCAGCGAGGGGACGATGTTCGTGACCGACGACCGTGGCCAGCATGAAGTTCAGTTGCAGTGGTTGCTGGGCGAGCGCGGTTGATTCCTGTGGGAGCGAGCCTGCTCGCGATAGCGGTGGATCATCTCGCTACCCAGAGACTGACACAGCGCTATCGCGAGCAGGCTCGCTCCCACATGCAGCTCTTTTGCCGATAGTTTCAATGACCCATAGAAGAATGTCTGTCACCCCATGCGCATAGAACCCCGCCAGCTCCCCGACACCCTGCCGTTCCTCGGTGACTTGCCCCCTCTGCTGACCCGCCTGTACGCGGCGCGTGGCGTGCAGTCCGAGGCCGAACTGGACAAGAGCCTGGCGCGCCTGATTCCCTACCAGCAGCTCAAGGGCATCGATGCGGCGGTGGATCTCCTGGTGGTGGCCCTGGAGCAGCGCCAACGGATCCTGATCGTCGGCGACTTCGATGCCGACGGCGCCACGGCCAGCACCGTGGGCCTGTTGGGGCTACGCCTGCTGGGGGCGGCCCATGTCGATTATCTGGTGCCCAATCGCTTCGATTACGGCTACGGACTGACCCCGGAAATCGTCGAAGTCGCCCTGACCCGCGAGCCGCAACTGCTGATCACGGTGGACAACGGTATTTCCAGCGTGGAAGGCGTGGCGGCGGCGAAAGCGGCAGGGCTCAAGGTGCTGGTGACCGACCACCACTTGCCGGGCACCGAATTGCCGGCGGCCGATGCCATCGTCAATCCGAACCAGCCGGGCTGTGAATTCCCGAGCAAGGCGCTGGCGGGTGTCGGGGTGATTTTCTACGTGCTGATGGCCCTGCGCGCGCGGTTGCGCAGCCTGGGTTGGTACGCCAGCAAACCGCAGCCGAACATCGGCGAGTTGCTGGACCTGGTGGCCCTGGGCAGCGTGGCCGACGTGGTGCCCCTGGACGCCAACAACCGGATTCTCGTGCATCAGGGCCTTGAGCGCATTCGCGCCGGGCGTGCGCGCCCTGGCATCAAGGCCATTCTGGAAGTGGCCCGGCGCGATCATTCGCGCATTACCTCCACCGACCTCGGGTTCATCCTGGGTCCGCGCCTGAATGCGGCGGGGCGCCTGGACGACATGAGCCTGGGCATCGAATGCCTGCTCACCGATGACGCGGCATTGGCCCGGGAGATGGCCGCGCAACTGGATGGCATGAACCAGGAACGCAAATCCATCGAGCAGGGCATGCAGCGTGAGGCGCTGGCCCAGCTCAAGGAGCTGCCGGTGGAATCGATGCCGTTCGGTCTGTGCCTGTTCGATCCGCAGTGGCACCAAGGCGTCATCGGCATCCTCGCCTCCCGTATGAAAGAGCGTTACTTCCGTCCGACCATTGCCTTTGCCGACGCCGGAGACGGCATGCTCAAGGGCTCTGGCCGATCGGTGCAGGGCTTTCATATTCGCGACGCCCTGAGTGTCGTGGCGGCGCAGCATCCGACCCTGATCACCAAGTACGGCGGTCATGCCATGGCGGCAGGGTTGTCATTGCCCGAGGCGAACTTCCCATTGTTCGCCGAGGCGTTCGACGCGGAAGTGCGCAGGCAGTTGCGTGAAGAAGACCTGACCGGACGCCTGCTGTCGGATGGCACCCTGGCGGTGGAAGAATTCCACCTGGAACTGGCCCGGGCCCTGCGCCATGCCGGCCCCTGGGGCCAGCATTTTCCGGAGCCGATGTTCCACGGTGTGTTCCAGTTGGTCGAGCAGCGGGTGGTGGGCGAACGACACCTGAAGGTGGTACTCAAGAGCGAGTGCGGTTCGGTGAAGCTCGATGGCATCGCCTTTGGCATCGACCGCGATGTCTGGCCGAACCCGACCGTGCGCTGGGTCGAACTGGCCTACAAACTCGACCTCAACGAGTTTCGTGGCCAGGAAACGGTGCAGTTGATGATTGCCCATATCGAGCCGCGGTAGGCCCACAGATTTGCCAAGGCGATGATTTCCCCTCGCCACACGAACTTGTTTTAACCGCGGAACCCTGCCTTATCCCAGGTTGTCGACTAGGCTCTAAACACTGGTTGATAGCCCTTGTGACGTCTTGACCATTTTCTTTGCCCGCGGGGGCGGGTGCTGCACCTTTTGTCACTCGTCGACTTTTCAAACAGAACCTGGAGCCTGCCCACTGATTCGAAGAGGTGCCCCATGAGTCTGCTGCTTGAACCCTATACCGTACGTCAATTGACCCTGCCCAATCGCATCGCGGTATCACCGATGTGCCAGTATTCGAGCGTCGATGGCCTGGCCAATGACTGGCACCTGGTGCACCTCGGCAGTCGTGCCGTGGGTGGTGCCGGCCTGGTATTCACTGAAGCCACCGCTGTCACCGCCGACGGCCGTATCACCGCCCAGGACCTGGGGCTGTGGAACGATGAACAGATCGAACCCCTGCAACGCATCACCCGTTTCATCACCGCCCAAGGCTCCGTGCCAGGCATTCAACTGGCCCATGCCGGGCGCAAGGCCAGTACCTGGCGGCCCTGGCTGGGCAAGCATGGCAGCGTAAAACCCGCGGATGGCGGCTGGGTGCCGGTGGGGCCCTCGCCGATTGCCTTCGATCCGCAGCACACCCAGCCGGCCCAACTGGACGAGGGACAGATCAACGGCGTCATCCAGGCGTTCGTGGAGGCGGCCAGACGCGCCTTGACGGCCGGGTTCAAGGTGGTCGAGGTCCATGCGGCCCACGGCTATCTGCTGCATCAGTTCCTGTCTCCGTTGAGCAATCAGCGGCGCGATCAATATGGTGGTTCGTTCGAGAACCGTATCCGGCTGGTGCTGCAGGTCACCGAAGCGGTCAGGGCCGTATGGCCCCAGGAGTTGCCGGTGTTCGTGCGCGTCTCGGCCACCGATTGGGTCGAGGACGGCTGGAATCCTGATGAAACCGTTGAACTGGCGCGGCGATTCAGGGCTCTGGGGGTGGACCTGATCGATGTGTCATCGGGCGGTACCGCGGCGAATGCGGAAATCCCCACTGGTCCGGGTTACCAGACACGCTTCGCTGAACGAGTGCGCAAGGAGTCGGAAATCGCCACCGGCACCGTTGGCATGATCACCGAACCGGCCCAGGCCGAGCACATCCTGCGAACCTGTCAGGCCGACATCATTTTCCTGGCCCGCGAGTTGTTGCGCGATCCGTACTGGGCGCTGCATGCCGATGATGACCTGGGCGGACGCAAGGCGGTATGGCCGGCGCAGTATCAGCGGGCGACCCATCGGGACCAGCCGATCCATGAGTCCGATCTGCGGGACTGACTGTTCCTGTCAAAACAAAGCCCCGGTCGTTCAGGCCGGGGCTTTTCTTTAGTTGAAATTTTCTCTGCTTGCACCGGCCTCATCGCGAGCAGGCTCGCTCCCACAAGGAATCCCTATGCAATGAGATCACTGTGTGGGAGCGAGCCTGCTCGCGATGGGGCCAGCCCGGACGACCAATAACTATCAGGGATACTTGCGCTTATCCGGCGCCGGCGGGAAGTACTGGTACAGCCAGGTCTCGCTCAGGGTCCGGTCCTTGGTGCGAATGAACAGGCGCATTTCCACCGGGTCCACGCGGTCGTCGGTCGGGTACCAGTCGAAGGTGATGCGATAGCCCTTGATCGCATCCACCACCAGCACGTTGAAGTCTTTCACCTCGCCATGGGAGCAGGTCACCACCGGTTCGATGCCAGTCCCAGGGGGTAGCTGGTCGAGACCGCCGCCACTGAAGTCCACTGCAAAGCGTCGGGCCCAGACGGTCGGGTAATGCTCGCCCGGTGCCCAAC
The DNA here is from genome assembly GCF_057809755.1 of Pseudomonas sp. FG13. Lineage (NCBI taxonomy): Bacteria > Pseudomonadati > Pseudomonadota > Gammaproteobacteria > Pseudomonadales > Pseudomonadaceae > Pseudomonas > Pseudomonas sp. FG13. The sequence goes on from NZ_JBMDKO010000002.1 coordinate 287,741, forward strand.
CTTCGATGAAACCACCCATCCCGGAACGGCTCGCGTGGACCTGGGCCAGCTCGGTGCTCACCGGCGGCAGGGCGCTCCAGTAGAGTTTGTAGCCATAGTTCAGCGAGTCGCCGGCCGCGACCGGTTTCTTCGGCGACCAGAACGCGACGATGTTATCCAGGGTTTCGCCGGTCGTAGGAATTTCCAGCAGATCCACAGAGCCTTCGCCCCAGGCCGTTGTCGGCTCGACCCACAGGCTTGGACGCTTGCTGTACCAGTCCACGGTGTCCTGGTAGCTCTCGAAGCTATGGTCGGTCTGCACCAGGCCGAAGCCTTTCGGGTTCTTGTCGGCAAAGGCGTTGAATTGCAGGGTGGCGGGGTTGTTCAGCGGGCGGCAGACCCATTCGCCATTGCCGCGCCACATGGCCAGTCGGTCGGAGTCGTGGATCTGCGGGTGAATGGTGTCGCACATCCGTCGTTCGACGGTGCCGCAACTGAACATGCTGGTCATCGGCGCAATGCCCAGTTGCTCGATGGCGGTCCGAGCGTTGATGTGGGCGTCGACTTCCATCACGACTCGGGTGGGCTGGCAATCGATGTCAAAACGATAGGCCCCGGTGGCGCTGGGGGAGTCGAGCAGGGCATAGACCACGAAGCGGGTGCTGTTCTTGTCCGGGGTTTCGAACCAGAACTGGGTGAAGTCCGGAAATTCCTCGCGGTGCTTGGCATACGTATCGATTGCCAATCCGCGGGCCGAGAGTCCGTACTGGCCGCTGGCGTCCACGGCGCGGAAATAACTGGCGCCCAGAAACGAAACGATGTCGTGCCGGTCCAGCTCCGGCGCCTTGAAGGCCCGGAATCCGGAGAAGCCCAGGTCACCCTTCAGTTGCGCGGTGTTGACCGTGGTTTTCTCGTAGTTGAACAACTCCGGGCGGAAGTGCACTTCACGGGCCAGGCGGGTCTTCGGATCGACGCTGTGCATGCGCACCGGCTGTTTGAAACCCATGCCAACGTGGAAAAACTGTACGTCCAGTTGGCCATCCAGCTCATTCCACAACGAATGGTTGGCGTCATACCGGATCGCGTTGAACTGCAGTGGCGACATCATCGCCAATGTTTCTGGCAAGACTTGCTTGGTGTCGACGTAACGTTGCCCGGCCAGCCGTTTGGCCTGGTCCTTCAGGTTCTTGAAGTCGAAGGGGCGGGCTTCGCCGTCTGCCGTCTGATCGGCGGCCCAGGCCCGTGCTGCCATAAGACCCGAAGCCGAAAGCCCGGTATAGGCGGCGAAAGCCATGGAGGCCTTGAGCAGATTCCTGCGATGCATAAATACGACCTTTCTCGAAACAATCCCCAGCCGTTCCTGGCAACAAGGACTGATAAAACTGATAAAGGAGTTCGGACATGCCTTTGGCCAAACAACGTTAGAACAGATGCTTGATAACCGGATCGGTTCACCGAGGCGCAAAATCATAGGGATACGTCGACGGCTGAGAAAGGAAAGCGTGGCTTGGTTAAATTTTCTTACAGATATTTCTTTTTTCTCGGAGACATCTGCATTTTTTTGACTAATTACTCTAAAACTGCCTCCTCGCTGTGTGAATCGCCCCTATTCTTTAGCTTGGCAAAGGGGTTCCGTCCGCGGGCCCGGCAGGCTCCGGGAATCAATTCGACGTACACAAGGACACTGTTCATGACGAAACTACAGGGCATTGCCGAAATGCTGGGATTCTTTCCATGCCTGCACAACGCGCGCCGGACGCGGCGCCTTAGCCTGGAGGAACTGCGACTGGTGGAACGCTACCGCGAGCTGTCGGAAAACGACCGGATCGCCATGCGTTACCTGGTGGATGCGATGAGGAGTGTTTCGCGGTTTTGAAATGCCGCATTTTCCCAAGAGGCAAAGAGCGTTTGCCTACGATCAGCGGCGGTTGCAGGTTCGTACTTGAAGTATTACTTTTCTTGTTGAGGTAATACATCGAAGGAGAAGACAGTGTCGACGACAATGACAAGTAAGGGGCAGGTCACCATTCCCAAGCCCATTCGCGATGCGTTGCACCTGATTCCAGGTTGTGCGGTCGAGTTCAGTGTTAACGCACAGGGAGAAGTGGTGCTGCAAGCCGGTAAGCCTCGAACCGCAGAAAAAGCGGTTCGCGATCGCTTCGAAGCTGCCCGTGGCAAGGCGGATATCAAGTGGCGCACCGATGAGCTGATGGCGCTGTTACGAGGTGACGATTGATGGTGTTGGTCGACACCAACGTGTTGATTGATGTTCTGGAAGACGACCCTGTTTGGGCTGACTGGTCCATCCAGCAGTTGCGTGCCCAATCCCAGATCCATGACCTCGCCATCAACCCGATTGTCTATGCCGAACTCTCCCAGACTTTTTCCACTTTTGAAGCATTGGATGAGGCTGTTACTGAACTGGGTCTGTTGATGCTGGAGATACCTCGACCGGCGTTGTTTTTGGCCGGCAAGGCTTTTGTGCGCTATCGCAAGGTAGGTGGCGGAAAGACTAATGTACTGGCCGATTTTTTCATTGGCGCCCATGCCGCTGTGAAGGGCCTGACTTTGTTGACCCGGGATGCCAAACGTTACCGCAACTATTTCCCCTCGGTCGAATTGATAGTCCCTTACTGACCCTCGCCTGACCACGACCAGGTTTGTTGCCCAGTCGTGGTGTGATGGGCTCTTCGGATCAATGCTTGAACATCACATGCCGCACCACCGTGTAGTCCTCCAGCCCGTACATGGACATGTCCTTGCCATACCCGGAATGCTTCTGACCGCCATGGGGCATTTCGCTGACGAGCATGAAGTGGGTATTCACCCAGGTGCAGCCATATTGCAAGCGTGCCGACAGGCGATGGGCCCGGCCGACGTCTCGGGTCCATACCGATGAGGCCAGGCCATAGTCCGAATCGTTGGCCCAGTCCAGTACCTGCGCTTCATCGAGGAACGGGGTGACGGACACCACCGGGCCGAAGACCTCCCGGCGCACGATCTCATCGTCCTGCTGGGCATCGGCCAGTACCGTCGGTTCGAAGAAGAACCCGTTGCCGTCCACGGCCTTGCCACCGGTGATCAAACGGATATGTGGCTGGGCGATGGCGCGTTCGACGAGCCCGGCCACGCGGTCGCGATGCTGGGCGGTGATCAGCGGGCCCATCTCGGTGTCCGGTGCGGTTTGCAGACCGTACTTGATACTGCCCACCGCGGCGCCGAGTTTTTCGACGAACTGCTCATAGATACCTCGCTGGGCATAGATGCGGCAGGCCGCAGTGCAATCCTGGCCGGCATTGTAGAAACCGAAGGTGCGGATGCCTTCCACGGCGGCGTCGATGTCGGCGTCGTCGAAGATGATCACCGGGGCCTTGCCGCCCAGTTCCATGTGGGTGCGTTTGACGCTGTCGGCGGTGCTGGAAATGATGTGCGAACCGGTGGCGATGGAGCCGGTCAGCGAAACCATGCGCACTTTCGGGTGCGTGATCAGCGGCTGGCCGACGGTCTGCCCACGACCGAACACCACGTTGAGTACGCCCGCCGGGAAAATCTCCGAGGCCAGTTCCGCCAGACGCAGCGCCGTCAGGGGCGTCTGTTCCGACGGCTTGAGCACAACAGTATTGCCGGCGGCCAGGGCCGGGGCGATTTTCCAGGCAACCATCATCAGTGGATAGTTCCAGGGCGCGATGGAGGCAATGACGCCCACCGGATCGCGACGGATCATCGAGGTATGCCCCGGCAGGTACTCGCCCCCCGCCGAGCCGTTCATGCAGCGACTGGCGCCGGCGAAGAAACGGAACACGTCGGCAATGGCCGGAATCTCGTCGTTCAGGGCGGCGCTCAGGGGTTTGCCGCAGTTGTCCGATTCCAGCTTCGCCAGTTCTTCGCCATGGGCTTCAATGGCGTCGGCCAGTTTGAGCAATAGCAGGGAACGGTCCTTGGGTGGGACCTGCGACCAGGTGTCGAAGGCGTCATCGGCGGCGCGCACGGCGGCGTCGACCTGGGCTTCGCTGGCTTCGTTGATTTCCACCAGCACCCGACCCAGCGCCGGATTGAACACGGCCTGTCCAGGACCTTCGCCATTCACCAGGCGACCGTTGATCAGCAGTTTGGTTTGCATGTCCATGTCCTCTCAAGTTGTTGTTTTTTTGTGGGAGCGAGCCTGCTCGCGAAGGCGTTCCATCAGGCAACCCTTGCACTGACTGGAGCACCGCTTTCGCGAGCAGGCTCGCTCCCACATGGGGTCATCGCTATTTCCCCCCGCTACCCGCCACGCTCTCACCCCCACGGGTCAGGTAATAGGCGCCCAGTATCGGCAGCATGGTCACCAGCATCACGAGCATGGCGACGACGTTGGTCACCGGCACGTCGCGGGGGCGGCTGAGTTGGTTGAGCAGCCAGAGCGGCAGGGTACGTTCGTGGCCGGCAGTGAAGGTGGTGACAATGATTTCGTCGAACGACAGCGCGAACGCCAACATGCCGCCGGCCAGCAGGGCCGAGCCGAGATTGGGCAGGATGATGTAGCGGAAGGTCTGCCAACCATCGGCCCCCAGGTCCATCGAGGCCTCGATCAGGCTGTGGGAGGTGCGGCGCAGCCGGGCGATGACGTTGTTGTAGACGATCACCACACAGAAGGTCGCGTGACCGACGACGATGGTGAACATGCCCGGTTCGATTCCCAGGGTCTTGAACGTGGCCAGTAACGCAATGCCGGTGATGATCCCCGGCAGGGCAATGGGCAGGATCAGCATCAGCGAGATGCCCTGCTTGCCGAAGAAGTCGCGGCGATACAGCGCTGCCGAGGCCAACGTGCCGAGCACCATGGCGATCAGTGTGGCGATGGTCGCGATCTGCAACGACAGCTTGATCGCCTCCAGCACGTCTGGACGGGCGAAGGCCACGCTGAACCATTTCAGGGTCATGCCCTGGGGCGGGAAGCTGAACGCGGCGTCCTCAGTGTTGAAGGCATAGAGGAAGATGATCAGGATCGGGAAGTGCAGGAACACCAGCCCGCCCCAAGCCGCGATGCGCAAACCCCATGAAGCCCGGGATGAAGAATCAGAGTGCATCGAAAGCCCCCAGGCGCTTGACGATAGACAGGTAAATGGCGATCAGCACGATGGGCACCAGCGTGAAGGCGGCGGCCATGGGCATGTTGCCGATGGCGCCTTGCTGGGCGTAGACCATGCTGCCGACGAAGTAGCCCGGCGGGCCCACCAGCTGGGGCACGATGAAATCCCCCAGGGTCAGCGAGAAGGTGAAGATCGAGCCGGCGGCGATGCCCGGGACCGACAGCGGCAGGACCACTTGCATGAACGTCTGGCGTGGCTTGGCACCCAGGTCCGCCGAGGCTTGCAGCAGCGAGGGCGGCAGGCGTTCCAGGGACGCCTGGATCGGTAGGATCATGAACGGCAGCCAGATATAGACAAACACCAGGAAGCGTCCCAGGTGCGAAGTGGATAGCGTGCTGCCGCCGACGCCGGGGATTTCCAGCACGAACTGCAACACCGGCCCCAGGCCCAGGTGCTGGATGAACCACTGCGCCACGCCGCCCTTGGCCAGCAACAATGTCCAGGCATAGGCCTTGACGATGTAGCTGGCCCACATGGGCAACATCACCGCGATGTAGAAAAACGCCTTGGTCTTGCCGCTGGTGTAGCGCGCCATGTAATAGGCGATGGGAAACGCGACGACGGCGCTGGCGATGGACACCGCGATGGCCATGCTCACGGTGCGCAGGATGATGTCGAAGTTCGACGGTTGGAACAGTGCCGCGAAATTCGCCAGGGTCAGGTCCGGCGTGACCGCCATGGTGAAATCGTCGAAGGTGTAGAAGCCTTGCCACAGCAAGGTCAGCAGCGAGCCCAGGTAGATCGCGCCGAACCAGATCAGCGGCGGTACCAGCAGCATCGACAGGTAAAGGTTGGGCCGTCGGTACAGCAGGTTGGAAAACCGTCGCAGCGAACCCGGTGCAGGTGTCCGGGGGAGAGCCAGTGTATTCATCTCAGGCCTCGCCGCCGACAGTGTCGTGCAGGGTAATCATCGCCTCGCGGGCCCAGCGGACCCTGAGCTGCTGGCCGGTCTGGTGCTGAGCGGTGCTGTCGGCCCACTGAGTGTTGGCCTGACTGAGGTTCAGAGTCTGGCCGTTTTCCAGTTTCAACTCGTAGCGGGTGGCGCTGCCCTGGTATTGAATGTCGTGAAGCAGTCCTTGGACTTCGATTTCATGGCCGCCCAACGGGCCCTCAGCGAAACGCACGTGTTCCGGGCGGATCGAAAACGGCTGTGGATAACCGCTCAGCTGTCGCGCCAGTTCGCCACGAATCACGTTGGAGGTGCCGACAAATTCCGCGACGAAGGTGGTCGCCGGTTTCATGTACAGGTTGCGCGGTGTATCCAGCTGTTCGATGCGGCCCTTGTTGAACACCGCCACCCGGTCGGACATCGACAAAGCCTCGGTCTGGTCATGGGTGACGAAAATGAAGGTGATGCCCAACTGGCGTTGCAGTTTCTTCAATTCGCCTTGCATCTGTTCGCGCAGCTTCAGGTCGAGGGCGCCCAGGGGTTCGTCCAGCAGCAAGACCCGCGGGCGATTGACCAGCGCACGGGCCAGGGCGACGCGCTGGCGTTGGCCGCCGGAGAGCTGCACCGGTTTGCGTTCGCCATAGCCGCCCAGGGCCACCATCTCCAGCGCTTCGTCGGCACGTTTGATTCGCTCGGCCTTGGCGACGCCTTTGACTTTCAAGCCGTAGGCCACGTTGTCGCGTACGTTCATGTGGGGAAAGAGGGCGTAATCCTGGAACACCGTGTTGACGTCCCGTTGATAGGGCGGCAGCCCGGCGGCCTCCTCGCCATGGATGCGGATGGAACCGGCGCTCGGCTGTTCGAAACCGGCAATCAGCCGCAGGCAGGTGGTCTTGCCCGACCCGGAGGGGCCCAGCATGGAAAAGAACTCGCCGTCCTCGATGTCGATGGAGACCCGGTCAACGGCCTTCACCTCGCCGAATTGACGGGAAACCTGGGTGAACTGGACTGCGAGTGTCATGGGGCGGTGCTCCATAAAGCGGTGCGGCATGAAATTTCAATGATGGGAACACTGTCCTGTGGCGAGGGGATTCATCCCCGCTGGGCTGCGAAGCAGCCCCTGAATCCCACCAACTCGGTTTGTCAGGTGAATTCAGTAGACTGCTTTGGGGCTGCTTCGCAGCCCAGCGGGGATGAATCCCCTCGCCACAAAGGCAGTGTTCATCGCCACTTTCGTGGCGAGAGACTGACCTTACCGCCCGCCCATGATCGCGATGTAATCCTGGGTCCAGCGGCTGTACGGCACGAACTTGCCGCCCTCGGCCTGTGGGGTTTTCCAGAAGGCGATCTTGTCGAACTGGTCGAAGCCGTTGGTCTTGCACCCTTCGGCCCCCAGCAGCTCGCTGCCCTGGCACGCCGCGGGCACTGCCGGCAAGGAGCCGAACCACGCTGCCACGTCACCCTGGACCTTTGGTTGCAGCGACCAGTCCATCCATTTGTAGGCGCAGTTGGGGTGCTTGGCCTCGGCGTGGAGCATGGTGGTGTCGGCCCAGCCGGTGGCGCCTTCTTTCGGAATGGTCGAGGCGATCGGTTGTTTTTCGTTGATCAGGCCATTGACCTGATACGGCCAGGCTCCGGACGCCACCACCCCTTCGTTCTTGAAGTCACTCATCTGCACGGTGGTGTCATGCCAGTAGCGGTGGATCAACGGTTGCTGGGCCCGCAGTAGCTCCAGCACGGCCTTGTATTGGGCTTCGTCGAGTTGATACGGATCCTTGATGCCCAGCTCGGGCTTGGCGGTCTTGAGGTACAGCGCCGCATCGGCAATGTAGATCGGACCGTCGTAGGCCTGCACGCGGCCCTTGTTCGGCTTGCCATCGGGCAGGGCCTGGGCGCTGAACAACACGCTCCAACTGGTGGGGGCCTGCTTGAATACGTTGGTGTTGTACATCAACACGTTCGGTCCCCACTGATATGGCGTGCCGTAGGTCTGCTGGTTGACCACGTACCACGGCGCGTCCTTGAGGCGCGGATCGAGGTTCTTCCAATTGGGGATCAATGCAGTGTTGATCGGTTGCACCCGCTTGCCGGCGATCAACCGCAACGAAGCGTCGCCCGAGGCCGTGACCAGGTCGTAGCCACCCTTGCTCATCAGGCTGACCATTTCGTCGGAGGTCGCGGCGGTTTTCACATTGACCTTGCAGCCGGTTTCCTTCTCGAAACCGGTCACCCAATCGTAGGCCTTGTCGCTTTCGCCTCGTTCGATGTAACCCGGCCAGGCCACGATATCCAACTGGCCTTCGCCCTTGCCAACGGTCTTGAGCGGTTCGGCGGCCTGGACGCTGAGGCTGGTCAGCAGCGCCAGGGTGATTGCACTGAGCAATACGGTGTTGTGCGCGTACATGGGAATCCCTCTTGCTTTAATTATGGTCGGGGCAGTTTTTCAATGGTGAAGCGCCATGGATGGCCTGTTATCAGCGTAGTGCTGTTTATAGATGCTGGCCGTGACGGGCCATGATGTGGCGTACCACGCTGTAGTCCTGGAGCGAGTCACTGGACAGGTCCTTCCCATAGCCCGAGCGCTTCAGGCCGCCGTGGGGCATTTCGCTGACCAGCATGAAGTGACTGTTGATCCAGGTGCAGCCGTATTGCAGGCGCGCCGCCACCTGCATCGCCTTGTCCAGGTTCTGGGTCCATACCGAGGATGCCAGGCCGTATTCGGAATCGTTGGCCCAATCCACCGCCTGGCTGAGTTCGTCGAAGCGGGTCACGGTGACCACCGGGCCGAACACTTCGCGCTGGACGATTTCATCGCTTTGCTTACAGCCGGCCAGCAAGGTCGGTTGGTAATAGAAGCCGGCACCGGAATGCACCGCCGCGCCGGTGATGCGTTCGATGTGCGGTTGGCCGAGGGCGCGTTCGACGAAACTGGCGACGCGGTCGCGCTGGCGGGTGCTGATCAACGGGCCGATTTCGTTGTCGGCGTCGCGTTTGCCGGCAAAACGCAGGCTGCTGACTGCCGTACCGAGTTCGGCCACCAGCCGGTCGTGAATGGCGCCCTGGGCGTAGATCCGGCAGGCCGCGGTGCAATCCTGGCCGGCGTTGTAATAGCCGTAGGTGCGCACGCCATCGACCACCGCCTGGATGTCGGCGTCGTTGCAGACGATCACCGGGGCCTTGCCTCCCAGCTCCAGATGCGTGCGCTTGAGGGTTTTCGCCGCAGCCTGGAGGATTTTCTGGCCGGTGACGATATCGCCGGTCAGCGAGACCATGCGCACTTTGGGATGGCTGACCAGATGGCTGCCGACCCCTTCGCCGCCTCCGCAGATGACGTTGATGACACCCCGGGGCAGGATCTCGGCCAGCAGTGGCGCCAGGGCGAGGATGGACAGCGGCGTGTGTTCCGAGGGCTTGAACACCAGGGTGTTGCCGGCGGCCAGGGCCGGGGCGATTTTCCAGGCGGCCATCATGATCGGGTAATTCCACGGTGCGATGGACGCGACCACGCCGATCGGGTCGCGGCGCACCATGCTGGTGTAGCCGGGCAGGTACTCACCGCTGAGCTGGCCGGTCTGGCAGCGCACGGCGCCGGCGAAGAAACGGAACACATCCACTGTGGCACTGAGGTCGTCCTGCCGCGCCAGGTGCAATGGCTTGCCGCAGTTCAGCGATTCGAGACGGGCCAGGTGATCGGCATGCTTTTCGACGGCGCTGGCGATCTCCAGCAGCAGGTTCGAGCGTTGTTGCGGGGTGGTGCGCGACCATCCGTCGAAGGCGTGGTGGGCGGCCAGGATCGCTGCCTCGACCTGCTCGATGCTGGCCTCGGCGATATGGGCCAGTACCTCGCCGGTGGCCGGGTTGAGGATTGGCTCGACAAATCCCTCGCCGGAGACAAGCTCCCCATCGATCAGCAACGCGGTGCACAGTGGAGTTTGCGTGCCAGCCATGTCCGATTTCTCTTTTTATCGGTTGAAACACAGAACCTGTGGGAGCGAGCCTGCTCGCGATGGCGGTCTATCTGTCGACAGCGGCTTTAAT